>NZ_JAEMTF010000107.1:5041-15074 GCF_016462415.1 Williamsia sp. | reverse complement strand
AGTCCGGCGGGGGCGGCGGACGTCGGGGACCGGAGGGTGCCTCGGCGTCGACCCGACGCACGCTCGGACGCACCGGGCCGTCGTGCGGCGACTGGTCACGCGATCCCGGACCACCCCGACCCACGGTGGGTCGCGGCGGCAGCGGTCGGCCCTCGCGCGGCGGGACACGGTCCGGTGCGGCCCGCTCCGGACCGGCCGGACGTGATGCGGCGGGACGGGTCCCGGCACCGCGATCGGATGTGGCCATCGCCATCGTGGGGACCTGCGCGACGACGGTTCCCGCGTCGCGACTCGACCCGGGGATGCTCGCGCGTCCGGGCTCGTCGTCCAGGACCGTCTCGCCGAGGCCGATCTTGCGCTGGACGGCCTGCATCCACTTCGGCGCCCACCAGCAGTCGTCACCGAGGAGCTTCATGATCGCGGGCACCAGCAACATGCGGATGACCGTGGCGTCGAGGATCAGTGCCGCGATGATGCCGAACGCGATGTACTTCATCATCACGATCTCCGAGAACCCGAAGGCCCCGACCACCACCACGAGGATCGCGGCGGCCGCGGTGATGATGCGGCCGGTGTGCGCGGTGCCGCTGCGAATCGCCTCGGTGGTCGTCGCGCCCTTCTGTCTCGCCTCCACCATCCGGGAGAGCAGGAACACCTCGTAGTCCGTCGACAGCCCGTAGATGATCGCGATGATCAGGACGAGCACCGCCGACATCAGCGGTCCCGGGGTGAAGTTGAACAGAGACGAACCGTGTCCGTCGATGAAGATCCAGGTGAGCACGCCGAGCGTGGAGCCCAGACCCAGCGCCGACATCAGTGCCGCCTTGATCGGCAACACCACCGACCCGAACTGCAGGAACATCAGCAGGAAGGTCACCACGATCAACATCACCGCCATCAGGGGCAGGTCGTCGAGCAGGGCGTCGATGGAGTCCTGGGTGAGCGCCGGCGTACCGGCCACGTACATCGTGAGGCCCTGGGTGTCGATGCCCCGCAGGGCCTTGACCGCGTCGCCTGCGGTGTTGCGGTCGATCAGGCCCGCCGACATCTGGATGACGCCGGTGTTCGTGCCCTCGATGCTGCCGGTCTGGGCGCCCTGGGCACTCTCGAGGCTGAACTGCTTGGTGAAGCCGGGGATCTTGTTGGCTTCGTCGGCGATGGTCTGCAGTTTCGTGCCGTCGTCGCTGTTGTTCTCGTCGTAGCGGATGACGAGTTTGATGTCCTCGGTGCGCTGCGTCGGGAAGATGCGGTCGAAGTCCTGCTGCGCGCTGCGGAAGTCGTTGCCCGGTGGCAGGTACTTCTCGGTGATGCCGCCGAACGAGATGTTGCTGAACGGGATGATGAGCACGAGGAGCAGCAGGACCGTCGGTATGGCGGTCTTGAGCGGATGGCGCATGACCCACCCGGCGAGCTTGCCCCAGAAGCCGTCCTCGATCTCCTTCTTGGTCTTGGTGCGGCGCAGGAACTTGAACCCCAGCATGTCGATGCGAGGTCCGAGGATGCCGAGGATGCCCGGCAACACCGTCACCGAGAGCAGTGCCGCGAGGCTCACCGCGCAGATCGCACCGTAGGCGACCGACTTGAGGAATCCCTGCGGGAAGATGAGCAGACACGCCAGGGCCGCGACGATGATCGTCGCCGAGAACACGACCGTCTGACCGGCGGTCATCACGGTCCGTTTCACTGCGAGTTTCGGCGGATAACCCTCCGCCAACTCTTCTCGGAACCTGCTGACGATGAACAGCCCGTAGTCGATCGCTATGCCCAGACCGATCAGCGAGATGACCGGCTGGGCGAAGAAGTTGACCTCGGTGGTCTGGGCCAGGGCGTTGAGGATGCCCGTGGCGCCTGCGATGGTGAGGCCGCCGATGATGACCGGCAGCACCGCGGCCACGACACCGCCGAAGATGAAGAACAGCATCAACGCGACCAGCGGCAACGCGATGACCTCGGCGCGCGTCGTGTCCTCGGCCGTGCCGTTGGAGATCGCGTTGGCGATCGGCTGCAGACCGGCGAGCTGGAATTTCGCCCCGGCCAGGTCATAGCGCCCGTCGATGTTGTCGAAGGCCGGTTCGAGTTTCTTGTAGTTGTTGAGGACGGTGGTGTCGTCGTTGCCGCGGACGCCGATGCTGATGAAGGCGTGCTCGCGGGAGGCGTCGAAGGTCTGGGCGCGGACCTGGTCCCGGGCGCCCGCCGCGGCGGCGTTGTTCGCGGGCGCGAACGGGTCGACGATGCCCGGATCGTTGCGGTCCACGACGTCGCTGTGATCGCGGATCATCTCGTCGACGAACTTCTCGACCTTGGTACCGAACGCAGCGTCGTCGACCTTGGTCCCCGGCGGGGGCGTGATCAGCAGCACGATGTCGGATTTGTGATCGCGTCCGAACGTGGAGTCGGCGAGCTGCGAGCCCTGCACCGACTGCGATCCGTCGTCGAAGAACCCGCTCTGTGAGAGGTTCTTGCCGAGACCCAGGCCGTAGAGACCGAGACCGCCCATCAGGACGATCATCACGGCGATGACGGCGAAGCGCATCCGGTACACGAATGTGCCAATGGCTCCGAACACCGGTTACATCCTCTCGAAGGTCGTGGGTGAAGTCGTCGCGGGGCGGCGCATGATCGCTCACACGGGGGGTGCCCGCACCGATTGTCTCAGCTCACCGAGCTGGTCGGTGCGTCTGCCAGCGACTCCTTAGCGTTCCCACATTGTCGGTCCCGAGGGACCCTGGCTAGTTCTGACGGCCGGAGAGCAGCGCCGTCAACGGACGGAACGGGGCCAACCACGCGCCGTCGTCGGGCAGCGAATCGAGGTTGATCCGCGGCAACGGCTCCCGGAACACCCCGGAGATGTCCTCGAGATCGACGAAGTCGACGATGTCGGAGGTGACCGCCCAGCTGGCGTGCTCGCGGAAACCCAGGACCGTGACCGGCGTGCCGTCACCTGCGACGTCCTCGAGCGGCTCCCGGAAAGCCTGACCGTCGGCCGACGCCACGATCAGCCCCGCCAGCCCCACAGTGTGCCTGCGCAACTCGATATGGTCGAGCATGTCCGAATCGACATCGGTGTCGTCGGCGAGCTTGGGCTTGGCGAAAACGGCGAAGCCCACGTTACGCAACGCCTCGACCCACGGCCGGACCACTTCGGCGCTGCCGGGGACGATGTTGGTGAACACGGTCGCCTCGGGCTCGACCTCACCCTCGTGGGCGTCGGACAGGTCGGCGGTGCGCGCGAGCAGCCACCGCCCGAGTGCGTCGAAGCGTGGTCGGTGTGCGGTGGTGGGTCGTCCGCCGAGGATCGCGCCGAGGCCCATGTCGAGGTTGGGTGCGTCCCAGACGAGCAGGACCCGGGACGCGGGACTGGTACCCGAGATGGTCCGGGCGACCCCCGGCCCCTCGGGGCTCCCGGTGCCGTACCCGCCCATGTTCGGTGACGCTGCGTCGACGGCCATCAGAGATCTCCTGCCCTGGGGATGCGCCGGAGGACGAACTCGGTGACCGATCGCCCCTCACGGTCGGCGCGGCCCTCGAATTTGGTGGTCGGTCGATCCAGCGAGAACGGCGCCTCGCCCTCGAGCGGGACCAACAGCTCCTGCGCGGAGAGTTCGTCGGCGATCCACTCGGCGTAGTCGGCGTGGTCGGTGGCGATGTGCACAACACCGTCGTCGACGACCGCGTCGGCGATGAGTCCGAGCGTGCCGGACTGGATCAGTCGACGCTTGTGGTGCCGGGCCTTGGGCCAGGGGTCGGGGAAGAAGATGCGGATGCCGGCGAAGAACGCGGTCGGAACCATCTCCCGCAGCACCACGACGGCGTCGCCGCGCACGATGCGGATGTTGTCGATGCCCTCACGCTCGATGAAGCCGAGGAGCTGGGCGAGTCCCGGCTTGTAGACCTCCACCGCGAGCACGTCGATCTCCGGTTCGAGTTTCGCCATCGCGGCGGTCGAGGTGCCGGTTCCCGATCCGATCTCCATGATCACCGGCGCACTGCGACCGAACCATTGCTCCAGATCCAGGCGTGTGTCCGTGGCGTCGCGACCGACGATCGGCCACAATGTCTCCCAGTTGTGCTGCTGGGCGGGGGTCAGCGATCCACGCCGCGACCGGAAACTGGTGACCCGGGGATACAGCCGAGCCCGATCCCGCAGATCCTCGGCGGTCATCGGTGCCGGATCGGCGGTTGCGGCGGGTCGGTCGGTGTTCTCCACCCTGACATGGTGGCGTATCCGATCGATTGTGCACAGCTGGGTCGGGCGCCGGGCAGGCGCGAATGCGCAGGAGGGGGCGGTCGTGACGCTGGACGTGTCGGGCCCCGAACTCGATCGCGCCTCGGAGATCGTGACCGATCTGCGTAGCCGTTTCCCCGATGTGGTCGAACTCCACCGCGCCGCACGCGAGCTCGACGGTCGCCTGCGGGTCGCAGTGCGCGGGCGTTCGGGAACCGGCCGCGACACCATGGCGCGGGCCATCCGCGAGCGGCTCGAGGTCACCCCGATAGGCCCCGGAGACGACGACGCCGACGCCGATGTCTGGCTGTATGTCGTGGTGGGCTGGCCGCGCCCCGCCGACCGCATCGCGCTGCGCCGACTCCCACCCGAGCGCACGGTTCTCGCCCTGGGCAAGGCCGACACCCTCGGGTCGTGGGAGGACGCCGAGGACACCGCGCACGCCTGCTCGGCTGACCTGGGCCGATCGGTTCATCCGGTGATGCCGCTGCTGGCGTCCGTCGACCTCGCCGACGAGGAGTTCGCGCTGCTGGCACAGATGGTGCGCGACGACGAGCCGATGCCCTCGATGGCCGCGCACTTCATCACCGGCGACCGCGCCGAGCGCACCCTGCGGACGGGTCTGCTCCGGCGCCTGGACCAGTTTGGCATCCTGAGCGCTCTCGACCTCATCGAGGCCGCCGACGACGCGGGGAGTCCGCTCGACCGCGGTGCCCTCGAGTCCCTGTTGCGCCGGCAGAGCGGGATCTCGGCTCTGACCGCCCCGCTCGCGGAGACGCTGGACGCGGTGCGGGTGCGACGACTGCACGGGGTCGCCGGGTTGCTCGACCGGGTCGCGGCGAGCGGTACGGCACGCGATGAGATCGAACACACCCTGTCCCGATTCGTCCGGGTCGACGCGTGAGCGGCCGGGTGGTCGTCGCCGGTGTCGGACGATCAGGGGTCGCGACGTTGATCGACGCACTCGAGGTCGTCGATCCCGGCCTGCGCGTCGAGCGGTACTCCGGAGAGGTCACGTCGCGGGCCGTGGTCGGTCTGCTCGTCATCGACCCGTCGTCGGTGGCCGGGGAAACCGAACGCGACCTCCTCGACGAGCTGCGGTCGTCGATCGGGGTCGCCGCCGTGGTCTGCAGCAAGGTCGACGCGTTCTGGGACTGGCCGACGAACGCCAAGTCCAGCCGCCGCGTCCTCGACCCCACCGAGGCGCTCCCGGTGTTCGCGGTGTCGGGAGCCGCTGCGGTCGCCGGGGCCGCCGACGAGTCCGGGGTCGACGAGCTCGCACGCTGGATCCGCGAACACACCGACGACGATCCGGCGCAGATCAGCGCTCGGGCCGACGCCGCACGGTCGGTTGTCGCGGACGAGATCGATCGACGCCGGTCCACCGCCACCACCACACCGGTCACCGTCGAGGCGTTGGCCGCGACCCGCGCCCGTCTGCTGCGGTCACGCGACCGCGGACGGGCCGATCGGCTCGGTGCGCTGCGAGGGGGGCTCAACCGGGTGCGGTCCGACGCCATCGCCCGACTCGACGCCGGTATCCGCGAGCTCGGCGCGCAGTCGCGGGACGCGGCCGGCGTTCTGCGGCGCTCCGACGTCGACCGATACGCGAACTGGCTCGAGTCGGCGGTGACCGAGCTGCGGGACCGACTCGATGCGGTGGTGCGCGACGACCTCGACCGCATCCGGTCGGTCGCGCTGCTCGGCGTCGAGCCGATGACGCCCGGTCCGGCCCCGGTCCCCGAACGCTCACCGATCACCCTGCGACCGCACACCGGCCGTCGCCGTGGCGCCGAGGACGCGCTGGTGGTCCTTCTCGGCGCCTCGGTGGGCATCGGGTTGGGCCGCCTCATCGTGACGCCGCTCGCCGGGGTGCACACCCTGCAGTGGATCAGCATGCCGTTGGCCCTGATCGTGGGTGCGGCCGTCGCCGCGCTGGTGGTGCGGCTGCGACGGATCGGAGCGCTGCGGGCACAGATGCGGTCCTGGTCGGCCGACGCGCTGGGCGAGTCCCGCGCGAGCATCGAACACGATGTCGTCGGGGCGGTCACCGCCACCGAACCGGTCGTCGCCGGACAGGTCATGCGGCACTACGAGCGACGGGCCCGGATGATCGCCGACGACGTCGCCCGCATCGACGCCGAGATCCGGGCGCACCGGGCAGGCGGACGCGACGGAACCCCGATCGCCCCCGCCGCGTCCAACACGTCGGGCACTGCCTGACCTGACGGGAGATCAGCACACATGGACATCAGCTCACCGTTCGACGGATCCGATGACGCCGCGACAGACGCCGTGCACGGGGTCGAGTCCGCGACCCACGTCGGCTCGGCCGAACCGCTGTACGCGTCGGCCCCGGTCCACGACCTACACGACAACCTGTGGATCGCCGACGGCGACCGCGTCTGGGATCTCGGGCCCGCCGACGTCGACTCCGACGCCGACGGCATCCCGGACTCCCTCACCCGAGTCGGCCCGGGCGGGATCACCGTCTACACCGACACCGACCACGACGGACGCGTCGACGCCATCACCGAGGTGGACAGCGACGGGGGTTTCGAGTCCCGCCGACTCGACATCGAGACCGGCGACTGGGTGCGCACCGACATCGGCAGGCTGGACTGATCGGGTCGAGCCGGTGACCCCGATCACACCCGATCGCTCGATCGGTCCCCCATTGGTGGATCGCTACACCCAACCAGTAACCTGGTCAAACACATACGGCGGGTAGATACGCGGCGCTCGCTGGTCGGCCATCCCAGGAGACACATCATGACGTCAGCGACCATTCCCGGACTGGAACCCGGAAGCGCTCCGACCCGGCACACCGAACTGTTGGAGTGGGTCGCCGAGGTCGCTCGGCTGACGCAGCCCGATCAGGTCGTGTGGTCCGACGGCAGCGACGAGGAGTGGACGCGGCTCACCGACGAACTCCTCGCGGCAGGCACCATCACGAAGCTGAACGAGGAGAAGCAGCCGAACTCGTTCGCCGCCAACTCCGACCCCGCCGACGTCGCGCGCGTCGAGTCCCGGACCTTCATCTGTTCCAAGCGTGAGATCGACGCCGGACCGACCAACAACTGGGTCGATCCCACCGAGATGCGCGCCACCATGACCGAGCTCTACACGGGCAGCATGCGCGGCCGCACGATGTACGTCATCCCGTTCTGCATGGGCCCGCTCGGCGCCGACGACCCGAAGCTGGGCGTCGAGATCACCGACTCCGCCTACGTGGTGCTGTCGATGCGCATCATGACCCGCGTCGGACCCGCCGTCCTCGACACCCTCGGCACCGACAAGTTCTTCGTCAAGGCGCTGCACTCCCTGGGCGCGCCGCTGCAGCCCGGCGACACCGACGTCCCGTGGCCCTGCAACCCCGAGAAGTACATCACCCACTTCCCCGAGGACCGCGAGATCTGGTCCTACGGATCGGGATACGGCGGCAACGCCCTGCTGGGCAAGAAGTGCTACTCGCTGCGTATCGCGTCGGCGATGGCGCACGACGAGGGCTGGCTGGCCGAGCACATGCTCATCCTCAAGCTCATCAGCCCCGAGGAGAAGGCGTACTACATCGCCGCGGCGTTCCCGAGCGCGTGTGGCAAGACCAACCTCGCCATGATCCAGCCGACCATCCCGGGATGGCGTGCGGAGACCCTCGGCGACGACATCGCCTGGATGCGCTTCGGCGACGACGGCAGGCTCTACGCGGTCAACCCGGAGTTCGGCTTCTTCGGCGTCGCGCCCGGCACCAACTGGTCGTCGAACCCGAACGCTATGGAGACCCTCAAGGCCGGCAACACGATGTACACCAACGTCGCCGTCACCGACGACAAGGACGTCTGGTGGGAGGGGCTCGAGGGCAGCCACGACCACCTCATCGACTGGCAGGGCAAGGACTGGACCCCGGAATCCGACGGTCCCGCCGCGCACCCCAACTCGCGGTACTGCGTTCCGATGGCCCAGTGCCCGATCATGGCCCCGGAGTGGGACGACCCCCAGGGTGTCCCGATCTCGGCGATCCTGTTCGGCGGACGACGCAAGACGACCGTCCCGCTGGTGACCGAGGCCCGCGACTGGCAGCACGGCGTCTTCATGGGCGCGACCGTCGGCTCCGAGCAGACCGCCGCCGCCGAGGGCACCGTCGGCGCGATCCGTCGTGACCCGATGGCCATGCTGCCGTTCCTCGGCTACAACGTCGGCGACTACCTGCAGCACTGGATCTCCCTCGGCAAGAGCGCCGACGAGTCAAAGCTGCCCAAGGTCTTCTACGTCAACTGGTTCCGCCGCGGCGCCGACAAGCGCTTCCTGTGGCCCGGTTTCGGCGAGAACAGCCGCGTCCTGAAGTGGATCGTCGAGCGGATCGAGGGCACCGTCGGCGGCGTGGAGACCCCGGTCGGCATCGTCGCGACGCCCGAGGCACTCGACCTCGACGGACTCGACGTGAACCTCGACGATGTCGCCGAGGCGCTCGCGGTGAACGTCGACGAGTGGCGCGAGGAGATCCCGTCGATCGAGGAGTGGTTCTCCTTCGTCGGGGACAAGCTGCCCACCGGCATCGCCGACGAGTTCGCCGCCCTCAAGCAGCGACTCGCATAACGTTTCGCGGTCGCCTTCGTAACGCTTGTGGTCACTCGATAGCGCTGCGTATCGCTGATTCGGTAGCATCCCGACCCATGGGTCTCAGCCGTCTCGGCCAGCGTGTTCAGATCGGCTGCCTCGTCGGCGCCGTCGCAGTGTCCGGACTGATCGCCGCGGCGCCCGCGAACGCGGCGCCAAACGGCCCGACGGCGCGGTACGTCGACACGATGACCGTGCCCGACAACTTCGTCCCGACCCCGTTCCGCTTCGGCGGGCTGTCCGGCATCGACAACATCGGTGGCGGCAACTACGTGGCCGTCAGCGACGACAAGGGCGAGTACGGCCCGGCCCGGTACTTCCAGTTCCGGCTCCCGATCACCGGTAACGGTCAGTTCGCCACGCGGACTCCCGTGCTGACCAACGCCGGCACCATCCTCGGCCCGGGCAACATCCCGCTGCTGCCGGGCCAGATGGACCTCGAGGGCATCCGCAAACTGGGCGGCAACTTCGTCGTCAGCAGCGAGGGCGCGCGTCCGTTCGTCCGCGTCGTCAGCCCGCCCGGACTGTACGTCCGTGACATCCCGATCCCGGCGGCCTACCGCCCCGGCCCCGGCCGTGGCCTGAAGACCAACGACGGCTTCGAGGGGCTGACGGTCACCCGCAGCGGCCAGGTCGCGCTGATGACGGAGTCCGCGCTGGTGCAGGACGGCGGCGACCCCACCAAGGCGGCCGGAACCCGATCGCGTCTGTTGATCACCGGCGCACGCGGCAACAGCGAGTACGTCTACCGCACCGACCCGCTCGCCCGGAACGCAAGCAGCCGCGCCACCAACGGTGTCTCGGAGATCCTGTCGATCAGCAGCACCGACTACCTGGTGCTCGAGCGCGGGTTCGACCCGGCCGCCAACCGCAACACCATCAAGGTCTACGTCGCCACCACCCGCGGCGCGACCTCGGTCACCGGCGTGAACAAGCTGTCCGGCCGTGAGGTGCCGATGTCGAAGCGGCTGGTGTTCGACTTCGCCAAGCTGCCGATGCTGCGTCCCGACAACGTCGAGGGCATGGCGTGGGGTCCGACGATCTCGGGTGGCCGTCGCACGCTGATCCTGATCAGCGACGACAACTTCAACAACCCGGCGCAGCACACCAAGCTGCACACGCTGGCGCTCACCTTCTGACGTCGCGGCGTCCACAGGCGCCCACTCGACGTCCGCAACCGCCCACTCGACG
>NZ_JAEMTF010000107.1:0-4941 GCF_016462415.1 Williamsia sp. | reverse complement strand
CGCCCACTCGACGTCCGCAACCGCCCACTCGACGGGTGGGGCGGGTTCATCCTCTCGACCGATGCCACCCGGGGTGTACCGCGGGAAAGATCAGGGGATGCCCCGATGGTCACGGCTATCCTGGCGAACCAGGATTGACGGCGTGACCCCCACACGGTTCGAGGAGAAGGCATCAATGAGCGTCCCCCAGGATGGTCGGACACCGAGCGCACACGCCGCGACGGCGCAGATCGCCGCGCGCGCAACGGATGTGACCAAGGTCTACGGATCCGGCGACACCACGGTGGAGGCTCTCAAAGGAGTGTCGCTGTCGTTCGCCGCGGGCGAGTTCACCGCGATCATGGGACCGTCCGGCTCCGGCAAATCGACCCTCATGCACTGCCTCGCCGGTCTCGACGACGCCACCGGCGGGACGGTGACGATCGGTGACACGGATCTCACCACGCTGAACGACAAGGACATGACACGGCTGCGTCGTGACCGGATCGGCTTCGTGTTCCAGTCCTACAACCTGGTGCCGACGCTGACCGCGCGGGAGAACATCACCCTGCCGCTCGACATCGCCGGCCGCGAGCTCGACCAGGAGTGGTTCGACACGGTCATCGGCCGACTCGGCCTGACGGAGCGTCTCGGTCACCGCCCCAGTGAACTGTCCGGCGGACAGCAGCAGCGCGTGGCGTGTGCCCGTGCGCTGGTGGGCAAGCCGCAGATCATCTTCGGCGACGAGCCGACCGGCAACCTCGACTCGCGATCCTCCGGTGAGGTCATGAGCATCCTGCGTGCCGCGGTCGACGAGTTCGGTCAGACCGTCGTCATCGTCACCCACGATCCGCGGGCGGCGAGCTGGGCGGATCGCGTCGTGTTCCTCGCCGACGGTCGCATCGTGGAGGAACTGCAGTCGCCGTCGGCCGACGACGTGTACGCCTACATGAAGAACCTGGATTCCTGATGGCGGCTCCGGCCATGCGGCGGGTGTCCCTGCGAAACCTCGCCGCGCACAAGGTCCGTCTCGTCCTCACGGTGCTCTCGGTGGTCCTCGGCACGTCGTTCGTCGCCGGCTCGATCATCTTCACCGCCACCATCTCCAGCGCCTTCGACGGCATCTTCGACAAGGTCGCGGTCGGGGTCGACACCCGGCTCAGCCCGAAGGACAGCCAATCGACCGGCATCGACGAGTCCGTCATCGCCCAATTGAACAGCCGCAAGGCGGAATTGGGTATCAACCGCATCGTGCCGCGCTACAGCGCCCCGGTCACCATCGCCAAGGCGGACGGGACCGCGTTGCAGACCGGTGGCGCACCGAGCATCGGCACGGCGTTCCTGCCGCAGGACGAGGTGCTGTCACCGACGGAGAGCAAGCTCTACCCGGGTGGCCGCGCGCCCGTGGGGGCCGGCGAGATCGTCCTGAACAAGTCGGCCGCCGACAAGGCCGGTCTCACGGTCGGGGCATCGACGAAACTCGTTGTCGCACGGGGTGGCAGCACTCCGCAGACGGTGAAGGTCGTCGGCCTGGTCGACCTTCCCGGTGACACCAGCGGCTACGTGAACGTGCAGCTGCAGGAGTCGGTGGCCAAGCAGGAGCTGTCCGACGGATCCCGCGCGGCCTACGTCGAGATGTCCGCGGTGCCCGGTGTTTCCGCACAGCAGCTGTCCGACCGGATCGCCTCGGCGCTGGGCGACGACTACAAGACGCAGACCGGCGCGCAGGTCCGACAACAGGAGAAGGACAACGTCAACCAGTTCCTCGACGTCTTCAACTACATCCTGTTGGCCTTCGCCGCGATCGGCCTCATCGTCGGCACGTTCATCATCTACAACACGTTCTCGATGATCATCGCCCAACGTGTGCGCGAGCTCGCGTTGCTACGGGCGATCGGCGCGAGCCGGCGCCAGATCACGCGGTCGGTTCTGTTGGAGGCGTTCGTCGTCGGCCTGTTCGGTGGCGCGATCGGTCTCGGTATCGGTATCGGGTTGGCCGCGATCCTCAAGGCGATCACCTCGTCCACCTCGGGGCTGCCGACCGCGTCGCTGCAGATCACCCCGACCGCGGTCATCTCGTGCATGGCCGTCGGCATCGTGGTCACGATGGTCAGCGCATACGCGCCGGCGCGCCGCGCCGCGCAGGTCTCGCCGGTCGAGGCCATGCGTGAGAGTGCCACCGACGGAGCCAGTTCGCTGCGGATGCGCACGTCGATCGGCGCGCTGCTCGGGGTCATCGGTATCGCGCTGGTCTTGGTCGGGACGTCGGGTCAGGGAGCGAAGTTCGCGGCCACCGTCGGTGGTGGTGCTCTCGTTCTCATCTTCGCCGTGGTGTTCGCCGCGCCTGCGATGTCGCGGCCGTTCGTCGGCGCGCTCGGTCGTGTCATCGGCCGTCCGTTCGGCAAGATCGGACAGTTGGCCCGTACCAACGCCGTTCGCAACCCGAGGCGCACCGCGGCGACCGCGTTCGCGCTCACCCTCGGCCTGATGCTGGTGGCCGTGGTCGGCACCTTCGGGTCGAGCCTCAAGGGTTCGATCAACGACACCATCGACAAGGACCTGTCCGCCGACCTCGTTCTCGCGACCTCGGACCAGGGGTCCCTGCCGACCTCCGTGGTCACCGCAGCGAAGAACACCGAGGGCGTCGCCTCGACGGTCTCCTTCCGGATCGTCTCCGCGAAGGTCGGCGACGAGACCGTCAGCGGTGTCGCACCGACGGGAGACCTCAGCGCGGTCACCCCGTACGAGATGCTCGACGGCGCATCGAAGTCCATCCCCAGCGACGGGATGATCGTCTCGGAGAAGACCAGCAAGGCCAAGGGCTGGAAGCGCGGCCAGGTGATCAGGTTCGTCAGTTTCGACGGCACGACCGCCGACGTCACCGTCTCCGGGGTGTTCCGCGACTCGCAGATCCTCGACCCGTTCCAGATGGGGGAGGGGGCCTACGAGAAGTTGGTGCCCGCCGGATTCCAGAGCGACCGGCTCATCCTGATCAAGACCGCCGACGGAGCGTCGGTGAACGCGGTGCGCGACAGGCTGACCCAGTCCACGAAGGACTTCCTCACCGTCCAGGTCGAGGACCGGGCCGAGTTCGCCGGACAGGCGTCGTCGCAGATCAACCAGATGCTCGCGGTGCTCTACGGCATGCTCGGTCTCGCGCTGGTGATCGCGGTGCTCGGCATCGTGAACACGTTGGCGCTGTCGGTCATCGAGCGAAAGCGCGAGATCGGGATGCTGCGGGCGATCGGAATGGCGCGCGCCCAGATCCGGCGGACCATCTACGTGGAGTCGGTGCTCATCGCGATCTTCGGCGCCGTCCTCGGGGTGATCCTGGGCAGCGGTGTGGGCATCGCCGTGGTCCGGACGTTCAAAGATCTCGGCATCACCACGGCGGTCCTGCCGTATGAGCTGATCGGCATCACGCTCGTCGGCGCCGCGGTCGTGGGCGTGCTCGCCGCGCTGTGGCCTGCGGTCCGTGCGGCACGCACCAACCCGCTCGAGGCCATCTCCGACGTCTGAGCCCCGCGCCCGATGAGCGCGGGGGCACACTGGAGGACGTGAGCACAGACGACACCGTGGAACCGTTCCGGATCGAGATCGGCCAGGCCGACCTCGATGACCTCGCCGATCGGCTGGCCCGCACCCGCTGGGCCGAGCCGGAGACGGTGGACGACCACAGCCAGGGTCTGCCCGAGGCCTATCTGCGTGATCTGGTCGCCTACTGGGCCGACGGATACGACTGGCGGCGCGTCGAGGCGAGGCTGAACGCTCTGCCGCAGTTCCGCACCGACATCGATGGCCTGGGCATCCATTTCATCCACGTGCGGTCGTCGCGCCCGGACGCGACCCCGTTGCTGCTGACCCACGGGTGGCCGGGTTCGGTGTGCGAGTTCCTCGACGTCATCGAACCGCTGACCGAGCCCGCGGGCTCGGAACCGGCATTCCACCTCGTGATCCCGTCGCTGCCGGGTTTCGGGTTCAGTGACAAACCGGCCCGCCAGGGCTGGAACATCGAGCGGATCGCCGACGCCTGGGCGACGTTGATGGCCCGCCTGGGATACGAGCGGTATGCCGCGCAGGGCGGCGACTGGGGTGCGCTCGTGACCGCCCGGATGGGTGAGCGCGACGCAGATCATCTGCTGGCCATCCATCTGAACATGCCGATGGCCCCGCCGGATCCCGACACCACCCCGACGGAGCGGGAGCAGCAGATCATCGCGGCGTCGAAGGAGCACAGCCGGTACCGGACCGGGTACTTCAAGCAGCAGTCGACCCGTCCGCAGACCGTCGGCTATGCGCTGGTGGACTCGCCGGTCGGGCAGGCGGCCTGGATCGTGGAGAAGTTCTGGGACTGGACCGATCACGACGGAGACCTCTCGACCGTTCTGACGCGCGACCAGATCCTCGACGACGTGACCATGTACTGGCTGACCGCTTCGGGTGCCTCCTCGGCGCGGCTGTACTGGGAGGCGACCCAGGCACCCACCCAGCCGGTCGTGACCGTGCCGGTGGGTATCTCGCAGTTCCCCCGCGAGCTGAACCTGACCTCGGAGCGCTGGGCCCGCAGGCGGTACCCGACGCTGGCCTACTGGAACGAGCTGGAACGTGGTGGCCACTTCGCCGCTCTGGAGCAGCCGGAGCTGTTCGTCGGCGAGGTCCGGGCGTGGGCCGCGCAGTGCCTGGCTGCGCCGCAGACGTAGGACCGCCCCCCGCCGTGCAGACTGGGTGGCGGGTACCACGGAGAGGACCGATGAGATGACCGATCGACCGCACGGCGAACCATCGCCGGGGCAGCAGCCCGACGACCCCCGATGGGCGTCGGCGCCGCGCGACGATCAGTGGACCTCGGTCGACGGCCCGCAGGGGCCCGGGTACCCATATCAGCCCGACCCCGGCCATCCCGACCCGCAGCACCCGCCGACGCGGGCGTTCGACCCGGACCAGTACCCCCCGACCCAGTAC
>NZ_JAEMTF010000106.1 GCF_016462415.1 Williamsia sp. | reverse complement strand
GCGATTTCGGTCTACGGTGGAGTAGTTGCTCCTGAAGTCAGTCGGGTCGACCGAACCCCGGTTCGTCCACCCGCTCCGGGAAATCGCCGGTCGCGGATTCATTCGTAGCGACAACACATCCCACGCCTGAAGACGGCCGTTGTTGTCGTGCTCTTCGCCCGCTCGTCGGTTCGTCCGACGGCCGTGAGCGACATGTCCCGAGAGGACTCCCGATGTCCGTACGCATCACCACTTCCCGTTCACTCCACGATCTCGGTGCCGCAGCCTGGTTCGGTGGTTCGCTGATGGGCGCCCTCGGCGTCAACGGAGCGGCCGCCGCGGTCCGCGACCCCAGGGACCGTGCTCGTGTCGCGGCCGTCGGTTGGGCCAAATGGTCGCCCGCCAATGCCGCAGCGATCGCAGCGCACGTCGTCGGCGGCGCCGTCGTGCTCTATGACAACCGTGGGCGCGCGGCACATCAGGCCGGCGTGCGGGCCAACACCGTCACCAAGCTCGTCGTGACCGGTGCGGCCCTGGGCGCGACGGTCTACAGCGGCATGCTCGGCGCGAAGACGGTGGAGGGCGACGGCTCGCCAGTGCACGGCGCGACCGATCCCGCACCCACCACCCCTCCCGAGGTCGCCAACGCCCAGAAGCAGCTCCGCTACCTGCAGTGGGCCCTGCCGGTGCTCACCGGAACCATCGTCGTCCTCGGTGCCCAACAGGGCGAGCAGCAGCGCGCGACACAGATCGCGTCGGGCCTCGCCAGCACCATCGCGCGCCGCGTCGCGAGCTGACCTAGCCCGACTGCTCGGCTATCTTCTTGATCGCGGCGAGGGTCGCAGGGATGCCGGTGTGTGCGGCGTCGATCCGGTTCTGGATCTGAGCCTGTGCCTCGTCGCCGTACTTCTCGTGGAAGAAGGCGATGCCGTCGTCGGTGAAGTGCCACGACTCGGTGAGTCGGGTGCCACCGTCGGCTGGCTCGAGGGAATAACCCCAGCGGCTGTACTTCCCGCCCACCTTCCAAGCGAACTCCTCGCCGGGTGTCGCGACGACGACCTCCGATCGGGTCTCCCAGGTCCGATCGGGGGTTTCGTTGCGTCCGGTGAACCACGCACCCACCTCGGGGCCCTGCCCCTCGTCCCACCAGCACGCCGCGCAGATCGGACTCCACTCCCCGGTGCGGGTCACGTCGGAGACCAACGCGTACAGCGCGTCTGGCGTCGTGTCGATGACGATCGAGTCGGAATGCGTCAGATTGCTCATGATCCGACCGTAACCGTGGACCAGATCGTTGGCCTAGGCGTCACTCGGAGATCCGCACCACCGTCTTGCCGAAGTTCTTGCCCGAGAGCATGCCGCGGAACGCGTCGAGGGTGTTGTCGAAGCCCTCGACGACGTGCTCGCGGTACTTCAGCGATCCATCGGCGACCCAGCCCGACGCGTCCCGCAGGAACGAGTCGAACTGGTCCTTCGCGAACTCGGTCTGGATGAACCCGCGCACGGTCAGGCTGCGGGAGAGGATCTGACCCATCAGGGCGCCGCTGCGATCGGGCCCGTCGGGCAGATCGGTGAGGTTGTAGTTGGCCACCAGGCCGCACACCGGGATCCGACCGTAGGTGTTCATCCGCGGCAGCACCGCGTCGAAGACCTTGCCGCCCACGTTCTCGAAATACACGTCGATGCCACCGGGTACGGCTGCCTTGAGCTGATCGGCGAAGTCGTCGGCGCGGTGGTCGATCGCGGCGTCGAAACCGAGCTCGTCGGTGAGGTAGGCGACCTTGTCCGGGCCGCCGGCGATACCGACGGCGCGGGCGCCCTTGATCTTCGCGATCTGTCCGACAGCGGAGCCGACGGGCCCGGTGGCCGCGGCGACGACGACGGTCTCGCCCTCCTTGGGCGCCCCGATGGTCAGCAGACCGGAGTACGCGGTGAACCCCGGCATCCCGAGGACGCCGAGTGCGGTCGATGCCGGTACGGAGCTGGTGTCGAGTGTGCGCAGGTACGAGGTGGACTCGACCGAATGGGTCTGCCAGCCGCCGTAGCCCAGGACGATGTCGCCGGGCGCGACGGCGGAGTCGGTGGACTTCAGCACGCGCGAGACGGTCGCGCCGACCATGGTCTGATCGATCTCCACCGGCGCCGCGTACGACTTGGCCGAACTCATCCGTCCCCGCATGTACGGGTCGAGCGACAGGTCCAGCGTCTGCAACAGCGCCTGTCCGTCACCGAGCTCGGGGAGGGTGGCCTCCTCGAATCGGAAGTCGGAGTCCTTCGGCTCGCCGTGCGGCCGTGCCGCCAGGACGATCCGTCGGGTGGTCTGCTGCTCGCTGGTCATCTCGCTCCTTCATGCGTGTCCGAACTTCTTGCTCCGCGTAACGAGAGCTTCGTGGCACTTTGTTCCACAAGGGCGGGGGCGGTGCCGTGACTCACAGGGCCACATCACCGGGCGCGATCGGCGAGGGCAGGCCACACCCGATCGGTCAGCAGGGGAGCCAGCGGAACCCCGACGTCCCCGTGTCGCAGATCCAGCCAGCGGACCTCATCGATCTCGGATGCGGGCACGCCGGCGAGGACGTCGGCGGCGTCGTGCTCGCCTGCGACGACGTAGACATGCGCGTCGACGAGGTGGTCGGGCTCGTTGGCCGCGTCGGCCCGGAAGTGGCCGAGGAGTTCCAGGACGGCGGCGTCGACGATCACCCCGACCTCCTCGGCGCTCTCCCGTACGGCTGCATCGGCAGGCGACTCCCCGGACTCGAACTTGCCGCCGGGAAGCATGAATGTGCTGGTGCCGCGCTTGCGGACGGTCAGGATCCGACCGGCGGTGTCGGTGATGACCACCGCTGACACGTGGATGACCGGGGCGTCGGGGGAGGTGTCGGGCACGCGCCCATGATGCCTGCTCATCACCGGGACACTCCCAGCAGCGACTCAGTGACCTCACAGCCGCGATCCCGACACTGGAGCGCACAGGAGAAGGGAGAGTGTCGTGATCACTCCAGAACGCGGTATCCGGCGGGTACGCATCGCTGCCGCATCGTTGACCATGGGCGCACTCGCCGCGGTCGGCATCACCACCGGTGTCGCCTACGCCGACACCTCGTCGACGACCGTGCAGGACACCTCGACGACGACCGGTACCGACGGTGCCGCAACGACCGACACAGGGTCGACGTCGACCACCGACGGTTCCGCGTCGTCCGACACCTCGACGGGGACGTCCACCTTCGGGGACAGCCCGAGCGTGTCGGCCGGATCCGGCGACAGCCACGCGCAGACGAGCGGGTCCTGAGATGACCGCCGCATGCACCTGGCAGATCTGGGGTCTCGACGCGTCGCTGACCGTGACCGATCCGCGGCGGCTGAGTGACGCACGGGCGATCGTGGAGACGATCCTGGCCGACGTCGACCGAGCCTGCAGCCGATTCCGGCCGGACGCCGAGCTCTACGGCAAATCGATCCGACGCGGACGCCCGACGCGGATCTCGCCGGCGCTGAGCACCCTCGTCGACGCAGCCCTCGACGCCGCCCGCGCATCGGACGGTGCGGTGGATCCCACTGTGGGACAGGCGTTGGTCTCCCTCGGGTACGACCGTGATCTCGCGGCCGTGGTGGCCGATCCGGCTCAGGCCGACCGCGGAGACGGCATGCCGCGCATTCGGATCCGCCCGGCCGACCACACGATGATCGGTCGCCACGGCGACACCCTCACCGTCCCCGAGGGCATCACCCTCGACCTCGGGGCGACCGCGAAAGCAGTCGCGGCCGACCTCGCCGCCGACGTGATCGTCGACGAGATCGGGTGCGGGGTGCTGCTCGATCTCGGCGGTGACATCGCGGCACGCGGTGAGACCCCGGCGGGTGGGTGGCAGATCCTCGTCGACGACGGTCCCGGTGAACCGAGCGTCCAGATCGCCCTGCAGGGCGACTGCTCCGTGGCCACCTCGAGCACACTGCATCGACGGTGGCGTCATCGCGGCCGGTCGATGCACCACATCATCGACCCCGCCACCGGCCTGCCCGCCGACGTGCGGTGGCGCACCGTCACCGTGGTCGCGCGGCGCTGCGTCGACGCGAACACCGTCAGCACCGCATGCATCGTCAAGGGTGCCGCCGGAGCCGACTGGGTTGCGGCGACCGGACTCCCGGCCCGCCTGGTCGCCGCCGACCGCTCGATCATCGGGTGCAACGGTTGGCCTGCTCCCGACCGACTCGCGGCATGACCGACGAGGCGCTGTGGGCGCTGGGTCGCGGTACCGGCATCACCGCACTGTTGATGCTGACGGTGTCGCTCGTACTCGGGATCGCGGGTCGATCCGGGCGAAGTGTCTTCGGGCTGCCGCGGTTCGGGGTGGTCGCGATCCACCAGTTCGCGTCCCTGTCGGCGACCCTGCTGATCGCGCTCCACGTCACGACGCTGGTGATCGACCCCTACGCCCAACTCGACCTCGTCGACGTCGTCGTCCCGTTCGGCGGCGGATACGAGTGGTTCTGGGTCGGTCTGGGAACCCTCACCCTCGACATGACGATCGTCGTCATCGTCACCAGCCTGTTGCGACACCGTCTGGGCCACAGGGTGTTCCGCGGGGTCCATTGGATCAGCTACGCCATGTGGCCGGTGGCGCTCGCCCACGGGCTGGGCAGCGGCAGCGACACCGGTGACGCCTGGATGATCGTCCTGGTCGCCATCACCATCCTGGCCGTGCTCGTGGCGCTGACGCTGCGACTGCGGGCCGACTTCACCGAGTTCCACCGCACCCGAGAGGTGTCACTGCGATGACCACGTCCACAGCGCCGCCACCGGACACGGTTGGCCAGGCCTCGTCCGGAACCCGGGCCCCGCGCCTGCTCACCGGAGCCGGCGACGACCTCGACCGGCACCGGCAGATCCACGGGGCCCTGCCCTCCCGTGGAGCCGACCTGATCGCCATGGCGCAGGCCGCCGGACTGACAGGGCGTGGCGGCGCTGCGTTCCCCTCAGCGCGCAAGCTCGCCGCGACCGACCGCGCATCGGGCGTCCCGGTGGTCATCGCCAACGGCGCCGAGGGAGAGCCGCTGAGCCGCAAGGACGCCGTCCTGCTCGACCGGTCACCGCATCTGGTCCTCGACGGTCTGAGCGCGGCCGTGTCGGCGATCGGCGCCGACGCCGCCTACCTGTGCGTCCCGACGCACCGCGTCGCACGACTCGAGGCGGTCATCCGGGCTCGGCGCGGATCTGGTTGGGATGCAACCGCGATCACGGTGATCGGGACACCGGGGCGTTTCGTCGACGGAGAAAAGAGTGCGCTCATCGACCGTATCGCCGGCGGACCGGGAGTCCCGCGGGATCAGCGACGCGGCACCGCGGTGGCCGGTCTGAACGGTCGACCCACCCTGGTACACAACGTCGAGACCCTCGCTCACCTGGCGCTCATCGCACGCGGTGGGCCACGGTGGTTCCGTGAGCGCGGTACCGCTGACGAGCCGGGCACGATGTTGGTCACGCTCGGCGGCGTCGACGCGATCGACGGGGTGCTCGAGGTCGACATGGGCACGCCGATGGGTGCGGTGCTGCGTCGAGTGCCCTCGCTCGACCCCGCCGATCTGCGCGCCGTCCTGGTGGGTGGGTTCCACGGAACCTGGATCGGCCGTGCCGATGTCGGTCGCCTGTCGATGTCGGCCCGCACCCTGAGCAGCGTCGGCGCCAGTCCCGGCGCCGGGGTGCTGCGCTACCTGCGTCGCGACGAGTGCGGACTGTCCGCGGCGTCGGCCATCGTCGACTATCTCGCCGGTGAGACGGCAGGGCAGTGCGGACCGTGCCGATTCGGGTTGCCTGCCCTCGCAGCGGCCATGGCCGAGCTGCTCGCCCGCGGCGGCGCCGAGAACGCCGCACGGGTTGTGCGCCTGGCCGACACCATCGACAAGCGCGGCGCGTGCAGTCATCCCGACGGCACCGCCCGCATGGTGCGGTCGGCGTGTGCGGTGTTCGCCGACGATGCCGCCGCGCACGCGATGGGTCGCTGCAGCGCGACGGGAGGGCGGCGATGAGTCGGCTGCACGTGGACTGGACTCGGTGCGACGGCCGCGGGCTGTGCGTCGAACTCCTGCCGGAGACCTTCGACAGAGACGAGTGGGGTTACCCGGTCAGCGTTCGGGGAGAGCGTGAACCGGGTATCGACGCGACCGCGCACCGGCGTGCGAAGCGCGCCGTGAAGGCCTGCCCCCGCCTCGCGCTGAGCATTGTCGACACCGATCGGCGATGACTTTCGGGATCGGTGACGGTCTGACCTGACGACCCCGGCGTGCATGCCCGTGTGCGCGGGGGCGAACAGGAGGTCACGGAATGCACACAGGGGGCTGCGCCGGGAGCACGGTGTCGGCACAATGATGTCCATGCGCTCGATCTGGAAAGGCGATCTGAGCTTTGGCCTGGTGAACGTGCCGGTCAAGGTCTATTCGGCGACGGAGAGCCACGACCGCAGTTCGCACCAGGTCGACTCCAAGGACGGGACCCGGATCCGGTACCGCAAGGTCCGTGAGGGAACCGATGACGAGGTGCAGTTCTCCGACATCGCCAACGCATACGAGAGCGACAGCGGCGAGACGGTGATCCTCACCAAGTCCGACCTCGCCGAGCTGCCGGTGCAACGCAGCCCCGAGATCTCGATCACCGGGTTCGTCCCGCGCGAGCAGATCGACCCGATCTACTACGACAAGCCGTACTACCTCGAGCCGGCGTCGAAGTCGCCCAAGGCCTACGTGCTGTTGCGGCAGGCTCTCGCCGACACCGACCGCGTGGCCGTCGTGACGTTCACCCTGCGCAACCGGACCCGGCTGGCCGCGCTGCGGGTGGTCGGCAACGTGATGACACTGCAGACACTGCTCTGGCCCGATGAGGTCCGTGAGGCGAATTTCCCGTCGCTCGAGGAGGAGCCGACCATCCGGCCGCAGGAACTCGAGATGGCCGCGTCGCTCATCGACAGCATGGCCGGTGATTTCGACCCGTCCGAACACGAGGACACCTACCAGCTCGAGCTGTCGAAACTGATCGAGGCGAAAGCCGACGGCACCGAAGCGTTCCCGACCCCCGAGAAGTCGGACTCCGACGACGACGAGGACTCCGAGGTTGCCGACCTGCTCGCCGCGCTGCGGGCATCGGTGAAGAACCGAGGCGGTTCCGACGAGGCCGAATCGTCGGAGGACAAGGCGCCGGCTGCCAAGGCGCCCGCAAAGAAGGCCGCGGCCAAGAAAGCCCCGGCCAAGAAGGCGGCGGCGAAGAAGACCACCGCCAAGAAGACCACCGCCAAGAAGGCCCCCGCCAAGAAGACCGCCGAGCGCAAAGCCGGCTGAGCCCTCGGATCGTTCGCACTGTTGCCGATCTCTCCTGGGCGTATACAGTGACACTGGTGAATGGCACATTCAATGGTGGGAGCGTCTCGTGACGGTGCTGCAGAGCTCGTTGGACCAGGGCATGGACCAGGTCTCGAGCCGTCTGGTGGAGTCCTCGACCCGATCGTCGCGCAACGCGATGACCGAGATCGACTGGGACCTCCCCCTGGACCCGACGATGTACGCGTGTCGCCCGGAGTGGTCTGCGCTGTACGGGACCGAGTACTGGGATGAGCTGACCAGCGAGCAACGGGTCCGGCTGACCCGCTACGAGTTCGCGTCGGTCATGACCATCGGCATCTGGTTCGAGATGATGCTGCAGGAGATGATCATCCGTGACCAGCGGAACGCCGACTACCACTCGCCGGAGTTCCAGTTCGCGATGACCGAGGTCGCCGACGAATGCAGGCACTCCCTGATGTTCGCGCTCGCGTCGCAGAAGATGGTCGGGGCGTCGTACCACCCGTCACGTCGGGTGGCCCGCATGGGCAAGGTCTTCATGAACACCGCCAAGAACGAGGTGGCGTACGCGGGGATCCTGATCGCCGAGGAGATCCTCGACGTCATGCAGCGCGGGTCCATCGGCGACGACAGCGTGTTGCCGATGATCCACACCGTCAACGAGATCCACGTGCTCGAGGAGTCCCGGCACATGCGGTTCGCGCGGGAGCAGGTGCGTGGGTCGATGGCGGGGGTCGGTCGCCTTCGGCGGGAGAGCAGTGCGGTGCTCGTCGCCCTCGGTGCCGAGATGATCGTACTCAATCTCGTTCGGCCACAGGCGTTCGTCGATGCAGGTCTGGACAAGCACCGCGCGATGGGCGCGATGGTGTCGAACGAGCACCGGCACCGGATGTTGCGGGCCGGCTGCGTGCACCTGATGCAGTTCCTCGACGAGGTCGGACTACTGACACCGACCGCCGAAAAGATCTACCGGCGTACGCATCTGCTGTAGTCGGCGTCTCGTCGGTCAGATCGGCGACGACTCGACCCGCAGCACGGGCCACCCGATCTCGGTGCGCCAGCGCGTGTTGTCGTCGGTGTCGCGGGGACCGCAGAGGTAGACCTCCTGCACCGGACCCGCGATCGCCAGTCCCTGTTCGGTGAGATGTCGTCCGAGTTGTCCGTAGGTGATGTCGATGTCGTCGTGTGCGCCGCGATGCACGGTCACCGCGCGGTCGGCGGCGTCGAGTCCGAGGCTGTGGACGCGTCCGCGGGTCGGCGGATCGTCGGCCGGGATGTACACGGTCATGCGCCCACGGCCGTCGGTGAAGAGTTCGTTGTCATAGAGCCCCGCGGGCGGTCCGGTGGGTGTGGTGCGTGAGACCACCAGTGCGCGGTCGATCTCCGACATCGCCGCGCTGTACCAGTCGAGGATGTCGGCGGAGTCGACGATCTCGGAGATCGCCGCGACCCGATGGGCGTCGTGGTGTCGGAGCGCCATCTCGACCGGCGGTGGCGACGGATCGAGCAGCCGCCGCAGCGACGACACCGCTGCCCGGGTCGAATCCAATTGTCGCTCCAGCCGTTCGAGGTGCGTGCGGATCAGCGCGGCCCGTTCGGTGGGGTCCGGGGTGGAGACGACCTGTGCGATCTCCGACAACGGCATGTCGAGGTCGCGGAACCGATGGATCAGCTGTGCCGTGGGCACCTGGTCGAGCGAGTAGCGGCGGTAGCCGCTGTGCGCGTCCACGGACGCCGGCTCGAGCAGCCCGGACTCGTGATAGCGGCGCAGCGCTTTGACCGAGAGATGGGTGATACGCGAGAACTCCCCGATCGTCAGCCCGTCGCTCATGGGACGAGTATGAACTCTCCCGCCGGGGGAAGGTCGAGGACTTGACCCTCTCCCCGCGGGAACGCCCAGCGTGGTCGTCGAACACCCACCGAAGGAGGACATCTCATGACCACGACCGTTTCCAGCGACATCATCCGCCGCTATTTCGAGCTGGCGCCCGCAGCCGACACCGACGCGTACTTCGCCCAGTTCGCCACGGATGCCGTCGTGGTGGACGAGGGCAAGACTCGCCGCGGCATCGACGAGATCCGTGCGTGGCGGACCGAGGTGCCGCCGGTGCGCTACGGCGTCCGTTCCATTGCCGCGGTCGGCTCAGGCCACGACGCCGTCGCCGAGATCTCCGGCGACTTCCCCGGCAGTCCGGTCGATCTCCGCTTCCGCTTCGAGATCGACGACGAGGGTCTGATCCGTGGGCTCGTGATCGGCAACCCCTGACGACGGCGAAAGTCGGCTCTCACAGCGTCGGCATGGACGTATGGTCCATGCCGGCCCGCTGACTGCAGACTTTCGCCACCCGCGCCAGGATCAGGACTTCTTCTGATCCCCGAATGCCTCGTCGCGCTCGCGGACGGCCTGGCGGAAGCCGACTGTGGCCGAACGGGTCTGGAACGCGTACCCCTCACGACTGTGTCGCGACACCCCGTCGAAGACGGTGCTGATCAACGCCGAGTTGGCGATGCCCTGGGCGTGCAACGCGGAGTTCAGCGCCAACTTGATCATCATCAACTGGTTCACCGGCATCTGCGCGATGCGCGCGACGTAGTCCTCGACGAGCTGATCGAGTTCCTCGGCCGGTGCGGCGTCGACGGCGAGTCCCCACTCCAGTGCCTGGCGACCGGTGATGCAGTCGCCGGTGAACAGCAGTCGCTTTGCGCGCTGGTCTCCGATGCGATGCGCCCACAGCCCGGTGGCCGGAACACCCCACACGCGGGTGGGCGGGTAGCCGATCTTGGTGTCGTCGGCGGCGATGATCTGGTCGCAGTGCAGGGCGATGTCGGTGCCGCCGGCCACGCAGAAGCCGTGCAGCTTGGCGACGACGGGCTTGTTGGCGTGCATCAGGCTCGCGAACCCACGGTTGTAGCGGCTCATCATTGCGTAGTCGATCATCGGATCCCAGACGCCGCTCGGATCGTGATTGGCCGCCTGCACCCTCGGGTCCAGCGGGGTGTCGCGGACACGGTCGGGGCCATCCCCTTCGGGCCGTTGGCTCCGCTCGGCGAACGCGCCGAGGTCGTACCCACCGCAGAACCCCTTGCCCCGACCGGATAACAGGATGACGTGCACCCGTGGATCGAGGTCGGCACGTTCGACCGACGCGACGAGATCGAGCGGGGTGTCTGCGGTGATCGCATTGCCCTGCTTGGGCCGGTTGAACGTGATCCGCGCGATGCGTCCGGTCACCTCGTAGGTCAGCGTCGGGAACTCCAGCGAATCCGGTGGGGGAGTGTCGCGGGTCGCCGCATAGAGCGAGTCGATGCCCTCGTCCCATCCCTCACGCCAGGCCGCCGGCCTCTCCGCCGCGCTCTTCTCGCTCTCGGTGCTCATCGATGCAGTCTTTCGTCGTCGGTCGGATGGTCCATCGGGGGGATGGTCGTCGATCCGCGAGTCTCGCGCCGAACCCTGGCTCCACCGCTCTGGCACCCTGGAACAGACACCATCTGTACCAAACCGAGAGGACGGTGGCCATGAGTTCCGTCCTGGACTCCGATCGGGTGCTGGAGCAACCACAACGCAAGCGCACCCGGCGACCCATCACCGCGATCGAGGCCGCCGAGGCCGCGGCGTTCGCCGACGTCGCCGCAGCGATCTGTGTGCTCAGCCGGGTGCTGCCCATCGCGGGCGCCGCGATCCTGGTCTCGTCGATCCCGTTCGCGCTGCTCGGCGCCCGGAGACGACTCCGCGTCGGAGTCCTCGCCGGGGTCACCGGCTGGATCGTCGCCCTGCTGTTCGGTGGCTACGGCACCGCGAACATGGTGGGCTCCGCGGCCGTGATGGGCGTCTTCTGCGGCATCGCGATCCGGCGCCGCTGGTCGGCGCCGACGACCTTCGGGGTGTCGATCGTCGCGTTGGGCATCCCGGCAGCCGTGTTCTTCACCGGCATCCTGGCGGTGTTCGCCACCTACCGCGAGTTCATGTTCGACCAGATCCGCAACGGCGTGGGCGGTACCGCCAGGATCCTGTCCAACGCCGGGTTCACCGACGTGCAATCGCTGGACCGTGCGGTGACAACGGCACTTCGGGTCTGGCCGATCACCATCAGCGTCGGCACCCTGCTCGGTGTGGTGCTGGCCGCGATGGCGACCGCCGTGGTCGTCCGCGCGCCCGTGGTCTCCCTGATGAAGCGTCTCGGTGAACCGGTCACCGACTCGGTCGTCGAGGAGACGGGCCTCATCGCCCCGGTGCCCCTGTCGCTGCGCGACGTGTCGGTCACCCACCCCGGAGCGATCATGCCCACGATCTCCGGGATCAACGCCGACATCGGCGTCGGCGGACTCGTCAGCGTCACCGGCCGCAACGGTGCCGGCAAGTCCACGCTCGCGGGTGTCATCTCGGGCCGTCGGCCGACGACGGGCAGCGTGTTCCGTCGAGGCAACCCCGGACTCGGCGCACCCGGCGGCACCGCGGTCATCGGGCAGCGACCCGAGACGAGTGTTCTCGGCCTGCAGGTGGGTGACGACCTCGCCTGGGGCGATCCGCATCTCACGCCGCAGCAGGCGACGGTCCTGCTCGGCCGCGTCGGACTGCACGTGGGTCTCGACGCCGAGACCGCGCGCCTGTCCGGCGGCCAGTTGCAACGCCTCGCGATCGCCGGCGCCCTGGCCCGCGGCCCGCAGCTGCTCGTCAGCGACGAGAGCACCGCGATGGTCGACAAGTCCGGTCGCGACGAGTTGATGGGCGTCTATCGCGGCCTGGCCGACACGGGCACCACCGTCGTCCACATCACCCACGACTCCGATGAGATCGAGAAGTCCGACCACACGATCGCCGTTCCCGGCGGCGACACCGCCACCCACGAGGCGCCGACATCGGCACGTGGCCGGGTGGTTGCCGGTGGCGGCCGTATCGACGTCCGCGGACTGCGCTTCGCGCACGACAGCGGCACCCCCTGGCATCGCGATGTGCTCGCGCAGGTGGATCTGACCATCGAGGCGGGTCAGACGGTGCTGGTCACCGGCGCCAATGGTGCGGGCAAGTCGACGTTGGCCCGCCTGCTGGCCGGAATCGAGCGGCCTGACGAGGGAGTCGTCCTGCTCGACGGCGCCCCGGTCCAGAACAACCGCACCGGCGCCCTGTTCGGTCACCAGTACGCGCGGCTGTCGTTGGTGCGGGCGCGCGTGCGGGACGACATCGCCGACGCCGCCGGCCTGATCTCGTCGACCAATCCGGTGATCGTCGAGTCCCTGCGCGAGATGGGTCTCGACCGGTCGATCGCCGATCAGCGCGTCGACCATCTCAGCGTCGGTCAGCAGCGACGGGTCGCGCTGGCCGGTCTGCTCGCAGCTCGACCGCGGGTGCTCGTGCTCGACGAACCCCTCGCCGGTCTGGACGAACCGTCCCGGGTGGCGATGGTGACCGCTCTCGCCCGGGTGCGGGCCTCCGGGACGACGCTGATCGTGGTCACCCACGACGTCGACGAGCTGACACCGATCGCCGACCGACTGCTGGAGGTCCCGCAGATCGTGCCCGGCCCCGTGCGACTCGCGCGGTCCTCACGCGCGTCGTTGGCCGGTGTGGTCGGGCGTGTGCTGCCCGGGACGTCTCCCGCCAAGCGCCTGTGGGTGGGGAGCAAGGTCTTCGCGATCGCTGCGCTC
This sequence comes from Williamsia sp., assembly GCF_016462415.1. Taxonomy (GTDB): domain Bacteria; phylum Actinomycetota; class Actinomycetes; order Mycobacteriales; family Mycobacteriaceae; genus Williamsia_A. The sequence continues at coordinate 2,298 of NZ_JAEMTF010000106.1, read as the reverse complement.
GCGCTGATGTTCGGCATCAACCCCACATGGGTGAGCGTCGCCGCCGCGGTCATCATCGCGGTCGCCTGGACGGCGGCCGGTCGAGTGCCTGTCGCCGCGCTCCCGCGACTGCCGTGGTGGATCTTCCTGGTGATGCTCGGCGGTGGGTTCGTCACCGCGATGGGTGGCGGGGCACCGTTCGTGACGATCGCCGGGGTCGAGCTCGGCCTCGGCGGCGCGAGTACATGGGCGATCCTGATCTCGATCACCATCATCTCGTTCTATGTGTCGTTGCTGTTCTGCTGGACCACCCCGATGGTCGAGGTGCCCGCGTTCTCGCAGCGCCTGGTCGGGTACGCGGCCAAGGTCGGTGTCCCGGCGCAGTCGGTGGCGGTGGCGGTGACCGTTGCGCTGCGGTTGCTGCCGTTCATGATCGGCGACTTCCGGGTGCTGCTGCAGACGGTGGCACAACGCCGACTGCCCGGACAACGCTCGGTGCGTGACCGTGCCGAGCAGTGGTCGGCGTGCATGCCGATCGCGTGCGCGCTGGCCGCCCAGAACGCGCGCGAGGTCGCCGCGTCGATGGACAACCGCGGTGGCATCGGGTCGGTGTCGCGGCCCGACCGACGGCCGGGACTGCTCGACGTGGTGGTGATCGCGGGCCTCGTGGCGATCGTCGCCGCAGCCCTCGTACTGGGGTGATACACCGACGTACCATGGAACACGTCACGCTATTGAAATTTGGTCAATAAGCGCGCTATTGTCAGATAGTCAATAACTGGCCGACCGTGGACAGCCCGTCGGAGCGGCCGCATCGAGAGGGTGAGCAATGACGCAAGCATCTGAGCAGCGCAGCGATTCCGCAGTCGAGTTCCGCGATGTCCTCATCATCGGAGCCGGCCTGTCCGGCATCAACGCCGCCTACCGCGTCCATGAGCGCAATCCCGGGCTGAGCTACGCGATCCTCGAGCGTCGCGAGAACATCGGAGGCACCTGGGACCTGTTCCGCTACCCGGGCGTCCGCTCCGACAGCGACATCTTCACGCTCAGCTACCCCTACCGTCCGTGGGAGGGTGAGCGCAGCATCGCCGACGGCGGCGACATTCGTCAGTACCTCGTCGACACCGCCCGCGAGTTCGGCATCGACAAGAACATCCGGCACGGCGTGCACGTGCTGCGCGCCGACTTCGACCGCACCGTCGACCGCTGGACGGTCGACGCGACGGTCGACGGCACCCCGGTCACCTACTCGTCGCGCTTCCTCTACCTGTGCACCGGGTACTACGACTACGACGGTGGCTACACCCCGGACTTCCCCGGGATCGGCGACTTCGCAGGCACCATCGTGCACCCGCAGCAGTGGCCGGAGGACCTCGACTACACGGGCAAGAAGGTCGTCGTCATCGGCAGCGGCGCGACCGCCATCACGCTCATCCCGACCATGTCTCGCGACGCCGAGCACGTGACGATGCTGCAGCGCTCGCCCACCTACATCACGGTGCTGCCGCTGGTGGACAAGACCGCTCAGCGGTTGCGGAAGGTGTTGCCCGCGAAGCTCGCTCACCGGGTGATCCGCCAGAAGAACGCCGGTGTCGCGCTCGGGTTCTATCTCTTCTGCCGGCGCTTCCCGGATCGCGCGCGAAAGCTGCTGCGCGGATTGGCCACCCGCATCCTCCCCGAGGGTTACGACGTGGACAAGCACTTCAACCCGTCCTACAACCCGTGGGACCAGCGGCTGTGCGTGATCCCGGACGCCGACCTGTTCCGTGCGATCAAGTCCGGCAAGGCCGAGGTCGTCACCGACCACATCGACCATTTCGACTCGGCCGGAATCGCGTTGACGTCCGGGCAGCATCTCGACGCCGACATCGTCGTCACCGCGACCGGCCTGCAGGTGCTGGCGTTCGGCGGCATCGATCTCAGCATCGACGGCGCAGAACTCAAGCCGAACGAGAAGTTCCTCTACCGCGGGCGCATGCTCGAGGAAGTCCCGAACTTCGCGTGGTCGCTGGGCTACACCAACGCGTCGTGGACGCTGCGGGCCGACGTCACCGCGAAGTCGGTGGCCGAGCTGATCCACTACATGGACAAGCACGGTTACACCCACGCCTACCCGGATCGTCGCGGTCAGACGCTGCCCGAGGTCCCGGCTCTGGATCTGCAGTCGGGCTACATCCAGCGCGCGATCGACGAGTTGCCCAAGTCGTCCACGGCCCGGCCGTGGACCTTCCGGCAAAACGTGTTGCTGGACAACATCGACGCCCGGCGCGACAAGATCACCGAGTCGATGCAGTTCGGCACCGCGAAGGTGGGCTCGGG
>NZ_JAEMTF010000022.1:10923-52445 GCF_016462415.1 Williamsia sp. | reverse complement strand
CCGGATCCGGCAGCTTCGGCTTCTGAGCCCACCCCACGCACCACGGTTCGGCGACCGGTGATGACCGGCCGCCGAATCGGTGCGACCATCGACCGAACACGACGAGGAGAACTTCCATGCGCGCGAGAAACCTTCTGGCGACGACGTCCGCGATCATCTGCATCACCGGCCTCGCCGCCTGCACGTCCTCCACCGACGGCATCAGCGTCGCCGTGTCATCTCCAGTGGCGGGATCGTCGGCGCCGTCGGCATCGAGCACGGCGATCAACACCGCCCAACTCGACACCGGCACGTACCCGACGTCGCCGTCGGCCCCCTTCGGATTCGCGACCGCTCCCGACCCCGAGATCGTCGGCGCCGAGGGACAGCGCCTGGCCGAGTTCGTCTCCCTGCCCTCGGAGATCGATCCCGAGATGACCGAGCCCGGTCTGCCCACCGGCGTCGTGTTCGGCACCGGCGACCTGACCAAGGTGTTCGCCTCCACACCCGTGGCCGATGCGGCCGGCGTGCGGGGGCTCGTCACGGGCTTCTTCACCTCGGCGGGACAGCCCAGGAAGAAGGTCAGCGACAAGACGCGGTCGTTGACCCAACTCGTCCTGCGCTACAACTCACCGGCCGCTGCGGCCGCGGCGGCCACCGCCATGAACCGTGCGTCGGTCAGCCGCCCCGCCAACGGCGGAATCGCCTTCGCGCCGGCGCCACTCGCTGATCTCCCGGGCACCCTGGTGAGCCGCGCCGGCGGACAGTTCCCCGGTATGCGCGCGTTCACCGCGCACAACAGTTACGTCATCTCGACCGCCGTGGTGGCCCCACCCGGCCAGGAGCGCGCGATGGAGTCGATCGTCCGCACCGCGGTGGCACAGCAGGTACCGCTGATCGACAAGTTCCCGGCCACCCCGATCGTCCCGGGCACGCCCTCCCGAATCAAACTCGACCAGAACAAGATCCTGATCTACGCCATCCCCGAGACCGACGGACAGATGCTGGGCGGACTCGCGCGCGGCGTCTACGGCCCACGCGGCATGGCCAGCGTGGCCGGGCCCGAGATCCTCAAGACGTTGCAGGACAACGGATCCGAGCACAACGCGGTCTGGCGGTCGACGGTGTACCGCGCCACCACCGACGAGGACGGGTCCGACATCCTCGACAAGCTCGTCGAGCAGGACCTGGCCGCCGGCTACACACGTGGCGAGTCGCCGAGGGGCCTGCCCACCGCCACCTGCGTCACACAGGACACCGCCTCCGGACAGCAGAACAACTGCTACGTCGCCGAAGGCCGGTACGTCGGCGCGACCTACGACCGCGATGCGGCCAAGGCCAGGCAGATGATCTCGGCGCAGTACCTGATCCTCACGAAGGCCGATCAGACGGCGAACTGACGACGGTCCGGCCGCTGGGATCACCCGTGCGAGATCTCAGCGGCCGGAGCCGATCTCGATCAGCAACACCCCGGCGACGACCAGGGCTATGCCGAAACCCATCATCCTCGTCAGTGCCTCACCGAACAGACAACGGCTCGCGATGGCGGTGAGAGCGACACCGGTCGCCGCCCAGATCCCGTATGCGACACCGAGCCCGACGCCGTTCGACAGCGTCAGCGACAGGAATACGAACGACAGCAGGTAGCCGACCGCGACGGCGATGTACCAGAGATTCCTACCGCCCGCGGCGGCCCGCAGCGCGAGCGTGCCGGCCACCTCCGAGCCGATCGCGAGAGCCAGGAACGCCCATCCGCTCACGACGGGCCTACCGGTTTCTCCGTGCGCGCGCCGGATCCGAGTTCGATGCACAGGACCCCGCCGATGACCAGCACCATGCCGACGGCCATGAGGACGGTGACCGTCTCGCCGAACAGGACCGACGACATCACCGCGGTCAAGGCCACTCCGAGGGCACCCCAGATGCCGTACGCCACCCCGAGCGGGAGCCCGCGTCGCAGGACCCGGTCCAGCAGCACGAAGGCGGCGAGATACCCGATCACGACGAGCGCGTACCACCCCGGGTGGTCCAGCGCGGCCTTCAAAGCGAGTGAACCGGTGACCTCGGAGACGATGGCCGCGCCGAGGAACAGCCAGGTGATCACAGGTCAGGCCAGGACGCCGAGCACGGTCTGGGCGAGTTCGGGACGACAGATGACGAGGTCGGGAAGGTAGACGTCGGACTGGTTGTAGACCAGCGGGGATCCGTCGATGCGGCTGCACCAGAGACCGGCCGCCAGCGCGACCGCGACCGGCGCTGCCGAATCCCATTCGTACTGCCCACCGGCGTGGACGTAGGCGTCGGCCTCGCCGCGCACCACCGCCATCGCCTTCGCGCCCGCCGAGCCGAGCGGCACCGCGACCCCGCCGATCGCCGTCGCGACCTCGTCGGAGAACGTGGGCGGTCGGGATCCGCTGATCACGACCCGTGGGACGTCACCGCGCGGCGTCGACATCAGCCCGGCGACCGGCGCGACGGAGCCGGAACCGCTGTCATAGGTGATCTCGAGGGCCGGGAGCGACACCGCACCCACGACGAGTCCCTCGTCGGCGGTCCACAGCGCGACGTGCACGGCCCAGTCGGCGTGACCCTCCATGCCGTACTCGCGCGTCCCGTCCACCGGGTCGACGATCCACACCCGGGATGCCTCCAGCCGGGTGCGGTCGTCGGCCGACTCCTCCGACAGCACCGCGTCGTCGGGCCGGCGCTCGGCCAGTTGCGCGAGCAGCCAGTCGTTGGACTGCTGATCGCCCGCATCGCCCAGCTCTTTCCCGGACAGGCCGCTGTCGCGGCGCAGGCGCACCAACAGTTCGCCGGCTCCGGTCGCCAATTCGGCGGCCAGGGCGATGTCGGCGTCGAAGCCCGCCGTGCTCACAGGCCGAGGTTCCGGATCACGGCGTCGGCGACCTCGCCGGGTGAGCCGTCGGCGGGGGTCACCACGAGTTCGGCCGTGCTGGGGCGCTCATACGGCGAGTCTATGCCGGTGAACTGCTTGACCTCGCCCGCGCGTGCCCGGGCGTAGAGCCCCTTGGGATCTCGCCGCTCGCACTCGTCGAGTGGTGTGTCGACGAAGACCTCGTAGAAGGGGAGTTCGCGGGCGGCATGGATCTCCCTGGCGCGTTGGCGCTCGTCGGCGAACGGGCTGATCAGCGAGACGATCGCGATGGCACCGGAGTCGGCGAACAGGGTCGCCACCTCCGAGGTGCGACGGATGTTCTCGCGGCGGTCGTCGTCGCCGAATCCGAGATCCGAGTTGAGTCCGTGGCGCAGGTTGTCGCCGTCCATCAGGTAGGCGGGCCGGCCGGCCGCGACGAGCCGGCGCTCCAGTTCGACTGCGATGGAACTCTTCCCCGAGGCCGACAGGCCGGTCAGCCAGATGGTCCCACCGCGGTAGGGGCGCTGGTCGGCCGACACCTTCGACCCGTGCCAGACCACGTTGCTGTCCCGCGCCACCGGACCGGTGATCATGCCGGCGCCGACGGTCTTGTTGGTCGCCTCGTCGACGAGGATGAAACTGCCGGTCTCCCGGTTGCGGCGATAGCCGTCGAACATCAATGGCTGCTGGGAGTGCAGGGTGATACGGCCGATCTCGTTCAGCGACAACGACTCCGCGTCCTCGTCGCGGTGCAGCGAGTTGACGTCGAGGCGATAGGCGACCGAACTGATCTGAGCGCGCGACTCGGTCGTCGTGGAGGCGATCACGTACCGGTTGCCCTCGCGGAGTTCGCTGTCCTCGGAGAACCAGCAGACCATGGCGTCGATGTCGCGGCCGACGTACGGACGGTTGTTGGGGCGGGCGATCATCTCGCCGCGGGCGATGTCGATCTCGTCGGTCAGCGAGATCGACACCGCCATCGGTGCGAAGGCCTCGGTGATCTCGACTCCCCCGGGCGCCCAGATGGACTCGATGGTGCTGCCGAAACCACTCGGCAGGACCACGACATCGTCACCGGGTCGCAACGTGCCGCCGGCAATGGTCCCCGCGTAGCTGCGGTGGTCGGATCCGTCGCTGCGCTGCGGACGGATCACGTACTGCACCGGCATGCGTGCGTCGATCAGGTTGCGGTCCGACGCGATGTGCACCCGCTCGAGATGGTCGAGCAACGGACCGCCGTGGTACCACGGCATGTTGACCGAGGTGTCGACGACGTTGTCGCCCAACAGGGCCGAGACCGGCACGAAGGTGAGGTCGGTGACGTTGAGCTTGGAGGCGAAGGTCGCGAACTCGTCGCGGATCTCGTCGAAACGCTCCTGCGACCAGTCGACGAGATCCATCTTGTTCACCGCGAGGGTGAGGTGCGGGATGCCCAGCAACGACGACAGGAACGCGTGCCGACGCGTCTGTTCGAGCACCCCCTTGCGGGCGTCGATCAGCACGATCGCCAGATCGGCGGTCGAGGCGCCGGTCACCATGTTCCGGGTGTACTGCACGTGCCCGGGGGTGTCGGCGATGATGAACTTCCGTCGCGGCGTGGAGAAGTAGCGGTAGGCGACGTCGATGGTGATGCCCTGCTCACGCTCAGCCCGCAACCCGTCGGTCAGCAACGCGAGGTTGGCGTACTCGTCACCGCGCTCGGCGCTGGTCCGTTCGATCGAGGCCATCTGATCGGCGAAGATCGACTTCGAGTCGTAGAGCAGGCGACCGATGAGCGTCGACTTGCCGTCGTCGACGCTGCCCGCGGTGGCCAGGCGCAGGAGTTCCTTGCCCCCGCGCAGGGCGGCGGTCTCCGTCCGCAGACGGTCGGCGGAGATGGTCATCAGAAGTACCCCTCTTTCTTCCGGTCTTCCATACCCGATTCCGAGATCCGGTCGTCGGCACGAGTGGCGCCGCGTTCGGTGAGCCGGGTGGCGGCGACCTCGTCGATGACCTCGGCCACCGTCGCCGCCGTGCTCTCCACGCAGCCGGTGCAGGTGGCGTCGCCGACGGTGCGGAAGCGCACCGTCTCGGTGTGCGACTGTTCGCCGTCGGCGATCTCGAGGAACCGCGTCTTCGCCAGCAGCATCCCGTCGCGGGGAACGACCTCGCGCTGATGCGCGTAGTAGATGGACGGCAGATCGATGGACTCGGCCTCGATGTACTGCCAGATGTCGAGTTCGGTCCAGTTGCTCAGCGGGAACACCCGGATGTGCTCACCCGTGGCGTGGCGACCGTTGTAGAGGTTCCACAGTTCGGGCCGCTGCGCGCGGGGATCCCAGGCGCCGAACCGATCCCGAAAACTGAACACCCGCTCCTTGGCGCGCGCCTTCTCCTCGTCGCGTCGGGCCCCGCCGAAGACCGCATCGAATCGGTTCTCGGTGATCCCGCGCAGCAGCGCCGTGGTCTGCAGGCGGTTGCGGCTCGCACCCGGACCGGTCTGCTCGACCACGCGACCGGCGTCGATGTCGTCCTGCACGCTCGAGACGATCAACCGCACCCCGGTCTGCTCCACCACGCGGTCCCGGTATTCGATCACCTCGTCGAAGTTGTGCCCGGTGTCGACGTGCATGAGCGGGAACGGAATCGGCGCGGGCCAGAACGCCTTGCGGGCGAGGTGGAACATCACCACCGAGTCCTTGCCGCCCGAGAACAGCAGCCCCGGCCGCTCGAACGTGGCCGCCACCTCCCGGAAGATGTGGACCGATTCGGCCTCCAACGCACTCAGATGCGACAGCTCATACCCGATCTGGGGCACTGACGACTCCTCACTCGATCACCGCTGTTGACCACCGGCCCCTCGCCTGGGTCCATCGAACACCGCGCGAGGGCAATGCTTGCAATGTCGGTTATTCGACACTACCGTTCGACAATATGACACTGAATGTAGGTGGCGACGAGACCGATCGTCAACCGGTGTCGGCGCCGACCCGACGGGTCGTGTCGGTGATCGACCATCTCGCCGACGACGTGACGGCGCGTCCGACGCTGGCCGACATCATCCGCGCCACCGACATGACGCGGGCGACCGCACACGCGGTGCTCACCCAGCTCTGCACCGACGGCTGGACCGTCCGCGACGACGCCGGACGTTTCTCGCTCGCGCCCAGCTTCCTCGCCCGCATCCGCCACGCCGCGGGCGCCCAACCACTGACCAGCGCCGCCCGCCCGGTGCTCGCCGACCTCCATCGGCGTATCGGACTGCCGGTCTTCCTGTCCGAGCGTGATGGCGACTTCATCCAGGTCACCGAGATCGCCGGTGACATCGCCTGGGCCGCTCCGGGGACGAGGATCCCCATCACCGCACCGCTGTGCCGCGAGTACATCGCGTGGGCGGGTGGGCGCGAGCAGACCGAATGGTTGTCCACCGCGCCACCACCGACTCGCGACCGGCTCGCGTCGCTGCTGGCCGACATTCGCGAGCGCGGGTACAGCGTGGAGCGCCTCGGCCCGGAGGCGACCGAGGTGATCCAGACACTGCGCGCAGTCCACCTCACCGAGGCGTCGCAACCGGTACGGCGACGCCTGGCCGAGCTCCTGATGGATCTGATGAACTCCGACTACCGGCCCGAGGACCTCGACGGGGACGTCCGCGCGCTGTCGGTGGCGGCGCCCGTGCGCTCCGAGGCCGACCGCGTCGCGCAGAACCGGGTGACGTCGTCGATCGTGCTCTGTCCCGGCACGTCGGTGGGCGGATCGGACCTCGCCGCGCTGGTCGGCGAGCTGCAGGACGCGGCCGCGGAGATCGAGCGCGCCATGCTGCGGTGAGCTTTACCAACCAAGCACTTGCTAGGTAGTGTCGACTCATGACCGAGCCCGCCAGCCAGATCCCGGCGCCCCTCACCGGCGACCAGCTCACCGCCGACTCGACGCCGGTGGCCTACGAGGTCGCCGACGGTGTCGCGTACGTGACGCTCAACCGCCCCGACTTCCGGAACGCGCAGAACTCGGTGATGACGTACTCGCTCGACGCCGCCTTCGTGCGCGCGGTCGACGACAACGCGGTGAAGGTGATCGTGCTGCGTGCGAACGGTAAACACTTCTCGGCGGGCCACGACATCGGGACCCCCGAGCGCGACTTCCACGTGCAGTACCCGAACACCGCCTCGCTCTACTGGGACCACACCGACCGCAGCGGGGGCGACCAGCGACTCGCCCGCGAGATCGAGGTCTACGTCGGCATGTGTCGTCGATGGCGCGAGATCCCGAAGCCGATGATCGCCCAGGTCCACGGCGCCTGCATCGCCGGCGGCCTCATGCTGGCCTGGGTGTGCGACTTCATCGTCGCCTCCGACGACGCCTTCTTCTCCGATCCCGTGGTGCGGATGGGCATCCCGGGCGTCGAGTACTTCGCCCACGCCTTCGTCCTCGGCCCGCGTCGGGCCAAGGAACTGCTGTTCACCGGCGAGCGGTTCGCGGCGGCGCAGGCACAGGAGTGGGGCATGGTCAACCACGTCGTGGCCCGAGACGAACTGCAGGACAAGGTGAACGAGATCTCCGCCCGAATCGTCGAGATGCCGCAGCTCGGCTTGGCGCTGGCCAAGAAGGCCGTCAACATCTGCGAGGACCAGATGGGTCTGCGCACCTCGATGGACTCGGTGTTCGGCTGGCACCACTTCGCACACAGCGCCAACGCCGAGGCGGCCGGCGGCGACTCCCTCGGCGGGATGGACGCGAAATCGATGAAGGCCAGCGCCGGTGGGACGAGTGCGGGCGGGACCGCCTGATGGACCTCACCTTCGACGACGACACCGAGTCCTTCCGCACCGAGGTCCGTTCCTGGCTGGCGGCGAACGTGCCGAGCTCCCCACTGCCGTCGATGGATTCGGCGGAGGGGTTCGAGGCCCACCGGGAGTGGGAACGGACCATGGCCGACGCGCGCATGTCCGTGGTGAGTTGGCCACAGGAGTTCGGCGGACGCGATGTCGGTCTGCTGCACTGGGTGGTCTTCGAGGAGGAGTACTACCGCAGCGGCGCCCCCGGACGGGTCAGCCAGAACGGCATCTTCCTGCTCGCCCCCACTCTTTTCGAGCACGCCCATCCCGACCAGCTCGCCCGGATCATGCCGCGGATGGCGCGGGCCGACGACATCTGGGGGCAGGCGTGGAGCGAACCGGAATCCGGGAGTGACCTCGCGTCGCTGCGGTCGACGGCCGTCCGCACCGACGGCGGTTGGCTGCTCAGCGGGCAGAAGACGTGGAGCTCACGCTCCAGTTTCGCCGACTGTGGATTCGGACTGTTCCGCAGCGATCCGGAGTCGTCCCGCCACAAGGGTCTCACCTACTTCATGTTCGACCTGCGCGCCGACGGGGTGACCGTTCGGCCGATCAACCAGCTCGACGGCGAGCCCGGTTTCGCGGAACTGTTCCTTGACAACGTGTTCGTCCCCGACGACCCGGATCGCCCGGGGGACTCAGGTGTGATCGGCGAGGTGGACAACGGATGGCGGATCGCGATGAGCACCGCGGCGAACGAACGCGGACTGTCGCTGCGCTCCCCCGGCCGATTCCTGGCGACCACCGACCGACTGCTGGCGCTGTGGGCCCGGGCGGACAAGAACGGTACGTCCGGCGATGCTCTCGGTGCGCGGGTCGCCGACGCCTGGATCGGAGCCCGCGCCTACGAGTTGTCGACCTACGCGACGGTCAGCCGTCTCGCCGAGGGCGGGCAACTCGGTATGGAGTCGTCGATCAACAAGGTCTTCTGGTCGGAGTGGGACATCGCCACGCATGAGACCGCGTTGGACCTGCTCGGCACCGACGCCGAGATCGCCGGCCCCACACCCGACGATTCGACGGGCGGATGGATGGACGGTTTCCTGTTCTCGCTGTCCGGCCCGATCTACGCCGGCACCAACGAGATCCAACGCAATGTCATCGCCGAGCGTCTGCTCGGACTACCCCGGGGCGACCGATGAGATTCCTGCTCGAGTCCGAGCACACCGACCTCGCGGACAGCATCGACTCGATGCTGACGCGCGCCGACCTGCCCGCGGTCGTGCGGTCGTGGAACGACGGGGACCGCGGCCCGGGGCTCGCGGTGTGGGCGCGACTCGCCGACACCGGCGTGACGGCCCTGCTGATCGACGAGGCGTCCGGCGGGTTCGGCGCCGGTGCACTCGAGATGGTGGTCGCCGCCGAGCAACTCGGCAGGCACTGCGTCCCCGGTCCGGTCGCCGAGACCATCGGCGCGGTACCCACCCTGCTCACCGCCACCGACCGCACCGACCTCCTCGAGGCGTTGGCCTCGGGCGAGCTGGCCACGCTGGCGATCCCCGACGACGTCCCCTACGCCGCCGACAGCGACGCCGCGACGCACCGACTGCTTCTCGACGGGACCACCCTGAGCGCGGGTGACGTGGTGAGCACCCACGCCTCGGTCGACCGGGCCCGCACGGTGTCGGTGCTCGCCCCCGCCGACACGGTCGCCACCGACCTCGACGGCACGGCGGCGTTCGACCACGGCGCGCTGGCCACCGCCGCGCAACTGCTCGGTCTGGCCTCACAGATGCTGGCGATGTCCGGTGCGTACGCGATCACACGCACCCAGTTCGGCCGTCCGATCGGATCCTTTCAGGCCATCAAGCACCACCTCGCCGACGTGGCCATCGCCGTCGAGATGGCGCGTCCGCTGGTCCATGGGGCCGCACTCGCGCTCGACGGCTCGGTGCCCGCGGGCGGCGACGCCTCGCGCGACGTGTCGGCGGCCAAGGTCGCGGCGGGCCAGGCCGCGTACCTCGCATCGCGCGTCGGACTGCAGACCCTCGGCGCGATCGGCTACACCCAGGAGCACGACCTGTCGCTGTACCTGACCAAGACGCGCGCCCTGCTCACCGCGTGGGGCACCCCGGCACTGCACCGCGCCCGCGTCCTGCGGTCGGTCACCGCGCACGTGGGGGCCCCGTGAGCTCCCCTGTGATCACCTCGCCCGGCATCGACACCGAGGACCAGGCGGACCTGCGGGGTGCGGTGCGCGACGTGCTGCGCCGCCACGGCGACTCTGCCGCGCTGCGGTCGGCGATGGCCGCGACCCCGCGCTACGACCGGACGCTGTGGAGTGCGTTGGCCGAACAGATCGGTGTCGCCGCACTGGCCATCCCGGAACGCTTCGGTGGCGTGGACGCGTCGCTGATGGAATCCCACGTCGTGCTCGAGGAACTCGGCCGGACGTTGAGCCCGGTGCCCATGCTCGGGTCGGCCGTCCTGTCGGCACAGGCGGTGCTGCTCTCCCGCGACGACGAGGCGTGTCAACGGGTGCTCCCCGCGATCGCGGCCGGCGAATCCATCGCCGCACTCTGCTGGGCGGATGCGGCGGGCTGGGACGACCCGGGGGTGCGCGCCGACGGTGGACTTCTCACCGGCACCGCGCATTACGTGCTCGACGCCGAGTACGCGGACGTGTTGATCGTCGTCGCGCGATCCGGCGGACACGTGACCCTGCACGAGGTGTCCCCGGACGCCGACGGTGTGGTCGTGACCGCGCTGCCCACGATGGACCCCACCCGGCCGCTGTCGTCGGTGAGCTTCGACGAGACCCCGTCGCAGACGATCGCCGCTCCGGCCGACCTCCTGGCCCGGCTGCGGACCGTCGCGGCGGTCGCGCTGTCGGCCGAGCAGGTCGGCGCCGCGCGCGCGGTGCTCGATCAGACCGTGGACCACACCTCGTCGCGCAGACAGTTCGGACGGGTGATCGGTTCCTTCCAGGCCCTCAAACACCGGATGGCCGACATGTACGCATTCACCGAGACCGCGCGGTCGATCTCCTATGCGGCGGCGGGGGCGCTCGTGGCCGACGATCCCGACGCCGTCGAACTGGCCGCCGCCGCACGCGTCTATTGCTCGCAGATGAGCGCCTCGGTCGCGGGCGAGGCGGTCCAGCTGCACGGGGGCATCGGCATCACCTGGGAGCACGACGTACAGCTGTACTTCAAGAGAACCCACGGCGCCGCACAGCTGTTCGGTCAACCGTCGGCATCGATGGACTCACTGGCGCATGCCGCCGGTCTCTGACCGCGGGCGGTCCCGCGTCGCGGTGCGAGCTCATGCCCGCGGTGGGTGGGCGTACCCGACCGGGGTACTACCATCCCTCTGATGAATGACCGCTCGAGGATGCGTGGCGGCCCCGCTGGAAATTATCTCGATCCGGCGAGCGTCAGCCCCGTGTTGAAGACGACTCTCGAGCTCGCCGCCACAGCGGCCGGGTATCCCGTCGCGATCCTGCACATCCTCGACGACGAGAAACAACACGTCCTCGCCGCGTACGGCGTCGACGGGCTGGTCGGGACCGTCACCGACCGCCAGTCCACGACGTGCAGGGAAGTCGTCGACACCGGACGGCCGCTGGTGATCACCGATGCATCCGAACCCGGGATCGATCCGTCGCTCACCGCTCCGCTCGTCGCGGCAGGCATGCGTACCTACGTGGGGGTACCGCTGTTCAGTCGTGAACACACCCCCATCGGCACCCTGTGCATGACCGACACCATCGGGCACGACATCGGCGCCGAGGACGTGCAGATCGTGCAGAAGTACGCCCAGATCCTGCAGGAACAACTCGAGTTGCAGCGCGACCGGACCGTCACCACAGACGCGTACTCGATCGAGGAGATCGTCGACGCCATGTCGCGCGACGAGATCCGGCCGTGGTTCCAGGCCATCGTCGATCCGCGTACCCGACGGACCCACGGGTACGAGGCGCTGTGCCGGTGGCTACACCCGACCGACGGTGTCCTGAGTCCGGCGCGGTTTCTGCCCACGGTCCGCAGCACTGACATCATGCTCGACCTCGACCTGCAGGTTCTGCGTCAGGCCATGGCGATGATGCTCGAACACGACACCACCACCGACGAGCCGGCCGTCCTGCACGCCAACATCGACGGCGCACATCTCATCCGGCCGCAGCGGATCGACATGCTCACCGCGGTGATCACCGAGAGCGACTTCCCCGCCTGTCGATTGCGCATCGAACTCATCGAGTCGGCCACCCTGGACGACACGGTCGCTGCACAGGCGATCTCGATGCTGCGGACGATCGGCGCACAGATCGTCATCGACGACGTCGGCCGCGGCTGGTCGTCGCTGAGTCGGATGGTGACATGGCCCATCGACGGGTTCAAGATCGACGCATCGCTGACGTCCGGTCTCGGCACGCGGGTCGTCGACCACCTGTTGACCGGTCTCATCGAACACGCGGACGCCAACGATCTGGTGGTGATCGCCGAGGGCATCGAGACCCCCGAGCAGGTCCGCTCGCTGGTGGCGTTGCAGTGTCCGCTCGCGCAGGGGTATCACTTCCAGGTGCCTCAGCCCGACCCGCGCCCGGCCTAGGCACCGCACCGGCCCATCAGGCCTGGGGCACCAAGCCCTCGAACTCGGCATCCACCATCTCGTCGCCGAGACCGAAGTCGGCGAGTGAATAGCGATGCGCCGGTTTGCGATCCCCGGATCTGCTCTCGGCGTCCATGGCGGTCATCGCCCCGCGTGCGTCATCGGTGAACGGCGCGCCCAGCGCGGCGTACACGCGTTCGACCGTTCCGATCGGGTCGTCGCGGAGTTCGGTGAAGTCGACGTCGACGAACTGGTCCGGGTTGTATCGCGCCCGCGCCTCGGTGAACCGACGCAACCCACGGGACCACAGTTCGAGCTGCGTCTGGCCGACCTTCTCGCCCACGAACGTCGTCGACCACCCGTCAGTCGCGCTCTGCGCCAACGAACACATCGACCCGATGATGGTCCGCGGCGGCCGATGGGTCTGGATGATCAACGCGTCGGGGTACACCGACATCAACTCGTCGAGGGCGAACAGGTGGCTGGGGTTCTTCAGCACCCATCGCTTGCCCGGGTCGTTGAGACCGATGAGCTGAAGGTTCTTGCGATGCCGCGCATAGGCGTTCGTCCAGTCCTGCTGGGCGAGCCACCGTGAGTACGACGGCAGGTAGGCCAGCGATTCGTACGAGATCGATTTCATCGTCTGCCGGAGCAGCTGCCAGCACTCCTCGACGTCGTCGGCGCTCATGTAGTGCAGGCCCATGAACTCCGGGTTGTCGACGTGGTGCTGCTCGAGACCGCTGTTGATCTGCTGGAAAACAGGATTGGCCTCCCAGGTGTCCCGCGGGGGCCGGGGCTGCGGGAACTCGGCCAACCACATCTCGAGGCCCTGATGCGCGGGATCGGCCGTCAGCAGGCGGTGCAGCGCGGTGGTCCCGGTCCGCGGGAGGCCGGTGACGAAGACGGGGCGGTCGACGGCGACGTCGGCGTACGCCGGGTTGGCCTTCCACGACGCCTCGCTGAGCAGTCGCGCGACCAACGCCCCGCGGAGGAAGAACCGGAACATCTTGCTGCCCAGCTCGGTCAGACCGGCCTCACCGGCGTAGGAGTCGAGCAGTACCTCGAGCCCCTCGGTGTAGTCGTCGGCACCGAAGTCGTCCAGGCCGCACGCCTTGGTCGCCGACGCGTGGAGATCGGCGACCGTTCCGACGCTGGTGCGTCCTGTCATGGGAGAACTCCTTCTGGTGACCGGCTCGATCAGTTGTGGTACTCGCCGCAGTTGACGTCGAGCGTCTGCCCCGTGATCGCACTGGCCCACGGTGACGCGAGAAACACCACCGCACGGGCGATCTCGTCGGGCTCGGGCAGTCGCTTCAGATCGGATCTCGCCGCGGTCTGTGCATACACGTCATCGGCACTGATCTCGTACTTCTTCGCGACCTCACCGAAGTACCACTTCAGTTGGTCGTCCCAGATGTAGCCCGGCAGAATGCTGTTCACGCGGATGCCCTGGTCACCGAGCTCGGTCGCCAGCGACTCCGACATCGCCAGCAGAGCCGCCTTGGCGAGCTTGTAGCTGCCGTAGCGCGGCTCGGAGTGCCGGACCACCATCGAGTTGATCATCACGATCGAGCCGTCCGAGGCGGCCAACGCCTCGGTGAACGCCTTGGTCATGCGCAGGCCGCCGAGGATGGTCAGGTCGAGGCTGGAGCTGATGTGGGCGAAATCGGTTCGGGCCAAGGGCTTCATCGACGGCAGCGCGAACGCGTTGTTGACCAGGGCGTCGACACGTCCGTAGGCGGTCAGCGCCGCATCGACGAGCCGGTCGACGTCGGCGTCGACGGTGATGTCGGTGGGGACGACGATCGCGTTCCCCCCGGCCGCGGTGATCTCGTCGGCCACCGCACGCAGTCGCTCCTCGGTGCGCGCCGCCAGCACCACCGAGGCCCCTGCGGCCGCGGCCTGCAGGCAGATCGACCGGCCGAGTCCCGGCCCGACCCCGCCGACCACGACGACCTTGTCGGCCAGCAGCGGTCCCGAGGTCACCGGGGCCGTCATCCGAGCATCCTCTGCGCGAACGCCCGCTGCCGCGTGGCGATCCGCATCCGCCACCCGGCGTCGTCGATGCGGTTGTGGTCGAGGTGCGGGAGGTGCTGCGCCACATCGTCGAACGGCACGACCACGGCGGTCGGGCCGTCCTTCGGTTCGACGGGCGCGGCGACCCGCTGCCAGCGGAACTGCATGATGCCGTGGGTGCGCCCGGTGGTCTCGATCCAGTTCGCCACGTGCGGATCGCGACGGGAGACGACCATCCGGATGAGTCCGTCCGGATCGACCTGTGCCTGCGCGGTGTTCAGACTCGTCTGGTGGTGCACGTAGTCCAGCGAGATGTACCACATGCTGCCGAGCTGGAAACCCTGATACGGCGCATCGGATCTCGGCACGGTGATGATCATGGCCTCGTCGTCGGCGAGGTCGAAGTGGCCGACCGAGGAGTACTGCGTCGACAGTCCGCCCGGGGTGAGTCGGGGTTCGGTGAAGGTGTTCACCGGCTTGTCGAGGTAGAACCACTTGGGGAAGTTGAACCACGTGTTGATGCGCGAGAGCAGCATCTTGCCCGCGACGCGGTAGCGCTTGGTCAGCACGTCGAGATTTGGTTCGTCGGCTGGTGTCCCGACGGTGTCGGTGCGCTCGATGGTGATCGAGCCCTTGCGTTCGGTGCTCCAGTCGCTGAACACCTCGCGCACGGCGAGGGTGGTGGCGCCGTCGGCGAGGACGAAATAGTTCGGACCGGGATCGTCGCGGGGCGGACCGAAGCGCACTCGGAACGACCCGTCGGGGTCGATGTCGAGACGGCGGTCGTCGAACGCGTCGTCGCCGCCGGGCACCTTGTCCGGGTTGTAGTCCCCGGTGATCACCTGGAAGCTCAGATCGGTTGTGCTGCCGCGTACCCCGGTGACCAGGTACTCGGCGCCGGCCTCGAGGTCGGCGCTGTAGTAGAGGGTGTCCGGGTTGTCGAGACCCATCTTCGTGTACGGGCCGGTCGACGTCGCGAAGAACGGGTGGGTCTTGGCGCGGGCCCAGGCGAGTTGCATCACGGCGTGCACGCTCTGCCCGAGGTAGCTGTACCCCTCGGCGAGGTCGATGTCGGAACGGATGAATTCTGCGGATGCGATCAGGCGCTCGGCCTCGGCGATCGCCGCGGTCAGCGGGGCGGTGATGTCGGCGACCGTGGTGGGCGGGGTATGCGCCTGGGTGCCCGAGATGTCGCTGCTCACAGCCATGTGTCGCCTCCGGTCCAGGTGAGGAAGTCGTCGAGTTCGGCCTGGGCGGGTGTGACCCGCGGATGCTCGGTGGACAGGTACCCGCCGCGGTAGAACAGCAGCGGCTTGTCCTGCAGCATCTCGCCGAGTGTCGAGACGCGCCCGATGACGATGAGGTGATCGCCGCCGTCCTCGACGCGTTCGACGGTGCACTCGGCCCACGTGATGGACCGTTTGATGACCGGGAGACCGGACGGCGAGGGGTCCCACTCGATGGCGGCGAACTTGTCGGTGCCGGGGGCACCGAAGGTCGCACTGACGTCCTGCTGATGGTTGGAGAGGATGTTCACGCAGAAGTTGCCCGCGGCCTCGATGATCTTCCAACTGCGCGAGGTCTTCTGGGGACAGAACAGGACCAGGGGCGGGTCGAGCGACAGTGCCGCGAACGACTGGCAGGCGAAGCCGGCCGGCGACCCCTCGGCGTCGAGGGTGGTGATGACCGTGACGCCGGTGCAGAACTGGCCCATGGCCGTGCGGAACTGGCGCGAGTCGAAATCCGTCGTCCCACTCGAGACGTAGGCCATGTCAGTTCGTGAAGCCGATGGTGAAGTCATGACCCCAGAGACTGACCGCGGTGCTCTCGCGAGCCACCCATTCCTCGTCGGCGACGGTGCGCCCCTCGCAACCGAATTCGATGTCGAAGCCACCGGGGGTCTTCATGTAGAACGACAGCATCAGGTCGTTGACGTGCCGACCCAGCGTCGCCGACATCGGCACCTTCTTGCGCAGTGCCCGGTCGTGCGCGAGACCCACGTCGTCGTAGTTCTCGACCTCGACCATCAGGTGCACGATGCCGGTGTCGTTCGGGATCGGCAGGAACGCCAGGCTGTGATGGCGCGGGTTGCAGCCGAAGAAGCGCAGCCACGGCGGGTCATCGCCTTCCTCGCGGCCGACCACCTGCGGGGGCAGACGCATCGAGTCGCGGAGGCGGAACCCGAGGACGTCGCGGTAGAAGTTCAGCGATGCCTCGTCGTCGTCGGTGGTCAGCACGACGTGACCGAGACCCTGCTCACCGGTGACGAACTTGTGCCCGTAGGGGCTGACGACGCGTCGATGTTGCAGGGCCACACCGTGGAACGCCTCGAGCACGTTTCCGGTGGGGTCTTCGAACACGATCATCTCGACGACCTGCCGGTCCACCAGCTCCTCGTCCTTCGCCTCGCGGAAGACGACGCCGGCATCGGACAGACGGTCGCGGACCTGCTGCAGCGCAGCGGCGTTGGAACACTCCCACCCCGACGACGCGAGGTGGTCGCGGTCGCTGGGCACGATGACCAGACGCGCGGGGAAGTCGTCCATGCGGAGGTAGAGCGCCCCCTCGGTGACGCCCTTGCCCTCGACCATGCCGAGCACTTTCAGACCGTATTCCCGCCAGGCCGCCATGTCGGTGGCCTCGATACGCATGTATCCGAGTGATCTGATCGGTGAGGAATCGGTTGCGACCGAAGCCATCTCGCCGGGGTCCTTTCGTCGCTGATGAGCGGGTCGGAGTGCTTCTCGGTCGAGAGCACTCAGACCATGGTGTCACCGATGGGGATGCCGAACTCGCCGTTGGCGAAGGCCTGGTAGGCGCGCTCGGCGTCGTTGGCGGCGTGCACGCGGCCGGCGTGCGCGTCACGCCAGAAGCGCTGCAGCGGTTGATCGCTGTCGAGGGCGCGCGCACCGGCGGCCTCGAAGAGACGGTCGATCGCCGAGATCGACCGTGACGACGCGCGCACCTGATCGCGGCGAGCACGCAGGCGGAGTTCCATCGGGACCTCTTTGCCGGCCAGGATGAGGTCGTACTCGTCCTGGACGTTTCCCGAGAGTTGGCGCCACGCGGCGTCGATGTCGCTGGCGGCCTCGGCGATCCGCACCTTGCCGAACGGGTCGTCCTTGGCCTTCTCGCCGGCGTAGGCGGCGCGGACGCGCTTGCCCTGCGCCTCGACGTGGGCGGCGTAGGCGCCGTAGCCCATGCCGACGACCGGCGTCGAGATGACGGTGGGATGGATGGTGCCCCAGGGCATCTTGTAGACGGGAGCGGTGTTGACCTCGAGGCCGGGCGACGTGCCGGTGGCCATGGCCCGGAAGCTGAGCATGCGGTGCGACGGGACGAACGCGTCCTTGATCACCAGTGTGTTCGAGCCGGTGCCCTTGAGTCCGGAGACGTGCCAGACGTCGCGGATCTCGTAGTCGCTGCGCGGCAGCAGGTAGCTGACGAAGTCGACGGGCTTGCCGTTCTTGAACACCGGTCCACCGACGAACGTCCAGTCCGCGTGGTCGCAACCGGACGACCAGTGCCACTCACCGTTGACCTTGTATCCGCCGTCGACGACCTCGCCCATACCCATCGGGGCGTAGGACGATCCGATGCGCGTACTGGGATCCTTGCCCCAGACCTCTTCCTGGGCCTGCTGCGGGAACAGGGCGAGGTGCCAGTTGTGGATACCGAGGATCGACGAGACCCACCCGGTGGATCCGCACGCGCTCGCGATGCGACGGACGGCCTCGTAGTAGGTCACCGGATCGACCTCGTAGCCACCCCACTGGGCGGGCTGCACCAGCTTGAAGAAGCCGACCTCGTCGAGGCTCGCAATGGTCTCGACCGGGATGCGACGCTGGTCCTCGCACTCCTGCGCACGCTTCTCGAGTTCGGGAAGCAGGGCGCTGATCCTGTCGAGGACCTCGGTGCCGACCTCGCTGCGCTGTGACATGTGCGTAACTCCCAATCCGTCGCTCTGGTGGAACGTGTTCCGATCAAGACTAGAACACGTTCTCATTTATGTCGAGGCCAGCGCGTTTACCGATGGCAAACGCCGCAAAACCGCCCTACAGCTGGCGTCTCAACACCCATTTCTGTAACGTGTTCTAGTACGTATCGCGTCGAGGATCCCTGCCCGGATCGCTCGATCTCCAGGAGGTCATCAGATGTCAGACAAGCACGACGACGGCGTTGCAGTCCGGGAAATCGACACCGGGACCCCGCCAACCCGTTTCGCGCGCGGCTGGCACTGCATCGGCCTGGCCGATGAGTACCGCGACGGCACACCCCATGCGATCGATGCGTTCGGGACCAAGTTGGTGGTCTGGGCGGATGCCGAGACCGGCGACGTGAGCATTCTCGACGCATACTGCCGACACATGGGCGGCGACCTGTCCAAGGGCAGCGTCAAGGACGGCAACATCGCGTGCCCGTTCCACGACTGGCGCTGGAAGGGCAACGGTCGGTGCGCGGGCGTGCCCTACGCCAAGCGCGCACCCAAGCTGGCCAAGACCAGGTCGTGGCCGACGATGGTCCGCAGCGGGCAGCTCTTCGTCTACAACGACCCCGAGGGCAATCCCCCGCCGGAGGACGTGGTGATCCCCGTCGTCGAGGAGTGGGGCACCGACGAATGGACCGACTGGACCTGGAACCGCATCGTCATCGAGGGCTCCAACTGCCGCGAGATCATCGACAACGTCGTCGACATGGCGCACTTCTTCTACATCCACTACGCCCTGCCGGACTTCTTCAAGAACGTCTTCGAGGGTGAGACCGCCGCGCAGTACATGAACTCGCGTGGCCGGCCCGACATCGAGATGACGTCGGCGTACGGGGACAGCTACCTCAAGTCGATCGCCGCGTACTACGGCCCGGCGTACATGCTCAACCCGATGCACCAGACCTATGGCGGCTACGCGATCGAGACGATCCTGACCAACTGCCACTACCCCATCGACAACAACTCGTTCGTGTTGATGTTCGGCGTGATGGCGAAGAAGCCGGAGGGTCTGTCGGAGAAGCAGGCCCAGGGCATGGCGCGCAAGATCTCCGAGGGTGTCGAGGTCGGTTTCCTGCAGGACGTGGAGATCTGGAAGCACAAGAGCCGCATCGACAACCCGCTGCTCGTGGAGGAGGACGGTCCCGTCTACCAGCTGCGCCGGTGGTACGAGCAGTTCTACGTCGACGTCGCCGACGTGACCGAGGAGATGACCGGTCGCTACGAGTACGAGATCGACACCGAGAAAGCCCTGGAGAACTGGGGCGTCGAGATCGAGGACAACCTGCGTCGCAAGGCCGCCGGTGAGGACACCGACTCCGATGTCGCCGCCGAGACCGCGAAACTCAAGGCCACCAACGACGCCGCGAAGGTCTGATCGTCGATGACCAGCGCCGTCGACAAACCGAAGGGCTGGGCCAAGGCGCCGGACTTCGGTGACGACCCACAGCGACTGCACTCCGTGCGCTCGGCCACCGAGCGCGACCGGACGCACTACCTGCGGGGCGGGATGCGGGAGATCGAGTGCCGCGCCTGTCACGCCTGTGTGCTGGTGAAGAAGACCAGCGAGTTCCAGACCAGCGTGCAGTGGAACGCCGATGCCCGCGAACAGTGCAACGAGCTGACGCGCGTCCGGGCCGAGGGCGGCAACCCGGCGATGACGCCGACGTGTTCGCGGCTGTCGGCCAGCATCGATCACGGGGTGAGCGAGGGGATCATCCCGCCGCACGGTCCGGACACCGACCCCGACGGGTATTTCTGAGAGTCCGACGAGTTCATCGCGATTACTTTCGCCCGACGCCCGGGTCAGACACAGTGACCTGACACCGCGCGAGAGGACCATTGCGATGACCGACTACTCCGCCCCGCTGGGCGCGCCCATCTGGATGGATCTGATGAGCAGCGACCCGGCCGGCGCCGCCGAGTTCTACCGGGCGATCTTCGGATGGGAGGTCGAGGAACCGCCGCGCGAGGAGTTCGGCGGGTACCAGAACTTCACCGTCCGCGGCCACCGCGTCGCCGGGCTGAGCCCGTACATGGAGGGCGCGGGCGCCCCGCCGAACATCTGGTCGGTGTATCTGCACACCGCCGACGCCGAGGCCACCGCCGCCGCGGCCATCGAGGCGGGCGGCACCGTGATCGTCCCGCCGATGGCCGTCGGACCCGAGGGCACGATGCTCCTCCTCACCGACACCGCCGGTGCGGCGATCGGGTTCTGGCAGCCGAACGCGCACACCGGTTTCGCGGAGTGGGGTGTGCACGGTGCGCCCTACTGGTTCGACTGCCTGAGCAAGGACTACGCGGCATCGCGCGCGTTCTATCCGCTGGTGACCGGGGCCCGCCTCGAGGAGGTCGGGACCGGTGGCGCCGACGGCCCGGGACCGGACTTCTACTCGCAGGTGTTCAACGGCGAGATGAGCTACTCCGGGATCATGAACGCATCGACGATGCTGCCTCCCGAGGCGCCGTCGTTCTGGCAGATGTACGTCACCGTCGACGATGTCGCGGCGACCGTGGACCAGGTGAGGTCGTTGGGCGGCTCGGTGCTGATGCCCGGCGAGGACACCCCGTACGGAACCCTGGCGTCGGTCAAGGACCCCTTCGGCGCCGTGTTCAACCTCGGTCACCCACCCGCCGGAATGTAGCTGCCCGCCTCTTTCCGGAAATGTGCGGTTCCGGTGACCGTTTCCGCAGGTCGCGCTCGCCGAAACCGCACATTTTCGCCGGGTGGAACTGAACTCGGCCGCGACGGGTCCAACTCGACATGGATGAACTCCCCGACGGCCCCGCGGCGACCTCAGACCTACTCGGGCTGATGACGCAGTACCGGATGCGTACCGAGTATCGACGCGTCCTCCGCGGGGTATGGGTGCGATCCGATCTCGAGCCCGACTTCGCGATGATGGGTCGCGCGGCGGCGGTCGCCTATCCCTACGGCGTCCTCTGCGGCTGGTCTGCAGCAGAACTGTGGGGCAACCCGTACCGACCCGCGGACGCCCTCCCGGAGATCATCGTCCCCGTCAACGGGCGACAGCACGACGGAGTGGCCGTTCGACGCGTTCAACTCGACGACAGTCAATGGACCACCGTCGACGACATCCGGTGCACAACACTCGAGCGAACCGCCATCGACCTCGGGCGCTTCAACCACCGCGAAGATGCCGTCGCCGCGCTCGACGCGATGACCCGCCGGCACCCTGACTTGCCTGAACTCGTGCGGTCGGAGTTGCGAACGTGGGAGAACCACTGGGGTATCGGCAAGGCACACCGTGCGCTCGCCGCGGTCGACCGCAATTCGGAGTCGCCCTGGGAGACACGAATGCGCCTGTGGCTCAGCGACGCCGGGCTCACCGGTTTCGTATTGCAATGGGAGGTGTTCGGCGGTCGGTATCGACTCGACATCGCGTGGCCACGGTTCAAGGTCGCTTGCGAATACGACGGTGAGCATCACCGAGACGCCAAGCAACATGCATACGACGTCGGCCGGTGGAACGATCTCCGTACAGACGGCTGGATCCTTCTCCCCGCCGTGGCGCGGACACTCACGCGCGGTCGCGACGCGTACATCGCGCAGGTTCGACACGCGCTCCTGTCGCGCGGGTGGCAGCCAGCGGCAGCCTGACTCCCGGAAATGTGTGGTTCCGGCGACCAAAACACCAGGTGGCCGTCACCGAAACCACACATTTCCGGGTGGCGGGGGTCAGACCCCGGCGTTGGCGTTCTGCTTTTTCAGCAACTCGAGGGCGATGTCGATGAGCTGGTCCTCCTGGCCGCCCACCAGCTTTCGGGCGCCGGCCTCGAGGAGGATGTCGGCGGCCGACACCCCGTACTTCTCGGCGTGGCCCTCGGCGTGCTTGAGGAACGAGCTGTAGCAGCCCGCGTAGCCCATCATCATCGACGGACGATCGACCAGACACTCCGACGGCATCACCGGACGCACCACGTCCTGCGCGGCGTCGGCGATCTTCATGAAGTCGACGCCGGTGGTGATGCCGAGCTTGTCGCAGACCCCGACGAACGCCTCGACCGGCGTGTTGCCCGCGCCGGCGCCGAACCGTCGGACCGAGCCGTCGATCTGCTGGGCACCCGCACGGACGGCGGCGATCGAGTTGGCGACCGCGATGTCGAGGTTCTCGTGACCGTGGAACCCGACCTGGGCGTCGTCCCCGAGCTCGGCGACCACCGCGGCCACCCGATCCGACACCTGCTCGAGCACCAGTGCGCCGGCGGAGTCGACGACGTACACGCACTGACACCCCGCGTCGGCCTGGATGCGGGCCTGCTTCGCGAGCACCTCCGGCGGCTGGCTGTGCGACATCATCAGGAACCCGACGGTCTCCAACCCGAGCTCACGGGCCAGCCCGAAGTGCTGGATGGAGACATCGGCCTCGGTGCAGTGGGTGGCGATGCGGCAGATCGACGCGCCGTTGTCCTGAGCGGCACGGATGTCGTCCTTCACGCCCAGTCCGGGCAGCATCAGGAACGCGATCTTCGCCGACGTCGCCGTCTCCACCGCTGCTCGGATCAGCTGCTGCTCCGGGGTCTTGGAGAAGCCGTAGTTGAACGACGAGCCTCCGAGGCCGTCACCGTGGGTCACCTCGATGACCGGCACCCCGGCGCCGTCGAGAGCACCGACGATGTTGCGGACGTCGTCGGTGGTGAACTGGTGACGCTTGTGGTGGCTGCCGTCGCGCAGCGACGAATCGGTGATGCGGATGTCGAGGGTGTCGCTGTACTTTCGCGCACCGGCCATCAGATCAGCTCTGTCTGCGAACACGATTCACACTCCCAGTTTCTGCTTGGCCAGCTCTTCGCCGACCTTGGTGGCCGCCGCGGTCATGATGTCGAGGTTGCCCGCGTAGGGCGGCAGGAAGTCCCCCGCGCCTTCGACCTCCACGAAGATCGACACGCGCGCCATGCCACCGTTGATGACGCTCGGCGGATCGAACTGCGGATCCTGCAGCAGCCGGTATCCGGGGACGTACTGCTGGATCTCTTTCTCCCGCTTGTGGATCGACTCGGCGATCGCGTCGGTGTCCGCGTCCTCTGGGATGGCGCAGAAGATGGTGTCGCGCATGATCATCGGCGGGTCGGCCGGGTTCAGGATGATGATCGCCTTGCCGCGATCGGCACCACCGATCGACACCACACCCGCCGACGTCGTCTTGGTGAACTCGTCGATGTTGGCGCGGGTGCCGGGCCCGGCCGACACCGACGCGACCGAGGCGACGATCTCGGCGTAGCTCACCGGCACCACCGACGACACCGCGTGCACCATCGGGATGGTGGCCTGGCCGCCGCAGGTGATCATGTTCGTGTTCGGTGCCGACAGGTGCTCGCGCAGGTTCGCCGGTGGCACGACCGCCGGCCCGACCGCGGCCGGGGTGAGGTCGATGGCGGTGATCCCGGCCGCCTCGTAACGCGGCGCGTACTCGCGGTGAACGTAGGCCGAGGTCGCCTCGAAGATGAAGTCCGGCTTCTCCGATGAGTTCAGGAGCTCCTCGGCACCGCCGGACATCGTGATCAACCCGTGGTCGGCGGCGCGCTTCATGCCCTCGGAGTCGGCGTCGATACCGACCATCCAGCGCGGTGCGATGTACTCCGACCGCTCCAGCTTGTACATCAGGTCGGTACCGATGTTGCCCGATCCGATGATCGCGGCGGTGACCTTGCCTGTCACGGGTGACTCCTCAACTCGAACGGCGATACATGACGAAAATCAGGTGAGATCCGCTGTCTAGACGAAATCAAGGGTGACACTTCCCAATCCGGCGAAGTCGGCGACGAAGTGGTCACCCGATCGGATGTCGATGGCGCGGGTGGCGGTGCCGGGCAGGATCACGTCGCCTGCCTTCAGTCGCACGCCGAAGCCATCGACCTTGCGCGCCAACCACGACACCGCAGTGAGCGGGTGGCCCAGCACCGCCGACGAATTGCCCTTGGCGATGACCTCGCCGTTGCGCGTCAGCTCGGCGTCGATGTCGCCGGTGTCGATGTCGGCGATCGCGACACGCTGCTCTCCGAGCACCCATCCGCACGACGATGCGTTGTCGGCGATGGTGTCGCAGAGGGTGATCTTCCAGTCGCGGATGCGGGAGTCGATGAGCTCGATGGACGGCACCACCCACTCGACCGCGTCGATCACGTCCTCATTGGTGCAGCCCTCGCCGGGGAGGTCCTTGCCGAGGATGAAGCCGACCTCCACCTCGACCCGCGGGAAGCAGAAGCGGGCCGCGTCGATGGGGGTGTTCTCGAAGTACTGCATGGTGTCGAGGAGGTGGCCGTAGTCCGGCTCGTCGACACCCATCATCTTCTGCATCGCCTCCGACGCCAGACCCACCTTGTGCCCGGCGACGACCGCTCCGGCGTCGAGGCGACGCCGGATGTTGATCAGCTGGATCTCGTAGGCGTCGACGACGTCGAGCGCGTCGTAGCGGGCCGTCGGCGGATCGACCGCGGTGGCCGTGGACTCGGCGTCGGCCAGCGCATCGGCGATCTCCTGCCGAAGCTTTCCGGAGACGGTCATCGTCGACACCTCTCGTATGTGAACGTGTTGTCGTTCTCGCCCACCAGCGAGCCTGGTGGGCATGCGCGGACCTGGTATAGCCTGCAGACAAAGCAATTCTATAACGTGTTCTAGATTTGTGGGAACGGGCATCGGCGCTCCGATGACCGCCACCATCGCAGGGCCGCACAACGAAGGGGCGAGCATGACCACCACGGACCACCTGGACAGCGAGTACGACGTCGTCGTCGTCGGCGCAGGCGGAGCAGGGATGAGCGCCGCGATCACGGCGGCGTCCCAGGGCCTGAAGACCGTCATCATCGAGAAGTCCGCGTACTGGGGCGGCTCGACCTCACGCTCCGGCGGCGGCGTGTGGATCCCGAACAACTCGGTCCTCGAGCGCGACGGCGTCAAGGACGACCCGGAGGCCGCCCGCACCTACGTCCGCTCCATCGTCGGCGACGTGGTGGCTCCCGAGCGCATCGACGCCTACATCGACAACGGCCCGAAGGTCCTCGACTTCCTCTCCGAGTACGCGCCCCTGGATCTGGAGTGGGTGAAGAACTACTCCGACTACTACCCCGAGGCTCCCGGTGGGCGGGTCGGCGGACGCTCGTGCGAGCCCCGGCCGTTCGACGCCAAGAAGCTGGGCGCCGATTTCGCGAACCTGCACCCGCAGTACACCAAGGCCCCGTTGGGCGTCGTGGTGAAGCAGTCCGATTACCGCTGGCTGTCGACCGGCCTGCGGCACTGGCGCGGGCCGCTGAAGATCATGCAGGTCGGTCTGCGGATGATCTGGGGCCGAGTGACGCGCAAGCACCTGATCGGCATGGGCGCCGCCCTGATGGGCGAGCTGCTGCTCGGCGTCCGCAAACTCGGTGTGCCACTGCTTCTCAAGACCGGCCTCACCGATCTGGTGACCGAGAACGGACGCGTCGTCGGGGTGACCGTCGACGTAGACGGCACCACGAAGACCATCCGCGCCCGCAAGGGTGTGATCCTGGCGTGCGGCGGTTTCGAGCACAACGAGGAGATGCGCAAGAAGTACCAGCGCGAACCGATCGGCACCGAGTGGACGACCGGCGCCCCCAGCAACACCGGCGACGGCATCAACGCGGGCATCAAGATCGGTGCCGCGGTGAGCTTCATGGAGGACTCCTGGTGGGGTCCGACGATCATGCTGCCGCGTGGCCCGTGGTTCGCCCTCGCCGAGCGCTCGTTGCCGTGTTCGTTCATGGTCAACACCCGCGGCGAGCGCTTCATGAACGAGTCGTTGCCCTACGTCGAGGCCGTGCACCAGATGTTCGGCGGGGAGTTCGGCCAGGGCGAGGGCCCCGGCGCCAACATCCCGGCGTGGTTGGTCTTCGACCAGACCTACCGTGACCGCTACATGTTCGCCTCCGTCTCGGGCCGACAGCCGTTGCCCGGCAAATGGTTCAAGACCGGTGCCGTACTCAAGGCCGAGTCGCTGGAGAGCCTGGCAGAGAAGATGGAGGTGCCGGCCGACGCACTCGTGGCGACCGCCGAGCGCTTCAACGGGTTCGCACGCAACGGATCCGACGAGGACTTCGGGCGCGGCGTCAGCAAGTACGACCACTACTACGGCGACATCACCAACAAGCCCAACCCCAGCCTGGGCGAGCTGACGAAGGCGCCGTACTACGCGGTGAAGATGTTCCCCGGCGACCTCGGCACCAAGGGCGGTATCAACACCGATGTCGCCGGACGCGCTCTGCGCGAGGACGGTTCGATCATCGAGGGCCTCTACGCGGCCGGCAACACCAGCAGCCCGGTCATGGGACACACCTACGCCGGACCGGGCGCGACCATCGGACCCGCCATGGTGTTCGGCTACCTCGCCGCCATGGACATCGCGGCGAACGACACCGTGTCGGCCGGGTCGGATCGGCAGGCCGGCTGATGCCGATTGATCCGTCGATCGCGGTCGGGGCGGATCTCGGCGAGTCGACGTTCGCGTGGTCGGCGTCGAACGTGGCGTTGTACAACCTCGGCGTCGGTGCCGCAGCGGATCCCCTCGACGTCGAGGGGTTGCGCTACGTCCATGACACCGCCCCGAAGGTGTTGCCCACCTTCGGCACCGTGGCCGAGAGCTTCGAGGCCACCGAGGCCCCGACCGTCTCCTTCCCCGGCATCGAGATCGATCTGGCGAAGGTGGTGCACGGCAGCCAGCAGGTGACCACGCACCGTCCGATCCCGCCGAGCGGCACGGGCACGACCCGATCGCAGATCGCGGAGGTGCAGGACAAGGGGTCCGCGGCCGTCGTCATCACCGAGACGCAGACATTCGACTCGGACGGCGAACTCCTGTGGACCACACGGTCGTCGATCTTCGCCAAGGGCGAGGGCGGCTTCGGCGGGGAGCGCGGCACGTCGGATCGCGTGGCGTATCCCGACCGCGATCCCGACGCCGTCATCACCGTCGCGACCCGTCCTAATCAGGCTCTGCTCTACCGCCTGTGCGGCGACCGCAACCCGCTGCACTCCGATCCGGCCTTCGCCTCCGCCGCCGGTTTCCCGGCACCGATCCTGCACGGACTGTGTAGCTACGGGACGGTCTGCCGGGCGATCACCGACGAACTCCTCGGCGGTGACACCGACGCTGTGGCCGGGTTCGGCGCGAAGTTCGCGGGGGTGTTCTTCCCGGGTGAGACGTTCCGGATCTCGGTCTGGGACACCGGCACCGACCTGGTGGCCACCGCCACCGCAGCCGAGCGGGACGACGCTCCCGTACTGGGCAACGTGGTCCTGACCCGGCGTTAGTCCTTTTTGTGCGTGGCGAGGAAGCCGTCCACGGCGGCCCGTGCGATGGCCTCGTAGTCGAAGGTCGGCAGCGTGCTGAGCCGGCCCATCGCCAGCGGCCCGATGATGAGGGCCATCGCGGTGATCCGATCAACCTGTCCGAGTAGTGCGACCGCGTCCGGGCTCGACAGGACCTCGTCGAAGGGCCGCAGGTACTGGTCGGCCACCCGTTCACGCAATGTCCGCTGCTCGACGCGCTCGGGCGCCTCACCGGGCGCGCCGTACGTCTCGGCGAGATCGGCGCCCAGCGACAGCCATGCGAGGAACGTCGTCGAGGCGGGCACCTCCGCGAACAAGCGGGCCTGCGACAGGGCCAGGGCCGTGAGCCGATCGCGTACCGAACCCGTGGCCGGCGGTACCGGGGCAGCCGGGATCACGACCTGGAAAGCAGCCGCGACCACCTCGGTCGTCGAGGCGAAATGACGGTAGAACGTGGCTCGCGACACCTCTGCGTCCCCGATCACCGAATCCACGGTGACCGCGGACGGCCCGGCGGCGCGGAGCAGGTCTGCCGCAGCCGCGACCACCTTGGCACGCGATTGCGCGGGACGGGGATCGTTACGGCGCACCCGGTCGTCGTCGGTCACGAAACGCAACCTACCGCGCACGAGACTGTTAGTCTCAAAAAAATTGTCAGCCCATCGAACCGACGACGAGCAACATCCCGATGACCAGCGCGACGAGCGGTGCCACCATCGCCACGACGCGCCAGAATCGGATGGACGCAGTGGAATGCGGTCGGCCGGCATGAGTACGGAGAGACATGGTCACGGTTCCTTTCACACCGGGGCGACATCGACCCGGGCACTTCGAGCGATCTGTGACTGCTAGGACCAGAGTGACAGAAGTAACAGTTGAGACCGCGCAGCAGCGCCGCGCGTCGGCGTCACGATTGCGCAACACGGGTGTCCCGAGCACCGACGCGATCACGAGAGGGTGCGAGTCATGACAACGGCCAAGCCCACCCCCGACCGCCTGACACTGCGCGCCGTCTGGCTCATCGTCGTCGCCTGCGGCGCCCTGAGCGCAGTGGTCGCGGCCATGGCCGCACTCAACACGGCATTGGCCGAGATCGCCCCCGACATCGAGGCCGACGCCGGACAGATCACCTGGCTCGTCGACGGCTACACGCTCACCCTCGCGGCGCTGCTGTTGCCCGCGGGTGCACTCGGCGACCGGTTCGGGCGACGGGGGATGTTGATCGGCGGCATGGTCGTGTTCGGTATCGCCTCGGCACTCCCGGTGTTCCTCGACGACCCGAACATGATCATCGCGACCCGGTGTCTGGCCGGCGCGGGTGCGGCACTGGTCATGCCGGCCACCCTGTCGCTGATCACCTCGGGCGTCCCGGAGTCCAAGCGACCACTCGCGGTGAGCATCTGGGCCGGAGTGGCCGGTGCCGGCGCCATCGGCGGGTTCTTCGTGACCGGCATCCTGCTCGAGTTCTTCAGCTGGCATTCGATCTTCATCACCTTCGCCGGAGCGGCCGCGCTCATCGTCGTGGCGGCGTTGACCGTGGACACCTCCCGCGATGCGAATCCCCCGCGGTTCGACATCCGCGGATCGGTCACGTCGGCCGTCGCCATCGCGGCCTTCGTGTTCGGGCTCATCGAAGGGCCGGTCCGCGGCTGGGATGACCCGCTCGTACTCGTCACGTTGATCGGCGGGCTGGCGCTGGTGGGCGCCTTCGTCTATCTCGAACTGAGCCGCGACCACCCGTTGCTCGACGTCCGACTGTTCCGTCGTCGCGCCTTCGGCTCCGGCGCCTTCGCGATCGCGCTGCAGTTCCTGGGGTCGTTCGGCACGTTCTTCCTCATCCTGCAACGTCTGCAACTGGTTCTGGGCTACTCGCCGCTGCAGTCGGCGGTGGCCATGTTCCCGTTGGTGATCGTCGTGATGGTGATGTCGCTGCTGGGCAACTGGCTGGCGGTGCGGTTCAACTTCCGTGCCGTTCTCGCGCCGGGCATGTTCGTGTTCGGGATCGGGATCGTGCTGTTGGGCGCGTTGACCTACAGCGAGTACTGGGTGATCGCGATCCTGTTGTCGGTCATGGCCTTCGGTCTCGGTGTCGCGACGGCCCCGGCCACCACCGCGATCATGGTGTCGACACCGGTCGAGAACCAGGGTGTCGGCTCGGCGGTCAACGACACCGCCCGTGAACTCGGAGCCGCGATCGGCATGGCCCTCGCGGGCAGCATCGTCGCGGCGGGATACACCGCACGCATCGGCGCCACCGCGGACCGGGCCCGTGAGCAGTTCCAGACCATGGGCGATCAGCTGAGCGCCGGCGGGCAGCAGGCCCGCGGCGAGATGGTCGCCGCTCAGGGTGATGTCGTCGCCGAGAACATCGGCCGGTCCCTGGCCGAGGCGAAGGCGGTCTCCGAGCAGCTCGAGCAGAACGTGCCCGGCGACCTCGCGCGCACCGTCCTCGACGGCGCCCAGCAGGCGTTCCTGCACCCGTCGAACCAGGCGTACATCGTGCTGGGTGCGCTGGTGATCGCCGGATCGGCGGTGTTGGCGTTCTGGGCTCCGAACCGCTTGGACGAGAAGGCGACCGGCACGACGGTGGTGGCCGCGCCGTCGGATCTGGAGTCCGATCCGGTGGGCTGATGCGGGTCTAGACGGTGGCGACGGCCTCGACCGCGGTCGCCGAGGCCCACTTGTAATCGGCCTTGCCCGCAGGTGATCGCCGGATCTGCTCGACCACCGTGACCGCACGCGGCACCTTGTACCCGGCGATCCGCTCCCGACAGGTCGTCTGGATCTGCTCCAACGTCGGCACGTCCGCCCCGTCGACGACCGAGACCACCGCGGCGACCCTCTGACCGAACCGCGGATCCGGCACGCCGACGACGAGCACGTCGTGCACGGCCGGATGCGCCTGGACGGCCGCCTCGACCTCCTCGGCGAACACCTTCTCGCCGCCGGTGTTGATGCACCCGGATCCACGACCGAGGAACACCACGCTGCCGTCGGCCTCCCGACGTCCCATGTCGCCGAGCACCGCGGCCCGACGCCCATCGGGCAACGTGACGAAGGTGCGAGCCGACTTCTCCTCGTCCTTGTGATAGCCGACCGGGACGCGGCCGACGCGGGCGATGAAACCGATCTGGTCGGATCCCGGTTCGATGGGCTCGAGCGCCTCGTCGAGCACGGTGAGCGCCGGGTTCGAGGTGGACCGCAGCAGGCCGTCCTCCCCCATGATCAGCTCGCCGTCGTTGCCGGTCTCCGAGGCGCCGAAGTTGTCGCGCATCCACAGATCGGGTTTGACCGCCCGCATCCGATCACGAACCGCGGTCGACCAGATCGCGCCACCGTTCGTCACCGACAGCAGCCCGGTCACGTCGAGGGTCCCGAGCGCCTGTCGGCTCTCCATCTCCTCCACGAGCGGCGCCCCCATCCCGTCGCCGACGATGAGCACGATCTGCACGCCGTGGTGCTCGATCGAGTCGAGCACCGCCGACGGGACGAAGTCACGCTGCAGGACGAGACGACCGCCGTTGATGAAGAACATGAACAGCGAGTAGATCGCGGCTCCGTGCATCAGGGGCGCGGCCAGCAGGAACGAAATCGGGGCGAACGTGCTCGCGTTGTCGGCGATCGCGGCGTGGTCGGCGAGTGGTTCGGGCCCGTAGGGGTTCCCGCCCGACAGCGGCTTGTGGAAGAAGTCGTCGTGCCGCCACACCACGCCCTTGGGGTAGCCGGTGGTCCCGCCGGTGTAGAGGATGTAGTGCTGGTCGCCGGAGCGGGGCGCGAAGTCGCGTGCGGTGCTGTGGCCGGCGAGGTCGACGACCCCGACGGACACGCGATCATCGGCTGCGGCAGCGAGTTCCGGTGTGACGTCGCCGATCACCAGGACGGTGTGCACCGCGGTCTGCGGTAGCACGGTCGCCAGCGTCCGCTGGTGCTCGTCGAGTTCCACCAGCGCCGCGACCGAGTCGGAGTTCTCCAGGATGTAGGCGAGTTCGGTGGCGGTGTAGCGGTAGTTGACGTTGATCGCGGTCGCGCCGATCTTCAGCAGCGCGACCATGGCGTAGACGTGCTCGAGACTGTTCTTGAGGTAGAGCGCCACGTGGTCGCCGGCGCCTATCCCGTGGTCGCGCAACAGATGTCCGAACGCGTTGGACCGTTCGTCGAGTTCGCGGTAGCTGACGTCGACACCCTCGTATCCGATCGCGATCCGGTCGGGCACCGCGTCGGCGATGGTCTCGAAGATGTCGCCCAAGTTGAAGTCGGTGGCGGTGAAGTCGGTGGCTGCGGTCTCGGTCATCGGGTCAACACCAATCCGCTCGTGGGGACACCGGTCCCCGCTGTCACGACGACGCGCTGCGCGCCGTCGACCTGATTGACCGAGTCGCCCCGGAGTTGGCGCACGGCCTCGGCGATCCCGTTCATCCCATGGATGTAGGCCTCGCCGAGCTGCCCGCCGTGAGTGTTGAGCGGGAGCTCACCCCCGACCTCGAGCACCCCCGGACGCCGGACGAAGTCCTTGGCCTCACCGCGACCGCAGAACCCGAGTTCCTCGAGCTGCATCAACGTGTACGGCGTGAAGTGGTCGTACAGGATCGCCGCGTCCATGTCGGTGGGACCGAGACCCGACTGCTCCCACAGCTGCCGTCCGACCAGCCCCATCTCCGGTAGACCGGCGAGATCGTCGCGGTAGTAGCTGGTCATGATGTATTGATCGTTGCCGCTGCCCGACGCCGCGCCCGCGATGATCGCCGGGACATGCGGCATGTCCTTCGCCCGCTCGGCGGAGACGATCACCAGTGCGACGCCGCCGTCGGATTCCTGGCAGCAGTCGAGCAGGTGCAGGGGCTCGGCGATGTAGCGCGAGTTCTGGTGGTCGTCGATGGTGATTGGCTTGTCGTAGAAGAAGGCGTTGGGGTTGACCGCGGCGTGTTTGCGGTCGACCACTGCAACCGCACCGAAATCGGCACTGGTCGCGCCGTATTCGTGCATGTACCGCTGGGCGACCATCGCCACGAACGCCGCCGGCGTCGACAGCCCGTGCGGATAGCTGAACGCGTTGTCGGTACCCGACGAGTTGTCCTGCGCGGCGAGACCGGCATTGACCTGACCGAAGCGCATGCCGGACCGCTCGTTGAAGGCGCGGTAGGCGACCACGACATCGGCGACGCCGGTGGCGACGGCCATCGCGGCCTGCTGAACGGTCGAACACGCCGCGCCGCCGCCGTAGTGGATGCGGGAGAAGTACGTCAGGTCACCGATTCCCGTGGCGCGGGCGACGGCGATCTCGGTGTTGGTGTCCATCGTGAACGACACCAGTCCGTCGACCTCGGACGGGTCGAGACCCGCGTCGGCGATCGCCGCCCCGACCGCCTCGGCGGCCAGGCGCAGTTCGCTGCGTCCGGAGTCCTTCGAGAAATCGGTGGCGCCGATCCCGACGATCGCGGCGGCGCCGGACAACGACGTGCTCATGAGCTCTGCTGCACAGTGTGGTCGAGAACGACGGTCACCTGGGAGGTGACGTGCTTGCCGAGTGCGTTCGTCCCGACCACGTCGACGGTGGCCACCCCGTCGTCGACGGCGCTGACCGTGCCCGCGAACGTGAGCGTGTCGTATGCGTACCACGGGACGCCGAGGCGCAGGGTGATCGACCGGATCTGCGCCCGCTGACCCGCCCAGTCGGTGACGTAGCGTCCGACCAGCCCGGTGTCGGTGAGGATGTTGACGAAGATGTCCTTCGATCCCTTGCTCTGCGCGAGGTCTCGGTCGTGATGCACGTCCTGGAAGTCACGGGTGGCCAGGGCCGTCGAGACGATGAAGGTCGGTGTCGCCTCGATGACCAGAAGCGGCAGAGTGTCGCCGACGGCCACGCCGGGCGGCGTACGGGGCGGGGCCACGGGGGCGGTCATGTCGTCGCACCTTTCGAATCGGCGGGTTGCCAGGCGTAGAGGGTCCACGGATCACCGGTTCCGGGGACGGTGGCGTCGGGATCGGCAGGGAAATCGAGGAATTCGACGACGACCGGCATGCCGATGGCCACCTCGGCGGGGTCGACGCCGCGGAGCTGTCCGAGCATGCGCACGCCCTCGTCGAGTTCGACCAGCGCGATCACGAACGGCAGGGTGCGGCCCGGGACACGCGGAGCGTGATGCACCACGAAGCTGTAGACGGTGCCCGTGCCTGCCGCGACCTGGTAGTCGGTGGTCTCGGTGTGGTGTTTCCACAGCGCCGGGACCGGCGGGTGGACCAGCGTTCCGTCGGGTCGACGTTGGATGCGCAGCTCGTGGTCGGCGACCCCGGTCCAGAAGAAGGCGGTGTCACGAGATGCGCTGGGCCGCATCATCGCGCCGGCGTCGAGGTCGTCGGTGGGCGCGGCCAGCGACGACGTGACACCGGACGACGCCGCCGTCTCGGGCGACGCCGCAGGGGGCCGGAACTTGAGGATGCGGAAGTTCATCTCGGCGACGACCTCGTCGCCGACGGTCCAGACGTTGCGGGTGGTGAAGAACCATCCCTCGCCGAGTCCGGTGGTCTTCGGACCGACCACGTCGAGCAGCTCCGACGAGATGGCGACATGCTCGCCCGGCCGCGTGTAGCGGTGGTAGGTCGAATCGCAGTTGGTGGCGACGACCGAGGTGTATCCGGCGTCGTCGAAGATCTGCGAGACCGCGCCCAGCGGGTCGTCGTCGGAGCGCGCCCCGTGCAGGCCGCGCATCGTCCAGACCTGCGCCATCGCGGGCGGGGCCACGACGCCGTCCCATCCGGCGGCTCGCGCCGCGTCCTCATCGCGGTAGATGGGGTTCGCGTCCCCGATGGCCTCGGTCCAGTTCGCGATCATCGGACCGTTGATCGGGTCGCGTCCGGCCACCGGCGCGCTGGCGCCGCCGGCACGGACCGCATCGGTCGCGCTACGGATGCGGTCCTCGGTGGTCGCCGCCGTCGCCTCCACGCTCATCGCGGTGCGCGCGGGAGTCCGAGGCCCGACGTCGCGATCATGTCCCGCATGACCTCGTTGACGCCGCCACCGAAGGTGATCACCACGTTGCGCTTGGCCTGCGCGTCGAACCATCGGATGAGGTCCGCGGTCTCCGGATCGGCGAGATCGCCGAAGCGGCCGATGATCTCGTCGATCAGCCGGCCGATGCGCTGCACGCGCTCGGTGGCGAACACCTTGGTCGCCGCGGCGTCGGCCATCGAGATCGCCTCGTTGCCCGAGGAGGACACCTGCCAGTTCAGCAGTTCGTTGATTCGGGT
Source organism: Williamsia sp. (assembly GCF_016462415.1). GTDB lineage: Bacteria > Actinomycetota > Actinomycetes > Mycobacteriales > Mycobacteriaceae > Williamsia_A. The sequence continues at coordinate 17,676 of NZ_JAEMTF010000022.1, read as the reverse complement.
GTAGGCCGCGATCTCGGCGAGCGCCCTGCGCACGTCGGGGTTCTTGGCGGGCACGGTGCCGTCGGCCGCCGGTCGTTGCGCCCATGCGGAGATACGGGCCAGCAAGCCGTCCATCCGTCCCGCGGGGCCGAGCATGACGCGCTCGTGGTTGAGCTGGGTGGTCAGCAACCGCCACCCGAGGTTCTCCTCGCCGACCAGCATGCCGACCGGGACGCGGACGTCGTTGTAGTACGTCGCGTTGACGTGGTGGGCTCGGTCGGCGGTGATGATCGGGGTCCAGCTGTAGCCGGGATCGGTGGTGTCGACGATGAGCATCGAGATGCCCTTGTGCTTGGGCGCGTCCTTGTCGGTGCGGCACGCGAGCCACACGTAGTCGGCGTCGTGACCGCCTGTGGTCCACAGCTTCTGCCCGTTGACGATGTATTCGTCCCCGTGCCGGACCGCGGAGGTCTTCAGCGACGCGAGGTCGGTGCCGGCCTCGGGTTCGCTGTAGCCGATCGCGAAGTGCACCTCGCCCGCCAGGATCGCCGGGAGGAACTTCTGCTTCTGCTCGTCGGTGCCGTGCACCTGCAGCGTGGGGCCGACGGTCTGCAGGGTGACCGCGGGCAGCGGGACGTCGGCGCGCGCGGCCTCGTTGACGAAGATCTGTTGCTCGATGTCACCGAAACCCTTGCCGCCGTACTCCGTCGGCCATCCGACGCCGAGCCAGCCGTCGCTGCCCATCTGACGGATCACCTTGCGGTACGTCGGACCGTGCCGCTCGGTCAGCATCGCCGCCTGGTCCTCAGGAGAGATCAGCGTCGAGAAGTATTCGCGGAGCTCGGCTTTGAGCGCCTTCTGCTCGGGGGTGAGGTCGATGAACATCGATCTAGTACTCCTGGCCGGTCGAGTCCGCCAACTCGTCGGCGAACATGGACGACTCCGCGAGCTCGTCGAGTCGGGCGGTGGCCCCGCCGACGATGCGGGCGAGGTCTTTGATGATCGAGTAGTAGCGGTGCAGCGGATAGGTGATGTCCACCCCGACACCGCCGTGCAGGTGCGTCATGGTGCGCAGGGTCGTCGGCATCTCGGCGGCGAGCCAGTAGGTGGCGATCGAGAGGTCACGGTCGGCGTCGAGCCCCTCGGCCAGGCGCCACGCCGCCGACGTCACCGCGAGGTTCATCGACCGTCCGACGACGTAGATGTCGGCGATCTGCTGGGTGACGGCCTGGAAGGTGCCGATGGGCTTGCCGAACTGATTGCGGTTGCTGACGTGGTCGGCGGTGATGCGCAGCGCCCCGGCGAGGATCCCGTCGGCGTAGGCGGACAACCCCAGTCGGTACACATCGCGCAACGTCCGACTGTCCCGCGACACCAGCGCCGCATCGTCGACAGCGACGTCCTCCAACCGGACGGTGTACTCGCCCCACCGCGACGACGCCGGGGTGCGGGTGATCGACACCCCGTCGGCGGCCGCGTCGACCAGCACCACGCCGGAGTCGGTGGTGACGAGCAACGCCGCGGCGCCCTCGGCGTGGAGGACCGCGGTCTTGGTCCCGGTGAGCCGGCCGCCGGACAGCGAGGTGTGCGGTGCCGTGGTCAGCGCTGCACCGGGTTCACCGATCGCGACGGCTGTGTGGCCACCGTCGACGATGGTCTGGGCGAGACGATCGAGGGCAAACGAGGATTCGCGGATCACCAGTCCGGCGACCAGGGTGCCGATCGCGGGGGTCACGCCCGCCGACTCGCCGAGTTTCGTCAGCAGCGGCAGCAGTCCCAGGATGCCGACGGTGTCGCCCCCGCGATCCTCCGGCAGCGGTAGCGCGACCACCCCGGACTCGACCATCGCCGACCACAGGGGCACCTCGAAGCCGCCGGGCCCGTCGAACGTCTCATCCCACACCGGGGTGTGGCGTCCGACCAGGTCAGTGGCCACGTCGTTGACCGCCTGGGCCGTGCCGTCCAGGGTGAAATCCACGCCGGACACCTCCTCGTCGAAGCCGTTTCTAGAACCTGTTCTAGTTGTATCAGAGTTCGCGACGATGTCGATAGCCTGAGGGCCGCCTCAGCGCGGTAGACCGAGGATCCGCTCGGCCGCTGCGGTCGCGAGCACCTGCGTCGTGCCACCGGCGATGGTCAGGCAGCGGTTGCGCAGGAACAGATCGGCCGCGTCGGACGTCGCGAGGCCCGCGAGCCCGAGCACCGACAGCGCGAACTCCGGTACGTCCTGTCGATGCCGTGCGCCGATGAGCTTGCGAACGCTGGAGATGGCCCCCGGATCGTGGCCGGCGATACTGCGCAGGACGGACTGCGCATCCATCACACGGCCGATCTGCGCCTGGACACACAGAGCACCCAGGGCGTCGACGTCGACCGGTCCGAGCTCGGTGTCCGACGCCGCGATCTGGCCCAGCAGGGACTCCATCTCCGCGCCGAGTCCCGAGCCACCCATGGCCACCCGTTCGTTGGCCAGTGTCGTGCGAGCCAGTCGCCAACCACCGTTGCGCTCTCCGACGAGGCAGTCGTCGGGAACGAACACGTCGTCGAGGAAGACCTCGTTGAACAGGGCGTTGCCGGTGATCTCGCGCAGCGGCCGGACATCGATGCCCGCGCTGGTCATGTCGACGAGGAAGTAGCTGATGCCTTTGTGTTTCGGCACGTCGGTGTCGGTGCGGGCGAGGCAGATGGCCCAGTCGGCGGTGTGCGCGGCCGAGGTCCACACCTTCTGCCCGCGCAGGGTCCACCCGCCGTCGACCCGGGTGGCCCGGGTGCGCAACGACGCGAGATCCGAACCCGCCTCGGGCTCGGAGAACAGCTGACACCAGGACACGTCTCCGGCCAGGGTCGGTGCGACGAACCGTTCACGCTGCGCGTCTGTCCCGTGCTCGAGGATGGTCGGGATCGCCCAGGCGCCGATCACCAGGTCGGGTCGGGAGACGCCCGCACGGTCGAGTTCGGCGTCGATGAGCAGCTGCAGGGCGGCGCCCGCCCCGAGCCCGTAGGGCACGGGCCAGTGGGGTGTCAGGTACCCGGCGTCGACGAGCGCGCGCCGCGTGTCCGGGGCCGCGGCGATCTGCTCGCACGTGGTCCGGACGGTCGCACGGTCGTCGTCCACCTCGGACAGGTCGATGTCGATGCTTCGTCGCGTGCCGCCCAGGACGGCACGTGCGGTGCCCGCGCGCCACGAACCGGTGCCACCGAGTTGCGCACGCAGCGACAGCGCGAATCGAAGGTAGAGGTGCGCGGCGTGGTCGAAGGTGAACCCGATGCCGCCGAGGATCTGGATGCAGTCCTTGGCGTTGGCCACCGCGAGGTCACCGACGGCTGCGGCGGCCACCGCCGTCGACAGTGCGACCTGCACATCGTCGCGGTCCGACGCGGCGGCGTGCTCGGCCACCGCGTGGGCGACGTCCCATGCGGCGGCACTCATCTGCTCGCTGCGGCAGAGCATCTCGGCACAGATGTGTTTGACGGCCTGGAACGACCCGATCGGCGATCCGAACTGCTCGCGAACCTTGGCGTACTCGACCGCGGTGTCGAGCGTCCATCGAGTCACGCCAGAGGCCTGCGCGGCCAGACCGGCGACGAGCGCACCGCGCACCAGGGCGTCACCTGCGGCGAGGATCTGGTGTTCTGCGACACCGACGCCGCGCAGCGACACCGAGCTCACGGTGTTCGTCCCGTCGACCGCGTCGGACGCCTTGACCTCGACTCCTGGCGCGGCCGCGTCGACGACCGCCCATCGAGGGGAGCCCTCGACGTCGATCGCCAGCAGCAGCAGTCCGCCTCCGCTGTGTCCGACGACGGTCTGCGCATCGGCGTCGACGACGATCCCGTCGCCGTCGGTGCGTCGGCTCACCGCGACCGGCGTCGCGTCCGGCGTCAGGCCGGCGGGGGCGAGCGCGCAGGTCCGGTGGCCGGACATCAACTCGGCTGCGACCTCGTGTGCCGCGTCGGATTCCGACCGGCTGAGAAAGTGCGTCGCGATCGCCGTCGACACCAGCGGGCCGGGGATCAGATCGCGTCCACACTGCTCGAGCATCACCGCCAGGTCGACGAATCCGAGGTCGAGGCCGCCACGTTCGTCGGGCGCGGTGGCCGCGAACAGACCGAGCTCGGCGACGCCGGGAAGCACCGCCGACCGCGGGTCGGACCCGTCGTCGACAGCCTGCTCATCGAGACTGCGGCGCACCACGTCGACGACACCGGCGTGCTGCGCCCACCGCCCGATGGCCTCGGCGAACGTCGCCTGATCTTCCGTGCTGGCAATCGTCATGACTCCGGCGACCTCACTCATTTCCGCATGCGGGCAAAGTAGAACCTGTTCTAATTATGCCTGTCGGTGACGGATCCGGGTAGTCGGGTACTCGGGATGTCAACTCGTCGACCCGAGGCGGCGCGGCATATCGTGGACAAATCGGTTTGCGGCAGCACCGCGACGGGGTCACCCGAGCGGAGCGCGGAAGTAAGGAAGTGACCATGGCCACCCCCGCGACACCCGGCGGCTCGGTGCCCACCGTGGGCGTGACCACCGACCCGGATCTGGGGTCCAACGCGCAACGGGAACGTCGTCGTCGGATCCTGGACTCGACGTTGGCCCTGGCCTCGAAGGGCGGATACGACGCCGTGCAGATGCGCGCCGTCGCCGACAAGGCCGACGTCGCCGTCGGCACCCTGTACCGCTACTTCCCGTCGAAGGTGCACCTGCTGGTGACGGCTCTGGCACGCGAACTGGAACGAGTCGAGTCGCGGGCCGACCGCTCACGCCTGCAGGGCGACACCGCCCTCGAACGGCTGCGCAGCGTCCTCGACCTGATCACGCTCGCGATGCAGCGCGATCCGTTGCTGACCGAGGCGATGACGCGGGCGTTCATGTTCGCCGACGCCTCGGCGGCCACCGAGGTCGACGCGGTCGCCGCGGTCATCGACCGCCTCCTCGCCGGGGCGATGGTCACCGGCGAACCCAGCGACGAGGACCTCAAGATCGCACGCGTCATCTCCGACGTGTGGATGTCGAACCTGGTGCAGTGGCTGACCCGCCGGGCCTCGGCGACCGACGTCACGAACCGCCTCGAGCTGACCATCGAACTGCTGCTGGCCGGTCGCGAGTCCCGCAGCTGAACCACTCCCGGAAATGTGCCCTTTTGGCGCTCATTTCCGCAGGTGGGCGTCGCCGGAACCGCACATCATCGCGACGCACCGGTCATCGCTCGAGTGCGACGGCGGATCTCGTCGGCGACCTCGCCGGGAGAGGTGACCACGACGGCGTCGGCCATCGACCACAGCGCGCTGAGCGCGTACCGCAGGTCGGCGCAGGTCATCCGCACCGTCTGCCACCCGTCGGTCACAGGCCCGACGTCGAGGACCTCGAACCGCATGCGCGTGAGGTCGTCGTAGCGATCCGCGCGCACCCGGACCGCCACCTCGCTCGGGACGAACCGTCCGCGGAACTCACTGCGCCGTTCCTGCCAGATCTGTTCGAGGTCGACGTCATCGGGTCGGTCCGCGGGCTCGTCGAGCACGGTGACGTCGGACATGCGTGAGACGCGGTACATGCGCTCGGTTCCATCGCGACGGGCGACGAGATACCAGGTGTCGCCGCCCATGATGAGGCCGACGGGGTCCAGTGTCCGCTCGACGGGCTCGGCTCCGAACCGCTGGTACTGCAGTCGGATCCGACGACCGAGGAACACCGCCTCCTGGAGTTGGGCGAGCGGCTGCGACGCCGGCGCTTCGGCGACGAACCCCTCGGGGCGCACCAGGATGCGTCGCGCAGCGAGCTTCACCTCGTCGCGATGCGAGTCCGGGATCGCGGCGGCCACCTTCCGCATCGCGCTGACGAACGCCGGCGAGGTCAGTCGGCCCGCGCCCGACGACAACAGCGCCCTGGCCTCGTCGAGCGTGAGCCCGGTCAGGTCGGTGCGGTAACCGGGCAGCAGCGCGAATCCGCCGTTGCGACCGCGGTCGGCGTAGACCGGCACCCCCGACACCGACAGCGCGTCGATGTCACGCAGGACCGTTCGCTGCGACACCTCGAGCTCGGCGGCGAGCGCCGCTGCGGTCATCCGCCCGTGATGACGGAGCAGCATCACCAGCGCAAGGAGTCGGTCGGCCCGCATGGCTGCAATCGTGTCAGAAATACATGACAGTTGGTGTCATGTATAGACGATTGACTGTTTCTGGTAGCCACCATCAGCCCAGGAAGCGAGACACACCATGAACGCACCCGATCCCCGCCCGGTCTACGCCGCCGCGACCGAATGGGTCACGTCCCTGCTCGAGGCCGTCGCGCCCGACCAGCTCGACAACCCCACGCCGTGCACCGAGTTCGATGTCCTCGCCCTGAGCGGTCACCTGCTCGGCACCGCGGGTCGCGCCGCTGCGCTGGGCGCGGGCACCGACATCTTCGCGGTCTCGGTGACCGACCGGCTCCACGAGCCGGCCGAGTACGCCGCGACCACCCGCCGGGCACGGGAGCTGTGGTCCGACGACGCGAAGCTCGACACCCCGGTCACCGTTCCGTGGGGCACCGTTCCCGGCAGCGGCGCGCTGTGGGGCTACGTCAACGAGACCCTCGTGCACGGATGGGATCTCGCGGTGGCCACCGGTCAGGACGCCGAGGCACCGGCCGGGCTGGCCGAGGCCACCCTGCCGATCGTCCAGATGTTCATCGGCGCCGACATCCGCGCGATCGGTGACGTCCCATTCGGCGAGGTCGTGACGAGCCGGTCCGACGCCGGCCCCACCGAGGTCCTCGCCAACTGGTCGGGACGC
>NZ_JAEMTF010000022.1:0-10823 GCF_016462415.1 Williamsia sp. | reverse complement strand
GCAGGCACCGTTCGTGCCGGTACGTCGATCGCACACCGCCGACGTCGTCGTGACGTCGATGCTCATCACGACCTACCTCGGCGGATTCCTGCTCGTCGCCTTCTTCAGCCTGTTCTGGGTGATGGGGACCGACGCGTGCAGCTATCAGACCTGCAACTACGACAACCTCACGTGGGCGTACATCCTCACCGACCTCGTCGGTGGTCTCGTCCTGCTGTCCACCTCGATCGCCGCGATCGTGCTGATGGTCCGCAAGCACATCGCGTTCTGGGTTCCGCTGCTCGGGATGGCGATCCAGATCGTCCTGCTCGTGATCTCGTTCGGTCTGCTCGACAGCATCGCCTCCTGACAGTGCCTGCCGGTCAGCGAACGAGACGCTGCGCGATCCGGCCGTATGCGGCGCCCAGTCGTCGTGGGTCGTCGTGGATCTTCGACGGGAACCACCGGCAGACGTCCACGCACAGCGACGAGATGGCCAGGACCACGTCGTCGACGTCATCGACCGAGAACTCGCCGGAGTCCTTGCCCGCCTGCACGATCGACGCGAGTACGGCGACCGTGTCGCGGCGGATCGCGGTGATCGCCCGGTAGTGCACCGGGGTGAGCGCGCCCAACTCGTACTGCACGACCCGGGCCAGCTGGTGGAACTCCGCCTGCCACGTCGCGAACGCCGAGACCACCGAGGTCAGCCGCTGCAGGACGGGCGCGTCGGGGTAGTCGGCGTCGCGCAGCGCCGCCAGGACAGCCCGGTGTCCGTCGAGGGCGATGGCGTAGAGCAACTCCTCCTTGGAACGGAAGTGCGGATACATCGCGGTGGCGCTCATGTTGAGCCGCTTGGTGATCTGGCGCGTCGAACTGCCCGCGTAGCCCGATTCGGCGAACGCCTCTATCGCGGCTCGTCGGATGCGATCCGCGGCGGCGGAGTCGCCGACGGCGGTGTCGGTGGTCATACCGCTCCCCTCCTGCGTGTCGTGCAGGACCGTTGACGATGCCATGGTCCGGGGAGCATCATAAGCGGGCGCTCATTTGTTAGCGAGTGCTCATTTCCCGGATCGAGGAGAACCAATGGCCGCCCCGCTGTCCCGCCGCGACATCGACTTCCTGCTCTTCGAGTGGCTCGACGTCGCCGCGCTGACCACCCGTGAGCGTTTCACCGAGCACTCCCGGGAGACATTCGACGACGTCCTCGACCTCAGTGCCGACATCGCGACCAAGATGTTCGCGACGCACAACAAGAAGGGCGACCAGAACGAGCCCTACATCGGTGACGACGGGAAGGTCGTCCTCATCGACGAGGTGCAGGCCGCACTCGACGAGTTCACCAAGTCGGGCCTGATGGCCGGGTCGTTCGACGAATCGGTCGGCGGCCTGCAGCTACCCAACGTCATCGGCAAAGCCGCCCTGGCGTGGTTCCAGGCGGCGAATCCGTCGTCATCGACATACCCGTTCCTCACCATCGGCAATGCCAACCTGTTGATCGAGTACGGCACCCCCGAGCAGATCGACACCTGGGTCCGGCCCATGGTCGAGGGTCGCTTCTACGGGACCATGTGCCTGTCCGAACCACAGGCCGGGTCGTCGCTGGCGGACATCACCACCAAGGCCATCCCCGCCGGCGACGGCAGCTACCGGGTCACCGGCACCAAGATGTGGATCTCCGCCGGTGAACACGAACTGAGCGAGAACATCGTCCACCTGGTGCTCGCCAAGACGCCTGGCGGACCTCCCGGCGTGAAGGGCATCTCGCTGCTCATCGTGCCGAAGTACCTCGCCGACGGAACCCGCAACGACGTCGCCCTGGTGGGCTTGAACCACAAGATGGGTAACCGCGGCACCACCAACACTCTGCTCAACTTCGGCGACGGAACACACACTCCCGCCGACGAGAAGGGCGCTGTCGGCTATCTGGTCGGCGAGGAGCACCACGGCCTGATGTACATGTTCCACATGATGAACGAGGCTCGGATCGGCGTCGGATTCCTCGCCACCGCAATCGGTTACGCCGGCTACCTCGCCTCGCTCGAGTACGCCAAGGTACGCACCCAGGGACGCCCGTTGGACAACAAGGACCCGAGCTCGCCCGCGGTCCCGATCATCGACCACGCCGACGTCCGCCGCATGCTGCTGGCTCAGAAGTCCTACGTGGAAGGCGCTCTCGCACTCACCCTGTACTGCGCGCAGCTCGTCGACGACGAGCAGACCACCACCGGCGCCGACCGAGACCGGACCCATCTGCTGCTCGAGGTGCTCACCCCCATCGCCAAGAGCTGGCCATCGCAGTGGTGCCTCGAGGCCAACAGCCTGGCCATCCAGGTGCTCGGCGGGTACGGCTACACCAAGGAGTTCGACGTCGAGCAGTACTACCGCGACAACCGCCTCAACCCCATCCACGAAGGCGCGCACGGCATCCACGGCCTCGACCTGCTGGGTCGCAAGGTCGTCATGCAGGACGGGGCGGGTCTGAAACTGTTGGTCGAGACGATCACCGCGACCATCGATCGCGCCGAGGCAGCGGGCGCAGACGCCGCGACATACGCCGCGGATCTGCGGCGCGCGGTCGATCGGTTGACCGAGGTCACCGTCGCACTGTGGTCGGTCGGCGATCCGGCCACCACCCTCGCGAACTCGACGGTCTACCTCGAGGCGACCGGCCACGTCGTCCTCGCCTGGATCTGGCTGGAGCAGCTGCTGGCGGTCGGCGAGAGCACCGGCGACTTCTACGACGGCAAACGTGCTGCGGCGCAGTACTTCTTCCGATACGAGCTGCCGAAGACCGGCCCACAGTTCGACCTGCTGGCCTCACTCGACCGCACGACGCTGGATCTGGAGCCCTCCTGGTTCTAGCCCGTCACCCGTTTCGGCGCAGGGTGGAGGCCATGCGTGCGGCGGTGGGCGCATCGACGGCGCCGGGGACGCCCTGCCGCAGCGAGATCACGAAAAGGACGGTTCCCTGCTGACCGGGAACCGTGGTGGCGATCATGCTGTGCACTGCGGTGGGTCCGACGCACGCCGACGACTCGATGCCGGTGACCGTGGCGACGATCTGCACGGCCGGCGCACCGCCGACGGTCAGCGCCGTAGGCGCACTGAGCGATACGTCCGGCACACGACCGGATTCCGAGGTGTAGATCTCTTTGACGAGGCCCGCCTCGGCACGGACGGCGACGGTGATGTCATCGGTGTTCGATGCCCCCGGCGTCCCGGCGAGGGCAGCTGAGTTCTTCGGGCACTGGGCGGAGTGGAGGGTGGCCGCTCCGCTCATCGTCCGGATGGGACAGTAGCCGAAGGGCCCGTCCGCACACTTGCCTTCCCAGCCGACCACGGTGCCACAACTCTCGACCTCCCGGCTTGCCGGGACGTCATAGGCAAGACCACGCGAGCCGGACACCGTCTTCCACCCTGCCGGGGGTGCCGGGGCCGGCTTTCGGTGCCGGACACTGGGGATCGGATGGCGATGTCGTGGTGGGTGTGGTGGGGCCCGCCGATGACGACGAGCCCGCCGCACTCACGGGTTCGCCACCGACCGAGACGTTGTGGCGCAGGGCGATCACGGTGACAGCGACCAGTACCGCGACCAGGACGACCGAGACCACACCGACGATCGCGAGGGTCCTGCCGCTACCGCCCCCGGGCGGTTTCTGGCCGTGGATGTTCGGACCTCCGGAGGACCATCCGGGCTGCGGATACTGAGACCACTGCTGCGGAAAGCCCTGGCGCGGATCGTACTCCGGCCCCTGACCTGTCGGATGACCCATCGAACCCCCGTGCTCGTACCGGACGTCCGAACGGTATCACCCGCCCGCGTGCACTCACCGTCTCGCGGCCGTGTCCCGCTCCCCGACCGACGCCCGAAGAAGTCTCAGGTAGCTCGGCATCAGATCGGCCGAGCTCCACCCGGTCGCGGTCGCGCGGGTCGTGTCGAGAACGAAGTCCCGGCCCACGGTGTCGACGACATACGGCGTCAGAAGAGATTCACGACCGATGACGGCGGCCGTGGCGGACATGCCCTTCGCGGCCGTGGCCGCCATCCACACCGGCACGTGCGCCACCGATATCGATCGGCCGAGGGCCGCTTCGAGCACCCCGACGAGCGCTTCGTCCCTGCGCACCGGGGCGAGATCGGCGACGTTGTAGGCGCCGGCATCCCACGCCATCGCCGCGACGCAGGCGGCCGCGAGGTTGTCGACGTGCGTGATCGAGACACTGACGTCGTCGCCGGGCAACACCAGCCGGCGCCCGCGCACAGCACGACGCAGGCGTGGCAACAGATGCGCGTCGCCGGGGCCGTAGACAGCACGCGGTCGAAGAACGACGGCACCTCGATCCCGGGCCAGTGCATCGCCCACTGCCTTCGTTCGGCCGTACTGATTCAGATGCCCTCCGTCGATCGGGTGGTCCTCGGCCACCATGGTGCGGTCGAGGCGCGTGTCGTACACGCTCGACGAGCTCACCCAGACGACCCGACAGTGCTCGGCCGCGGACAGCAGTCTCTTCGCCCCAACGACATTGACCTGCTCGAACGCCGCCGCCCGTGTCCCCGGTCGGGGATCGCCGACGGCGGCGGCGAGGTGTATGACCACGTCGAGGCCGGAGAGATCGGGAACATCGCTCGCGGCATCCCAGCGCCGCCACGGATGGGCACCCGCCGGACGTCGCCCGACGGTGACGATGTCGTGTCCACCGGCGGCGAGCGCTCGCAGTACGGCGCCACCACAGAACCCGGTGGCACCGGTGACCCCGACCCTCATGTCGAGACCACCAGCGAACGCCATGCGGGTAAGGCGCTGTGGCGGTCGGCCCGAGCCGTGCGCACCCTGGGCCTCAGTGGCGCGAGGGCGGCCAGGACATCCGCGAGCTGCGCCCGGGCCAGGGCGGCGCCGGGGCACGCATGGCGCCCTACACCGAAGACCAACTGACTCAACGCCATCGGCGCCGGGCACGTGACCGAGGGATCCCGGCGATGGGCGCCGACCGCATGACGGGTCATCAGCAGGATCTGATCAGCGGGGGTCACCGGACACCCGGCGACCTCCGCCCGCTCCGCGACGGCGCGCGGCAGCAGCGGGGTCGGTGCGAGCACCCGTAACAACTCGGCGACGAGAACCGGGCGCTGCGCATCGTCGCCGGCCGCACCCCAGAGGTCGTCGTCGGCCACCCAGGCGACCGCCCGGGGAAGGGTTGCGTGTGTCGTGGTCACCGCGGCCATCGCCAGCATCGTGCCGCGGGCATCGATCCTGTCGCCGAAGGCCTCGCCTATGTGATCGCGATACCTCCTGCGGCGCAACGACGGAACCTCGGATGCGGCCGCCGACGCCGCGGTGGCGCGGGCCGCCCGCGCGAGGTCGATCGACTGCCCCGTGCTGAGGTCCAGCCCGAGCAGCGCGGCGGTGGTGCGTCCGGCCATTTCGTCGGCGACGCCACACAGGTCGATCAGCTCGCCGGCCCGCAACCGCGCGACCGCATCGTCGAGCACCGGCATCCAGACGTGGCGCAAGGCGGCCACACCCGATGCATCCAGCGTTTCGGCCACCGCACGCCGCGACGCGCGGTGGTCGTCGCCGGACTCGTCGAACAGGGCTCCGACCACGTCGTTCTTCCTGATCACGCCGCCGGTCGTCCGGTCCGACACCCGATCGAGCGGCAGTTCGGTGAGCACGTGTCGCATCGCCTCGGGCTGATTGACGATGACGCGAGACCTGATGCGGCACACCGCCCGATGGCGTATCACTGCCAGACCGGCGAACAGGAAGGGATGCGACGCCCAGTAGACCCGGCGGTCGCGGTTGCGGGCGCTCATCGTGGGATCCTGACGTGAACCTGATCGGCCGTCGGCGGGGTGTAGCGGCGATCCCAGTACCACAGCAACGTCCTGCGCATCCCCCACTCACGCAGGCGGCGCAGGCTGTTCTCGACGACCACCTCCTCTGCCCGAACGACATTCGGCGTGATCTGGCGGGCCCGATTGAGCAGATGGACGTCTTCGGGGCCGGCCTCGAGCGGGCGGCGCACGGCGCCGCCCGCCTGCTCGTATACCGCGCTCGTGATCGCGAACGAATGACCATGGGTCAGGACGTACGGGGCCAGGAACTCCGGCCCGCGGTGCGGTCCGCGGTGGCGCCCGTAGACCGCCAGAATTCTTTGCACTGCAGGCAGGAGCCACCGCTCGACGACCGACGGGTCCTCGTCACGACGAGGGATGCTGGCCCCACAGACGACGTCTGCACCGCGGGCGAAGCGGTCGCGGATGCCCGCGACCCACCCGGGCCGTGGTCGTGCGTCGGCGTCGGTACGCGCCAGCAACTCAGCGCCGTGGGCGATGGCGAAACGCGCCGCGGCGTCGACCGCACATCCGACACCGCGTTCGTCGTCGACCACGAGGTGGACCGGAAACGGTGCGGTGCGCCCGAACTCGCGGACGACGTCCGGGGTTCGGTCGGTCGATCCGTTGTCGCCGACCACGAGAGCGAATTCCAGGTCGCTCTGCCGGGCCAGTGCATCGAGGGTGGCGCCGATACCGGACGCCTCCTGGTACGCCGGAACGATCACCCACAGGGCACGGTCGTCCGCTGGTGCGGGTCGGTGCCACGCCTCGAGCACCGCGGCGACAGAGAGCGCCCGCAGTACCGCGCGCACCGACAACGCGATCCACAACGACGTCGCGACCAGTGTCGCGGCGACACCGAACACCGCATCGCGCCCGGACATCGTCGCGTGCAGATAGAGCCCACCGACTGTCCCCAGTGCGGTGATGGCCACGGTCGCCGCCGCGGCGGCCGACGCGGTACGACGAAGTGTCGGTCGGTCGGTGTCGGGCCAGGGCAGGATCCGCATCGCGATCAGCAGTGTCGCGAACAGCACGGGCACCCCGAGAACGCGCGCGGCCACCGTCGACGGCACCTCGGCGACGATCACGACACCGACAGCCGCGCATCCGAACAAGACGATGGCGAGTCCCACGTCGCGGAGGTTGTCGGAGATCGGATTTCCCGATCCACTGCGCTGGCCGCACACGGCACGACAACCGGTGCGCAGCGCACGAACCGACCGGACGGACAGCCAGCCGATGATGGCGACGGCCACCCAGGTGAGTCGGCGATCGAGGTCGCCTGCCGCGGCGGTGACCACCTCGGTGACCTCCGTCGGGAACACGCGACGGGCGGCGGTGTCGGCCGCGTCGGCGACGGTACCGGGGTCGGCCCACGACAGCACCGTGGCAACCAGCAACAACACCGGGATCAGCCCGAGGATCAGTGAGTAGGTGGTCGCGCTCGCCAACGCGTCGCCGTTGACCGAGGTGTATCGCACATGCGACGCCATCAGCAGCTCCCGCCATCGCCTCAGCATCGCGGCATCCGCATCGCCGAGGCGCCGGCGGCCAGAGCGGCCGTGGCCACGCGATCGGGTTTGCGTGAGCGCCCGGACATCGGCACCGTCGTGATCAGGACGTCGTCGGGTCGAGCGTCGCCGAGCGCAGCGATCGGCCCACGCAGCGACCTGCGGAGCTCACTCTCGCTCACCCCGGGCTCGGGCTCGACCACGAGCACCACGCGTTCATCGAGATCATGGTCTGGCACACCAACGAGCACCGCCTGGGCCACGCCGGCCACGTGCAGCGACGGCTCGTGCAGGCCCGGATAGATGTTGACCGCTCGGCGCAGGATCATGTCTTTCAGGCGCCCGTGCAGGATCACCCGTGTTCCGTCGATGACACCGCGATCACCGGTCGCCACCTCGGCCAGCCGATCCCCACCCAGGTAACGGGTACACATGGCAGATCCCGCGACGACGATCTCTCCGGCGCAATCGGTTCGGGCCGACATGCCCGGCATGAGGTCACCGACGAGGTCCCCGGCGGTGTCGAAATCGGCTTTGTCGCGGGACTCGACGGCCGCCACCGGGAAGGCCTCGGTGAGCGCGTAGACACTCCAGGCCTCGTCGGCACCGGCATCGCGAAGCCGGGTCAGCAGCCGCGTCGACGCCGGTGCAGATCCGGTGAACACGCGCCCGGTGAACCGGGCGCCGTGCTCGAGCAGATCCCGGGCCTGCGGTGGCGTGACGTAGGTGAACTGCGGCGACACCCGGTGGATGGTCCGGCGGTCGATGGACGTCGCGACCGCAGCCCCGGCCAGCAGGGCCGGGAGCATCGCGAACACCGTCGACGCCACCACCGAGTCACCTCTGCGGACCCCGGTCAGCTCCGTCACCGACGCCACGCCGGCAGACATCGTGCGCGGTGAATGCACCACCGCCCGTGGGCGTCCCGTTGTCCCCGAGGTGAACACGAGGACGGCATCCGCGTCGGAGTCGGAGTGATCGGGGGATGGTCGCACCGTCAGTCGTCGGGGCATCACCGTCGCCGGCGCCACCGAGTCGAGCCGCGCCAACTGGATACCGAACAGGCCGACGATGGGCGCCGCAGGTCCCGCCGCCAGTCGGACCAGCGGCTCGGTGATCATCAGACGGACTCCCGCGAGTCGCAGCGATGACGCGAACACCTGCGGGGCGATGCGTGGATCTGCCGCGACGACCCGTAGGCCCAGACGCATCGACGCCAGGAGCACCGCCACCGTCTCGGGTCCCGGCCGCACGGCCAGGCCCACGGTGTCGCCGTGCTGCAGTCCCCGGCTGTGCAACTCACCGGCGACGGCGAGCGCCCGGTCGGCGAGGTCACCCCGGGTTATGACACCGCTCCGCGAGGTGAGGAACGCCGCGGCGTGCGGAGAGGCGCGCAGCTCACCCAGGAGTGACGCGATGTCGGTGGGGGCGGTCATCGCGGATCCGGACTGCGGCGGCCGGGACCACGGTCGAGGTACCAACGCGCGGTGCCCAGGAGTCCGTACGCGCGGATCCGGCGGGTCGAGTTCTCCGACACCATCGTTCGACGATGCTCGATCCGGCCGGTCGTGCGGCGGACGCGGTTGAGAAATGTGCGGTCGGTGGGCGACGGCAGACGCGGCATCCCACCGCACCGCACGTAGAGATCCGCGGTGATCGCCATGTTGTTGCCTGCGTGCATCTGATAGGGAACGAGATACTCCGGTCCGCGGTTGGCGGGTCGCAGACGACCGAAATATGCCGCCGCGATCACCATGACGCGGAACATGATTCGAGCAATCGCGCCGTTCTCGTCGCTCCGTGCCACCAGGTGTCCGCACACGAGTTCGGCGTCTCCGCCGAACGCGCGACGGATCTCGGCGATCCAGTCGGTCCGGGGCAGACAGTCGGCATCGGTGCGCGCGATGTGTGTTGCGCCGGTGGCGATCGCATGGCGGAAACCGGTGTCGACGGCGGCGCCCACACCCTTGCCGTGTTCGGTCAGCACTGTCACCGGGAACGATGCGGTGCTCGCGAACTGCTTGGCGATGATGGGTGTCTGGTCATGCGAACCGTTGTCGACGACGATCAGCGAGAAGTCCTGATCGGTCTGGCACAGCAGTGCCGCCAACGTCGCGGGCAGCATCGCTGCCTCGTTGTAGGCGGGCACGACGATCCACAGGTTCATGGGGCCGGAACGCGGGGCGAGGTCGGACATCGACGGTGATTCCTTTGCATGCGTGGAGCGCTGAACCAGTGACACTAGAGGACCCCATCGCCCTGCGCCTGAGTACTACTACCTGCCTCGCACCGACCACGTCGACGCCTGGGCCGTCGCGTTCCCGGCCGGGGCCGCGGTCGATCAGGTGACGGCGAATCCGTGGTGCCGCTGATCGTGTACGCGGAGGAACCATTCGTCGCACGCATGCCCGCCGTGACATACAAAAGGGACGCAACCGAATTCGGTTGCGTCCCTCTTGCTTCAGACCGTCAGATCACTCTGCGCTCTTGGCCAGCTCCACCGGGGTGTCGGGGAGCTCGACGGGCTTCTTCGATCCGACGAAGGTGAACTTCGCCTCGTCGCCTTCGCCCTCGCCGTCCCAGTTCTCCACGTCGACCAAGATGATCTGGCCGGGGGTGATGTCGTTGAAGAGGATCTTCTCCGACAACTGGTCCTCGATCTCGCGCTGGATGGTGCGACGCAGCGGCCGCGCACCCAGCACCGGGTCGAATCCGCGCTTGGCCAGCAGGCTCTTGGCCTTGTCGGTGACCTCGAGCGCCATGTCCTTGTTCTTCAGCGCGACCTCGACGCGGTTGAGCATGAGGTCGACCATGGAGATGATCTCGTCCTTGGTGAGCTGGTGGAACACGACGATGTCGTCGATACGGTTCAGGAACTCCGGGCGGAAGTGTTTCTTCAGCTCGTCGTTGACCTTCTGCTTCATCCGCTCGTAGTTCGAGCCCGTGCCCTCACCCGAGGTGAAGCCCAGGCCGACGGCCTTCGAGATGTCGGACGTACCGAGGTTCGAGGTGAAGATCAGCACGGTGTTCTTGAAGTCGACCGTGCGTCCCTGACCGTCGGTGAGGCGGCCGTCCTCGAGCACCTGCAGGAGCGTGTTGTAGATCTCCTGGTGGGCCTTCTCGATCTCGTCGAACAGCACCACCGAGAACGGCTTGCGGCGCACCTTCTCGGTGAGCTGGCCGCCCTCTTCGTAGCCGACGTAGCCCGGAGGGGCACCGAACAGCCGCGACGCGGTGAAGCGGTCGTGGAACTCGCCCATGTCGATCTGGATGAGCGCGTCGTCCTCGCCGAACAGGAAGTTCGCCAGCGCCTTGGAGAGCTCGGTCTTACCGACACCGGACGGGCCGGCGAAGATGAACGAGCCCGACGGACGCTTGGGGTCCTTCAGACCGGCGCGGGTACGACGGATCGCCTTGGAGACGGCCTTGACCGCCTCGACCTGGCCGATGATCCGCTTGTGCAGCTCGTCCTCCATGCGGAGCAGACG
>NZ_JAEMTF010000183.1 GCF_016462415.1 Williamsia sp. | reverse complement strand
TGCAGAAGTACAAGGAGCTGCAGGACATCATCGCCATCCTCGGTATGGACGAGCTGTCCGAAGAGGACAAGGTGACGGTCCAGCGCGCACGTCGCATCCAGAAGTTCCTCGGTCAGAACTTCATCGTCGCCGAGAAGTTCACCGGTCAGAAGGGATCGGTCGTCCCGCTCGCGGACACGATCGAGGCGTTCGACCGCGTCTGCAAGGGCGAGTTCGACCACCTGCCCGAGCAGGCGTTCAACAGCTGCGGCGGACTCGACGACGTGGAGGCCGCGGCCGAGAAGATCTCGGGGAAGTGACGCGACCTCATGGCTGACACAGGCTTTCCGGTCGAGGTCGTCTCGGTGGAGGAGCGTCTCTACTCCGGCGAGGCCACCTTCGTGATCGCACAGACCACCGAGGGCGAACTGGGCATCCTCAACCACCACGAACCGCTCCTCGGCGAGCTCATCGCCGGTGGGTTCGTGGTGATCGAGCAGACCGACGGCACCCGTCGCGTCGCTGCGGTGCAGGGAGGATTCCTCTCGGTGACCGGTGACGCCGTCACGGTGCTCGCCGAGTCCGCCGAATGGGCCCGGGACATCGACGCCGACGCCGCGCGCGCCGAGCTCGAGTCCGCCGAGGAGGGTTCCGAAGAACACGATCGCGCACTCTCGCGGATCCGAGCTGTGGAGCAGCTCACGCAGGAGAAGTGATGTGCACCTCGCCCGGTGCCGTGACCGGTTCGGTCGTGGCATTGTGGTGAGGACAGCGACACGTACACGTCGATCCCCGCAGCCTCTCGAGGCGTGCGGGGATCGGTGTATGTCGAGCCGGTCGCACGGTACGAGGTCAGGCAGGAGCACACGATGTCGGTGATGGTTCTCGGCGTGTGTATCGCTCTGCTGGTCGTGGTGGCGCTGGGCGTGCTCGCCCTGGTGGGATTCCGCGTCATGCGTCTGCGCAGCCGGGGGACCGCGGTGCTGCTGCGCAGCCTGCCCGCCGGCGACGACCGTGGGTGGCGTCACGGCATCGTGCGGTACGACGACCACTCGTTGATCTATTACCGGCTGAGCAGCTTGCGGACCGGGCCGAGCGAGGTCATCCCGCGCCAGGCAATCGAGACACGGGGGCGCCGGCAGCCCCGTGGTACCGAGGTCGAGGTCATCGATGCGATGACGATCCTCGAGATCGACGCGGACGGTGCGGGTTTCGAACTCGCGATGGCGTCGGGTGCGGTGACCGCATTCCAGTCGTGGGTCGAGTCGCGGCCGCCGGTGCGGTCGGTTCGCCGGCGATCGGCCTGACCCCTACTCCTCCCTGGCGGGCGGCCGTTGCCGCTGACCCCCGGGTGTCCAGAGGACGTCGCCGTCGGTGTTCACCGCTCGGGACATGATGAACAGCAGGTCGGACAGCCGGTTGAGGTATTTGGCCGGGAGCACCGAGGTGTTGTGAGGGTGAGCGGCGACCGCCGCCCACGCCGATCGCTCGGCCCTCCGCGTCACGGTTCGCGCCTGATGCAGCAGCGCGCTGAGGACGGTTCCGCCCGGCAGGATGAACGACGTCAGGGGTTCGAGCGGATCCCCGAACTCGTCGCACCAGGTCTCGAGGGCATCGACGTAGCTCTGGGCGATGCGCAGCGGTGGGTACTCCGGATCGGCCACCACCGGGGTGGCCAGATCAGCACCCGCGTCGAACAGGTCGTTCTGGATCGTGGTCAACACCGCCCGGACGTGGTCATCGGGTGCGCCGAGAGCGACCGCCGTGCCGATCGCCGCGTTCGTCTCATCGCAGTCGGCGTAGGCGACGACCCGTGCGTCGGTCTTCGGGACACGGGAGAAATCGCTGAGTCCCGTCGTCCCGTCGTCGCCGGTGCGGGTGTAGATCCGAGTGAGGTGAACAGCCATGGGCGCAAACCTACCGGCTGCGTCGAGCCCGAGAGCGCGGCGAGTTCCGCCCGCGAACAGTGCCGATGGCGTGGGTGGATAGGCTCGGGTCGTGAATGATCGCTTTCTGGTGACCGGCGGCGCACGCCTGTACGGCGAGGTCTCGGTGGTCGGCGCCAAGAACAGCGTCTTGAAGCTGATGGCCGCGGCGTTGCTGGCGGAGGGGCGCACGACGCTCACCAACTGTCCCGAGATCGCCGACGTCCCGTTGATGGCCGACGTCCTGCGGGGATTGGGTGCCGTGGTGACCCTCGACGGCGAGACGGTCACCATCGACACCCCGGCCGAGCCGAAGTTCCACGCCGACTTCGACGCGGTGAAGCAGTTTCGCGCGTCGGTCTGTGTTCTGGGACCGCTCATCGCGCGGTGTCGCCGTGCCGTGGTCGCGCTCCCGGGTGGCGACGCCATCGGGTCCCGGCCCCTGGACATGCATCAGGCGGGGCTGCGTGCGCTCGGCGCACACAGCACCATCGAGCACGGATGTGTTGTCGCGGAGGCGGATTCGCTGACCGGCGCGGCGATCGCCCTGGAATTCCCCTCGGTCGGGGCGACCGAGAACATCCTGATGGCCGCGGTACTGGCGGAGGGCACGACCACGATCGACAATGCTGCGCGGGAGCCGGAGATCATCGATCTCTGCGTGATGCTCGAGCAGATGGGTGCCCAGATCTCGGGGGAGGGGACATCAACCCTGACCGTCACCGGCGTCCAACGGTTGTCCCCGACGACCCATGTGGTGGTGGGCGACCGGATCGTCGCCGCGACCTGGGGCATCGCCGCCGCCATGACCAGGGGGGACATCCGGGTCACCGGGGTGGACCCCGCTCACCTGCAGCTGGTGCTGAACAAGCTGGTCGATGCCGGCGCCGAGGTGGACAGGTTCGCCAACGGCTTCCGTGTTCGACAGTCGGACCGTCCCCGTGCCGTGAACTTCTCGACCCTGCCTTTC
This sequence comes from Williamsia sp., assembly GCF_016462415.1. Lineage (GTDB taxonomy): Bacteria > Actinomycetota > Actinomycetes > Mycobacteriales > Mycobacteriaceae > Williamsia_A. The sequence goes on along the minus strand of NZ_JAEMTF010000183.1, from coordinate 1,134 downwards.
CCTGGATTCCCGACCGACCTGCAGCCGATGGCCATCGGCCTGGCTGCGGTGGCCGAGGGGATGTCGGTCATCACCGAGAACGTCTTCGAGGCCCGGTTCCGGTTCGTCGAGGAGATGGTCCGATTGGGATCGGACGCGCGGACCGACGGTCACCACGCAGTGATCCGCGGGATCGAACAGCTCTCGAGTGCGCCGGTGTGGTGTTCGGACATCCGGGCCGGCGCCGGCCTGGTGTTGGCGGGTCTGGTCGCCGACGGCGTGACCGAGGTCCATGACGTCTTCCACATCGATCGCGGATACCCCGAGTTCATCGGCAAACTGCGCAGTCTCGGGGCCCAGGTCGAGCGCGTCAGCGACTGATGACGGTCTCCTGATCGTGCTCGAATGTGGTGGGCGTCACCGAAATCGGTTGCGCTGAGGCCGCTTTCGACGCGGTCGAATCGGATTGGTACGAACGTGCTGACCTGCGGGGAACGAAATGGGCGGGCCTGTGACCAGGCGATTTGACGGGCTGCTCGCAGGCCGCGTAACTTCTTCCAAGTCAGCGCGCCACGGCGCCTCCCGGGAAGCAAGACTCCGGGACTGGGAAACCGGGCTCAGCGCAGACAACCCAACGCGACACGATGACTGCGAAAGCGGTTGTCATCGCTGCGGGGCCGAACAGAATCACCGAAGACCTCGACCAGACACTGGTTGACCGGCCCTCATGACTCTGCTAGGCTGGAAAAGTTGCCCCGGAGACGGAGGCAACAGCCAGAACAAAGCTTTCGGTAGCAGGTTCCGATAGGGGACTGATGCGCCGTGGGTGTGTGTTCTTTGAGAACTCGATAGTGTGTTGATGGATTGTTAATGCCAAATTTTGTTTGGTGCTGCATCCTGCGGACAGTGGTTTGTGGGGTGTGGTTTTTTTGATGATTGATGCCATCTGGGGTTAAGCTCCTGGGTGGTTGTCGGTTGTTTGTTTTTTTGGTTGGGATTTTGTCTCTGCTGGGAAGATTGTTTTGAAATCCGCGTTGTTGCTGGCTCTTTTGGGGGTTGGTGCGCGTGTTTTTCTATGGTTTTTCATGGAGAGTTTGATCCTGGCTCAGGACGAACGCTGGCGGCGTGCTTAACACATGCAAGTCGAACGGAAAG
>NZ_JAEMTF010000021.1:23999-52760 GCF_016462415.1 Williamsia sp. | reverse complement strand
GGCAGGGGGCGACGCATCACACGTCGTCGTCGACGAGCCGCGCGCCGGGGACCGGACCGGAGGCGATACGCACCGATCGGCACACCCCGGCCCCGGACAGTTCGGCGGCGACGTCGACGGCGTGGTCGGAGTCGGTGCACAGGAACACACACGTCGGGCCGGAACCCGAGACGATGCCCGCGATCGCGCCGGCGTCGGTACCGGCGCGCAGGGTCCGGCGCAGGGTCGGCATCAGCGACACCGCGGCCGGTTGCAGGTCGTTGCGCAGCAGCGGCGCCAGCCGTCGCGGGTCACCCGCGGCGAGCGCCTGCAGCAATTCATCCGGATGCGCAGCGCGGGAGAGGGATTCGTTCCGACGCAGGGTGTCGAGCTCGCGGTACACGTCCGGTGTGCTCAATCCGCCGCCGGCGATCGCGATGACCCAGTGGAAGTCGCCGCGCGAGAGCACGCTCATCAGGTTCTCGCCGCGGCCGCTGCCGAGTGCTGTACCACCGTGCAGTGAGAACGAGACGTCACTGCCGAGATCGGCGGCCATCGCGTACATCTCGTCGCGGGTGGGTTCGACGCGCCACAGCCGGGCCAGGCCGACCAGCACGGCGGCCGCGTCGGCGCTGCCGCCGGCCATACCGCCCGCGACCGGGATGCCCTTGGTGATCTCGATGGCGACCTCGCCGACGTGTCCGGTGGCGGTGGCCATGGCGTCGACGGCAGCCCACGCCAGGTTCCGGTGATCGGTCGGCACGACGGCGGCATTGTCACCGCGCACGACGATGCTGCGCGTCTCGGCGGGCACGATCGAGATCTCGTCGGTCAGCGAGACGGCCTGGAAAACGGTCTCGAGTTCGTGATAACCGTCATCGCGCAGGTCACCGACACCGAGGTGCAGGTTGATCTTGGCGGGGACCCGGACAGTGACCGGGCGGGGAACGACGGAGAGCACGACTGCCAAGACTACTGGGCGCGGCGAGCTAGGACGAACCGGCGAGGCGCACGAAATCGGCCACCTCGAGGCGCTCGCCGCGCAACGACGGGTCGATGTCGGCGGCCCGGAGTCGGCGTTCGGCCTCGGTGGCCGACCCGGCCCACCCGGCCAGCGCGGCACGCAACGTCTTGCGGCGCTGGGCGAAGGCGGCGTCGATGACCGCGTAGACCGGTCGTCGGGTCGCGTCGTCGGTGTCCCACGGCATCTCGAGTCGGTCCACGCGCACCAGACCGGATTCGACCTTGGGCTCGGGCCAGAAGACCCCCGCGCCGACGGTCCCCGCACGTTTCACCGTCCCGAAGAAGCGCGCCTTGACGCTCGGCACCCCGTAGATCCGTCCGCCGGGTCCGGCCGCGAGTCGTTCGGCCACCTCGAGTTGCACCATCACCAACACCGTCCGGATCGACGGGAACGTCGCCAGCAGATGCAGCAGCACCGGCACCGCGACGTTGTAGGGCAGGTTGGCGACGACCGCGGTGGGCGCCGCGGGCAGATCGTCGGCAGTGATGCTCAGCGCGTCGGCCTCGACAACGGTGAGCCGATCAGTGTGATCGGGGGCGTATTCGGCCACGGTCGTCGGCAGCGCCCCGGCCAGGACGGGGTCGATCTCGACCGCGATCACCCCACCGACCACGCCCAGCAGCGCCAACGTGAGTGATCCCAGACCCGGTCCGACCTCGAGCACGACATCGGCGGAGTCGACCCCGGCGGCGGAGACGATCCGACGCACCGTGTTGCCGTCGTGGACGAAGTTCTGCCCCAGGGTCTTGGTGGGACGGATCCCGAGCTCCTCGGCGAGCGAACGGACCTGGACCGGCCCGAGCAGACGCGGTGGTGTGGGGCTCAGCGAAGGCCCAACTTCGACGAGCAGGACGGCCATGCGCCCCAGCCCTGCGCGGCGAGTGTCTTCTCGGCGACGAAGATCTGCTCCTCGCGGGTGGCCAGGTCGGCGCGCGGCGCGAATTCCTGTCCGCCCCAGCGGTCCCAGGTGTTCTGGTCGAACTGGACGCCGCCGTAGAAACCGTTGCCGGTGTTGATGGCCCAGTTGCCAGTCGACTCGCACTGCACCAGCTGGTCCCAGACCGATCCGACCGGCACGAACGGCGCACCCGGCTTGGTGCCGACGTTGACCTCGGCGGCGACGGCGGGAGTGACCTCGGCGGCGCCGGTCTTGATCCGCTTGGTCACCTTGCCGTTGACGGTGGTGACCGAATAGGTGACGTTCTGGGTGCCGGGCTTGCCCGGGGTCTTCACGACGCGCTTGCCGGTGATGACGGTCGGGTCCTTGGTCTCCTTGTCCGGCGCCTTGAGCGGCTCGGTCTCGGTGACATCCTCGGTGCGGATCCGGGTGACGTTGATGGCCATGTTCGCCGCGATCGGGGTGTCGGCGGCCGGGGTGACCACGTCTTGGCCGGCCAGGGGATTGCCCAGGTCGGCGAGCAACTCCCCGACCGTCTTGGCGGCGACCTCCGGGGTCGACCGCACCTTCGCGTCGACGAGCCTGACCTTCTTGGGCAGAACGACCGCCACGGCGGCGCCGTCCACGGGAAGGGTCTCGGAGCGCGGGGCCTCCACGTCGATCGTCGGCGCGGCGAGGTTCTGCTGCGCGAGCGCCTGCTCGACGGTGACGGCGTTGGTCTTGATCTCGCGCTTCTGGCCGTCGACGTCGAGCACGACCGTCTTGAGGCGGTGGAAGGTGATCGTCTGCCCGTCGGCGACACCGTCCGACGGCGCGGGGCTCACGAGATCACCCTTCGCGGGGTGGTAGCCCTGATCGGCGAGGACGTCGGAGATCGACGACCGCATGGTCGCGACCGTGACCTTCTTCCCGTCGACATCGATGGTGACCGTCTTGTGCATCACGATCCCCATCACGCCGCCGGCGATGAGCGTCAGCAGCAGCGCCGCGATGGCGACTCGCACCTTGGTGGAGTTGGAATCGTTGATTCGGGCTAAAAAAGACACACGTCAACTTCTGGTCGGGGACGGGGGTATCCGTCGGGACTCGGCGGGATCACAGAAGGATAACGGCGGCCTACACCGATGGCAAAGCGATCCGGTAAACCCGCTCGGCGGTGGCCGTGAGATGTCCGGCAAGTGTCTGTGCGTCGGTGTCCCTGAGGTCGGCCAACGCGCGCACCGTGTACGGCAGGCAATACGACTGGTTGGGGTGTCCGCGGTACGGGTGCGGGGTCAGGAACGGTGCGTCGGTCTCGACGAGGAGTTGGTCGTCGGGGACGATCCGCGCGGCGGCCTGTAGTCCGGTGGCGTTGGTGAAGGTGACCGTGCCGGAGAAACTGAGCATGTATCCCCTCTCCACGCATTCCCGAGCGATGGCCTCATCACCGGAGAAGCAGTGCATGATCACCGTCTCCGGGGCACCTTCGGCGGCGAGGACGTCGAGAAGGTCGCGATCGGCCTCACGGTTGTGGATCATCAACGGCTTGCCGACCTCCTTGGCGAGGTCGATGTGCCATCGAAAAGCTTCGTGCTGTTGGGATTTCGAGGCGCAGTCGTCGGACTTGCCGAGCCAGTAGTAGTCGAGTCCCGTCTCACCCACCGCGACGACCCGCGGATGACGCGCCATCGCACGCAGTTCCTCGGCCGTGTCGTCGGTGAGGTCGCCCGCGTGGGTCGGGTGCAACGCGGTCGCCGCGTGGGCACGGTCATCCCATTCCGCGGCGGCCACGGCCCACCGTGCGTCGACCATGTCGTCGGCCACCGTGACCACCGCACGGACACCGACAGCCTGCGCGTGATCGAGGATCGCGGCGACGGATTCCGGATCGCGGCCACCGCAGGCGGCGAGGTGCGTGTGCGCGTCGATCAGAGGGGTGAGCGGCAGCGGATCCGGCGGTGGCAGTCGAGGCTTGCGGCTCACAGGTGGACCGTCCCGGTGATCGTCGTCACACTGGTGCCGCCGACCCAGATGTTCGACCCGTCGTCGTCGACGAACACGCGTCCGGCGCGACCGAGTGCCGTCCCCTGCGCGGCGACGTAATGGGCGGGGATCTCTGCGGTGGCGCGCAGCCAGGTGGCAAAGCCGGCGTTGAGGCTTCCGGTGACGGGATCCTCCGGAACGCCGTCGCCGGGTGCGAAGGCCCGGACCTCGTAGTCGGTACCGGCGCCGTCTCCGCGGTAGGCGCCGATGAGTCCGACCTCGTGTGCGCCGAGTGCGGAGAAATCGGGGCGGACCTCGAGCACGCGCTCGCCCGAGGTGAGCATCAACCCGATCCATCCGGGGCCGTTGTCCACCCAGTTCGAGGCCACCACATCAGACGGGGTCAGGCCGAGCGCGGTGTAGATCTCGACGAGGGTCTCGTCGTCCACCGGCCCGGATCGGCGCAGCGGCGGCGCAGCGAACGCGAGTCGCTCCCCGTCTCGACGGATCGTGATCAGCCCCGCGCCGCACTCCTGGACGATGACATCTCCCTGCGGGCTGTTCCCGGCCTCCAGCCAGGCGTGCGCCGATCCGAGCGTGGGATGACCGGCGAACGGCAGTTCGCCACCGGGGGTGAAGATCCGCAACCGGTAGTCGGCCGACGCGTCGGCCGGGGGCAGCACGAACGTCGTCTCCGACAGGTTCGTCCACCGCGCGAACGCGGCCATCTGCTGATCGTCGAGATCCGTCGCGTCGAGCACCACGGCGACCGGGTTACCGGAGATGGGGCCGGATGCGAAGACGTCGACCTGGGCAAACGGTCGGGTGCGGATGGTCATGACCACCATTCTCTCCGGCGACCGACGGAGAGTCGCAGAGCGGGTGGCACGGGCCCGAGGCGGAACGGATGGCCGGGCCGGGCACGCGTAACGTGCTGCCTCGATGAATCCTGGTGATCTCCCCGCTGCTCCGACCGAACCGTCCGGGTCGGTGACCATCGACCGACTCGTCGATCCGACCGATCCCGACCTGGTCGCCCTGCTGGTCGCGACCATCGCCGACCTCAACGAGCGCTACCCCGACTACGACCCCGATCCGGTGGTCGCCGATTCCGAGTACTTCGTGGCGCGCCTCGACGGTGCTCCGGTCGGGTGCGTGGGTCTGCGTGACATCGGTGGGGGTCGTGGCGAGATCAAGCGGATGTTCGTCGCTTCGTCGGGACGACGTCGCGGGATCGCCGCGCGACTCGTCGCGGCGCTGGAGGAGCGAGCGGCCGAACGTGGGATGTCGAGCGTCGTGCTCGAGACCGGCATCCGCCAGCCCGAGGCGATCGCGCTCTACCTCGCGATCGGATACTCCCCGATCGACGCCTTCGGTGAGTTCGCCACAAGTCCCCTCAGTCGGTGCTTCGGCAAGGACATCGTGCGCTGAGACCAGGGTTCAGGCGACGGCCATCCCGGGTTGACGAAGAGTTGGTCCTGGCGACCTAGCGTCACGCCCATGCATGCTGCAGTTCGACGGTGTCGTGCCGTGTTCACCCGGCGCACCCTCCGATCGGCGGTCGCGGTGACCCTGACGGTGGGCGCGGTGACCTTCGGACACTCCGTCGCCGGTTCCGACTCGGCGTCCGCCGCGCCCCGCCCGAGCAGTCCGAGGGGAGGACTTGTGTTCGACCTGCAGGCACACCGCGGCGGCATCGGCCTGACCACCGAGTCCACCATCGCCGGCTTCGACAAGGCCCTGCGGCTGGGCGTGACCACCCTCGAGCTCGACACGCAGGTCACCCGGGACCTGCGGGTGGTCGTCTCGCACGACCGGCAGATCTCCGGCGACAAGTGCCGCGACACCAGGCCGGCGTTCACCTCCGACCCGCAGTACCCGTACGTCGGCAAATACATCAAGGACCTCACGCTGGCCCAGATCCGCACCCTGGACTGCGGATATCGACAGCTCCCGCAGTTCCCCGACCAGCAACGCGTCCCCGGCGCCCGGATCATCGAGTTGCGCGAGGTCTTCGACCTCATCCGGTCGCGCCGTGCGTGGGGCGTGCACCTCAACATCGAGACCAAGGTCGAGGCCGGTTCACCGGAGCAGACGATGCCGCGCGACCTGTTCGTGGCCCGCGTCCACCAGGAGATCGCCCGGTCCGGCCTGGCGCGCCAGGTCACGATAGAGAGCTTCGACTGGGGCGCCCTGCGCGTGATGCATCGCCTCGACCCACGACTGCCGTTGATCGCGCTGACCAACAGGGACTTCCTCCAGGTTGGACAGCCGGGTCGATCGCCCTGGCTCGGCGGGCTCGACGCCGACGACTTCGACGGTGACCTGGTGCGCACGGCGAAGGCCATCCCGGGGGTCACGGCCATCTCACCGGTCCAGGGCACACCGCAGGACGGCACGATCGGCGACCCGTCGTTCACGCCGTATCCGGACGCTCGCATGGTCGCCGACGCGCATCGCGCCGGGCTCAAGGTCATCCCGTGGACCGTCGACGATCCGGCCACCATGGACCACTTCGTCAAGCTCGGGGTCGACGGACTCATCACCGACTACCCCGATCGCCTGCGCACCGTGCTCGCCGGCAACGGACTGCCCCTGCCCGCGCCCATCCGCTGACCGCACAGGAGCGACGACGCCACGATCCGCATCGCCCGGCAGTGCACCGGGATCGTCCGGCCACAGCGACACCGTGGTCATCACGTCCACGGCGGGTCTCACACCGGACGAGTTCAGCAGCACACCGGACGCTATCGTCGGAGCGATGAGTGAGAGCCAACTCCGTACCGGAACCGCACACGTCGGCGACCTCGACATCTACTACGAGGACATCGGCGACATCACGCACCCGCCCGTGTTGCTGATCATGGGCCTGAGCGCACAACTGACGGTCTGGCCCACCGGATTCTGCGACGTCCTCGTCGACCAGGGCTACCGCGTCATCCGGTTCGACAACCGCGACATCGGCCTGTCGACGCACCTCGACGGAGTCCGCGTCACCGGCTCGATCCTGCCGCGACTGATCAAGACCGAGCTCGGCCTCGGCAGCACCGTGCCGTACACGGTCGTCGACATGGCCGCCGACGCGATCGGCGTCCTCGACCACCTCGGCATCGAGCGCGCCCACGTGGTCGGTGCGTCGATGGGCGGGATGATCGCCCAGGTCGTGGGCGGCAAGTACCCCGAGCGGGTCTCGTCGCTGGCAATCCTGTTCTCGTCGACCCTGCAGGCGTTGCTGCCGCCACCCGATCCGCGCAAGCTGCTCGCGCTGCTGTCCGGCCCCGGCAAGGGCGCGACCCGGGAGGACTACATCGCCGGTTCGGCGAAGGCGTTGCAGACCATCGGCAGCCCCGGCTACCCGCTGAGCGACGACGAGGCCTGGGAGCTGGCCGCGTCGTACCACGACCGCTCACACGACCCGGCCGGGATCCTTCGCCAGACCAGTGCGGTGATGGGCAGCGGGAGCCTGCGCAAGTACTCACGCGCGGTGACCGCTCCCGCGGTGGTCATCCACGGCAAGGCCGACGGTCTGATGCGCCCGTCGGGCGGTAAGGCGATCGCACACGCGATCTCCGGGTCGAAGCTGGTCCTGATCGACGGTATGGGCCACGACCTGCCCGAGCCACTGTGGCCGCAGATCACCGGCGAGCTCATGGCGAACTTCGCCCGTGCCACCACCTCCGCCGACGCACCGTGACGGCGATGACCGGTCCGTCGAGCGAGACCGTCTCGTACTGAGGGTATTTGGCGCGTAGCAGCCCGTGCGCCCGCTCGACGGCCGCCCCGGTGTGGTGAACCTCCGCGGTTCCGTCCACCCGCACCCACCACAGTGCGTTCCAGTCGTCGTCGTAGTGGTCGACGAGCAGGCTGACGTTCGGGTTCGCGACGATGTTGCTCAGCCGACGCAGCGGTGCTCCGGACTTCGGTTTGCCGTCGACGGCGGTGTAGACGGTGTCACCGTCGACCGCGAACACGACCGGCACCAGGTGCGGGAAACCCTCCTCGGACACCGTGGCCAACCGCGCCACCGGAGCCTGCGCGAACCGCTGCCGTGCCCGGGCCTCGCCGTCGGTCATGCGATCACCCTAAGGCGGCCACGAATCCGGTGGAGCAGCCCCGATAGGCTGGGCGCACCATGGCACCCCCAGCGAAGACTCCTTTTTATGTGACCACGGCGATCGCCTACCCCAACGGCGCGCCGCACATCGGGCACGCCTACGAGTACATCTCGGCCGACGCCATCGCGCGGTTCAAGCGACTCGACGGCTTCGACGTCCGATTCCTCACCGGCACCGACGAACACGGCCAGAAGATGGAGCAGACCGCCGCGGCCGAGGGGATCGCGACGCGCGCGCTCGCCGACCGCAACGCCGCCGCGTTCCGTGAGCTACAACTCGCTCTCGGCAGCAGCTTCGACCGCTTCATCCGCACCACCGACGCCGACCACCACGTCGCGTCGCAGGCGATCTGGCAGCGGATGGCCGACAACGGTGACATCTACCTCGACAAGTTCGCCGGGTGGTACTCCGTGCGCGACGAGGCGTTCTACACCGACGGCGACCTCACCGTCCGCGACGACGGCACCCGCGTGGCCACCGAGACCGGAACGCCGGTCGAGTGGACCGAGGAGGAGTCGTACTTCTTCCGACTGTCGGCGTACCAGGACAAACTGCTCGCACACTACGAGTCCCACCCCGACTTCATCGGACCGCTGACGCGACGCAACGAGGTGGCGAGCTTCGTGCGCGGCGGCCTGCGCGACCTGTCGATCTCACGCACCACGTTCGACTGGGGTGTCGACGTTCCCGGCGACGACGCGCACGTGATGTACGTCTGGGTCGATGCGCTGACCAACTACCTCACCGGCGTCGGCTTCCCGGACGACACCGCGACCCTGGAGAAGTACTGGCCCGCCGATCTGCACATCATCGGCAAGGACATCGTCCGGTTCCACTGCGTCTACTGGCCCGCGTTCCTGATGAGCGCCGGGATCGAGCTGCCCAAACGCGTGTTCGCCCACGGCTTCCTGTTCAACAAGGGCGAGAAGATGAGCAAGTCGGTCGGCAACGTCGTCGATCCGTACGCCCTCGTCGACGAGTACGGACTCGACCCCCTGCGCTACTTCCTGTTGCGGGAGGTGTCCTACGGCCAGGACGGGTCCTACAGCCACGACGCCATCGTGTCCCGGATCAACGCAGACCTCGCCAACGAGCTGGGCAACCTGGCGCAGCGGTCGCTGTCGATGATCGGCAAGAACTTCGACCACGTCGTGCCGACCCCGGGCGAGTTCACCGCCGACGACGCCGCGCTGCTCGAGCGGGCGGACGGGCTGCTCGCGCGGGTGCGCGTCGAATTCGACCAGCAGGCACTGCATCTCGCGCTCGAGACCCTGTGGGAGGTCCTGGCCGAGACCAACCGGTACATCTCCGCGCAGGAACCCTGGAAGCTGGCCAAGACCGACCTCGACCGCACCGGCACCGTGCTCTACGTGTGCGCCGAGGTCGTGCGGATCGTCGCCGTCCTGGTGCAGCCGGTGATGCCGACCTCCGGTGGCACGCTGCTCGACCTGCTGGCGATCCCGGTCGAGAACCGTTCGTTCGACGCCATCGGCAACCGAGTCGTGGCGGGGACCACGTTGCCTGCCCCGTCTCCCGTCTTCCCCCGGTACGACACCAAGAAGAACTGAGATGGCCTCCCGGGTCACCGATCTCGGGCCCGGCCGATCGCCGAGCGCACTGCTCACCGCGCTGCACGACCGTAGTGTCGTCGACGGTGTCCCCGGTCCCGCCGGGTTCGTCGGAGACTGGCTCGGCGGCGACGCCGTGATCGTCCCGTCGGTCGACGTGCGGGAGGGGGTCCGACCGCCGACCGACCCGATGGGATTCTGGGCGGGATACCTGGCCTACCCGGATCGTCTGGCCGAGGCCGCACTGCCCGCGGTCGTAGGCGGCGTCTCGCCGGACATGCTCACCCACGAGAACGGCCGATGGTTTCACCACGACGTCACCGGTTCGCCGTGCCCGGACTGGTTGCGCGCCTGCGTGACCGACGATGTGGACGACCCACCCATCCGGTCGTGGTCGACCCGATGGACCACTCCCCCGCGTGCGCCCCACGACACCGCCATCGGCTCATGTCTCGAGGCCATCGCGGCCGGGGAGATCTACCAGGCGTGCGTCTGCACCCGATTCACCGGAGACCTGACCGGGCGAGCGGTCGACTACTTCGTCGCCGGCGTGGAGTCGATGCGGCCACGCAAGGCGGCCTACGTCGCCGGCGACTGGGGCGCGGTCGCATCGTTCTCCCCGGAGACCTACCTGCACGTCCACGGCCGCACGGTCACCTCCAGCCCCATCAAGGGCACGGTGCCGTCGAGCGCGGACCCGGCGTCGCTGTTGTCGTCGGTGAAGGACGTCGCCGAGAACGTGATGATCGTCGACCTCGTGCGCAACGACCTCGGTCGGCTCGCCGTCCCCGGCACCGTCACGGTGCCCGAACTACTCGTCGTGCACCCGGCGCCGGGCGTCTGGCATCTGGTCTCGACGGTGGCGGCGACACTGCCCGACGGCATCGACAACGACGCGCTGATCGAGGCCACGTTCCCGCCGGGGTCGGTGACCGGGACCCCGAAGATCCGCGCGCGAGAGCTCCTGCGGCAGTGGGAGACGACGGCCCGCGGGGTCTACTGCGGCGCGGTGGGTGTGGCGACGCCCGACGGCGATCTCGACCTCAACGTCGCGATCCGCACGGTGGAGATAGAGCCGGACGGGACGACAGCGCTGGGCGTCGGCGGAGGCATCACCATCGACTCCGACCCCGACCGCGAGTGGCAGGAGTGCCTCGACAAGGCCGCGAGCATCATCTCGCTGACGTCCGCGGCGTCCTGACTCCTCAGCGACTGTCGAGCACGGCCTGGTAGAGCTCGCGCTTACCCGTCGTCGTGGCCGCGGCCACCTGCGCGCAGGCGTCCTTGAGGCCTGCGCCCGCGTCCACGAGCGCCTGGACCTGTCCGACCAGGGTGTTGAGGTCCTGCTCGACGGGCACCGCGCCCTCGATCACGACGGTGATCTCGCCGCGCACCCCGTCGGCCGCCCACCGGGCCAGTTCGTCGAGCGTTCCGCGTTTGACCTCCTCGTAGGTCTTGGTCAGTTCGCGGCACACCGCGGCCCGGCGGGTCGGGCCGAGCACCGACACCGCGTCGAGAAGAGTGTCGGCGAGTCGATGCGGGGATTCGAAGAAGACGACGGTGCGAGGCTGTTCCGCCAATTCGCCCAGCCAGGCCCGACGCTGCCCGGTCTTGCGCGGCGCGAACCCGTCGAAGCAGAACCGCTCCACCGGCAGCGCCGAGAGGGCGAGCGCGGTGGTCACCGCCGACGGCCCGGGCAGACAGGTGATCGCCAGACCGGCATCGGCGCAGGCCACGACCAGTCGGTAGCCGGGATCGCTGACCGACGGCATGCCCGCGTCGGTGATCAGCAGGACGGTCGCGCCTCCCGTGATCTCGGCGACCAGAGCAGGCGTGCGCTGCGCCTCCACCTGGTCGTAGTAGCTCACCACCCGTCCGCCGATGGTCACCCCGAGTGCGCTCGCCAGCGACTTCGCCCGGCGGGTGTCCTCGGCGGCGATCACGTCGGCGGTGCTCAAAGCGGAGCGTAGTCGCGGGGACGCATCGTCGCGTTGCCCCATCGGGGTGGCCGCGAGAACCAGCCGCCCGTTGCCCGGGAGCGCGCCCGCAGCACTGTCATCCGTGATCGTCATCATCGGACAGCCTACGATTGATCGGGTGACCGCAGCCCCGTCGATTCACGACACCGCCGATCCGGCGTCCGGCGACGGACGCACCGGTGGCGCCACGGCGTGGGAGTACCCGCTCGACGAGGTCGAACCCGCCCGGCTGTACGGCTCCGACGACGACCTCGGCGCGACCGAGGACCTCGGTGACGCCCCCGGCCCCCGCGTCCCCGACCCGGTGTTCGGCGCCTCCGACACACGGCGCGGGTGGATCGTCGCGGCGGTCCTGACCGCCATCACAGCCGTCACCCGGTTCTGGGGACTCAACGTCCCCACCGACGGCGGCACCCCGGTGTTCGACGAGAAGCACTACGTCCCGCAGGCATGGCAGGTTCTCACCGGCGGCAACTGGATCGAGGACAACCCGGCCTACGGACTCGTCGTCCACCCACCCGTCGGCAAGTGGCTGATCGCGGTCGGCGAGGGACTGTTCGGCTACACCCCGCTGGGATGGCGGTTCGCCTCGGCGGTCGTCGGCACCATCATGGTGCTGATCGTGTTCCGGTTGACGCGACGGCTGAGCCGTTCCACGCTCATCGGCGCGGTCGCCGCGGTCTTCATGATCTGCGACGGCGTCACGTTCGTGTCGTCACGCGTGGGCATGCTCGACATCTTCCAGATCTTCTTCGTGCTCGGCGGCCTGGCCGCCCTGGTCGCCGACCGCGACCAGATGCGTTCCCGTCTGCACCGGGTCTGGACCGAGGGCCGCATGGCCGATTCCCCGTTCGGGCCCCGCCTGGGGTTCCGCTGGTGGCGGTTCGGTGCCGCGGTTCTGCTCGGACTCGGATGTGCGACGAAGTGGTCCGGCATCTACTTCGTGCTGTTCTTCCTGCTCCTGGCCATCGGCTCCGACATCGCCAATCGCAAGGCCTATCACGTGCAGCGGCCGTGGATCGGCACGCTGCGTCGTGACGTCATACCGTCCGGATTCAGCCTCGGCGTGGTCCCGATCCTGGTGTACCTCGGCAGTTTCGCCCCGTGGTTCGCCAGCGAGACCTCGGTCTACCGCTACGAGGTCGGCAACTCGATCGGCTACGACGGCCCGTTCTCCTGGGTGCCCGGCGCGCTCCGGTCGCTCTGGTACTACGAGGCCGGGATCCTCAAGTTCCACGAGGGGCTGACCAACTCGGCGGGCAACCACCACCCGTGGGAGTCGAAGCCATGGACGTGGCCGATGGGGCTGCGCCCGATGCTCTACGCGGTCCAGAACGGTCCGGACAAGTGCGGCGGCGGCGAGTGCATCCGCGTGCAGATGTTGATCGGTACGCCGGCCATGTGGTGGCTCGCGTTCCCGATGCTGCTGTGGGGCCTGTGGCGGTTCCTGCTCCGCCGCGACTGGCGCTACGCGGTCGTGATCGTCGCGTACGCGGCGTCGTTCCTGCCGTGGTTCCTCAACCTCGACCGGCAGATGTACTTCTTCTACGCCGCCGCGATGGCACCGTTTCTGATCATGGGATTGGCGCTGTGTGTCGGAGATCTTCTCGGCGCCGACGGGCGATGGCGGACGTTCGGCCGGGAGCGACGCATGCTCGGGGTGGTTCTCGCCTCGGTGTACATCGGCCTGGTCATCACCAACTTCATCTGGCTGTGGCCGATCCTGACCGGCCAGCCGATCTCACTGCACATGTGGAACCTGCAGATGTGGCTCCCCAGCTGGCGCTGAACGCGAAAATCGGTGGCAGCTCTGCCCGCTGGGCGGGAGGAACTGCCACCGATCTGCGTGGAGGTGACTACGGGCGAGCCGGTGCTCCGATGAACCGTCCGTAGATCGCGTCGGTCGTCGCGGTGTTGCTCGCGATGAAGATGCGGTCGATGCTCGTCTGCACCTGCAGGTAGCGCAGCGGCAGGTTCTTGAGCTTGTCGTCGGCCGCGCGGAACTCGACCCGGTTGGCGAGATACTTCACGTCGACGGGCACCAGTTCGTCGACCGCGGTGCCGGGCGGGTTGACCACGAGCGAGCCGTTGGCCGGGTACCCGAGCGAGAGCATCGAGAGAACCGACTGCCCGAAACCGCCGGTGGCGTTACGCGGACCGAACAGCAGGACCGAGTAGTTGGGCCCCTCACCCGGTCCCGGGGTGATCCCGCCCGCCATCACGAGCGTCACCGCCAGCCGCCCCCGTGCGCGGTCGTAGTCGAGCGTGACCGAACGGATGTCGGTGCTCTTCTTCGCCCCGGGCTTGGCCGGTGACGAGATGGTGACCGGCGCCGCGGACGCGGGGGCCGAGCACACCCCGGCGCCCACGGCCACGGCGATCCCGAGCGCAGCGGCGACGACCGAACGACGTGCAGTGTGAGACATGCGTACTCCTGTGAGCGTTCCCCGACCGGATGTGATTCCTCGCAGTATTGCATCCCTCGCATGGGCTTCGAGCTACATCAAGCCGAAGCCACGGGCGCGATCGCTGCGACGTCAGACGGGATGGGCCGCCAGCCACTGCTTGGCGATGTCGGCCGGCTTGGTGCCGTCGGCCGCCTGGCCGTTCAGGGTGATCAGGTCGGCGGTGGTCAGCTTCGCCGAGACCGCGTTGAGCGTGGTGGTCACGGTGTCGGTCTGCTTCGACTTCTTGATGACGGGCAGCACGTTCTGCGCCGAGAACAGTGACTTGTCGTCGGCCAGGGCCACCAGCTTGTTCTTGGCGATACCCGGGTCGGTGGTGAAGAGGTTGGCCGCCTGGACCTGACCGCTGGTGAGTGCGTTCATCGTGAGGGTGCCGCCGGCGTCGAGCGGTACGAAGCTCTTGAAGGTGACGCCGTAGACATCCTTGAGGCCGACCACACCCTGCACGCGGGTCTTGAACTCCGGCGCCGCGCCCAGCGCCAGCTCTCCGCCGACCGGCGCGAGATCGGACACCTTCGCGAGCTTGTACTTCGACGCGGTGTCCTGGGTGACACAGATCGCGTCCTTGTCCTCGGCGGGCGAGGGCGTGAGACCGACGATGCCCTCGGGCAGCTTCTGGGTGAGCTCCGCGTCCACCGCCTGCGGGGTGGAGGCCGTCGACTTCTCGTCCAGGTACTTCAGGAGCGCTCCGGTGTACTCGGGGACGAGGTCGATCGACGAGTCCTTGAGCGCGGTGAAGTAGACCTCGCGGCTACCGATGTTGAACTGGGTCTTCACCGCGACACCCTTGGACTGCAGGGCCTGTGCGTAGATCTCACCGACGAGCTGACTCTCGGTGAAATCCGCGGAGCCGATGATGATCTGCGAGCCCGACGAACCCGACTGGTCGGTGCTGCTGTTGAGTGGGTCGCCGCCACACGCCGACAGGGTCAGGACGCTCGCGGCGGCGATGGCTGCCGCGACCAGGGTGGTCTTCTTCATTACGGTTCTCCTCGGTGTGGTGACGCTGGGTACTGCGATGTCGGTGTGGATGCAGGTTTGGTGCCGGTTCACGTGCCCGGCGCCGGCACCGGGATCGCCGGTGAGGGTCGGGAGCGAGTCGATGATTTCTCGGGACGTCGCAGGCCGGGCGAGATCGTGAATCGGCCGATCAGGGCGAACAACACCTCGAACGCTATCGCGAGAACCGCGACGAGCAGGGCGCCTGCGGTCATCTTGGTGAAATCGGCCTCGGCGCGCCCGTCGAGGATGAACCGCCCGAGGCCCTGCAGGCCGACATAGGCCGCGACGGTGGCTGTCGAGACGATCTGGAGTGTCGCGCTGCGGATCCCGGACAGCATCAGCGGCAGCGCGCACGGGAGCTGCACTCGCATCAGGATCTGGGCGCGGGTGTAGCCCATCGCCCGGGCCGCGCCCACCGCTCCCGAGTCGGCGTTCTGGATGCCCGCGTAGGTACCGGCGAGAATCGGTGGCACGCCGAGCAATACGAGCACCGCGGTCGTCGGGATCAGATACACCGCCTGACCGCTGACGCTCGAGGAGATCAGCAGGAACAGCAGCACCAGGGCGCCAAGGGTCGGAAGTGCGCGCAGGGCGTTGGCCGAACCCACCACGAGTCCCCCGCCGCGCCCGGTGTAGCCGACCACCATCCCGAGCGGCACGGCGATCACGAGCGAGATGCCCAGTGCGAGCAGCGTGTAGACGAGGTGGTGTCCGACCTGGGCCGGCACGCCGTCCGGTCCGGTCCAGTGGGCGCTGTCGGCGAACCAGCCGGGCACGTTCACGAGGTCACGATCCGTTCACGCCAGGGTGTGGCGAGTCGGTTGGCCACCTGGATCGCCACGTCGAAGATCACCGCGAGCACCACACACATCACCACGCCGGAGACCAGGGGACCGTACAGCTGCAGTTGGAGCCCCTGGGTGAACAACGACCCGAGTTGGGAGATGCCGAGCAGGGCGGCCAACGTCACGATCGACACGTTCGACACGACCGCGACCCGGAGTCCGGCGCTGATCACCGGCACCGCCACCGGCAGCTCGACCAGGAACAGGATCTGCCAGGTGCGGTACCCCATGGCGCGTGCGGCGAGAACGGTGTCCACGGGCACCGAGGCGAGTCCGTCGGCGACGACCCGCACGAGCAACGCAACGGTGTAGATCGTCAGCGCCAGAACGACATTGATGGGGTCGAGGATCTTCGTGCCGATGACCGGCGGGAGAAAGATGAACAACGCCAGCGACGGCACCGTGTAGAACAGGCCCGCGATCCCGACGATCGGGGTGTAGCTGCGTCGCGAGCGATACGCCCACCAGCCCAGCGGTAGCGCGATGAGCAGGCCGATCAGTGTGGGGATCAGCGTGAGCCAGATGTGGCTGACCGTCAGCGACCACACCAAACCGTAGTTGTCGCCGACCCAGTCGACGATCTTGTTCACGCCGCCCCCTCGCTCGCACGGGCCCGGCGGATCGCGGCCAACACGTCGGTGTCGGTCACCGAGCCGACCAGCACCCCGTCGTCGTCGACGATCACGCAACGGCCCGCGGGGCTCGACAGCGCCGAGTTGAGCAGCTCACGCAGTGGACTGTCGGCGCGTGCGACCGTGCCGGCGAGGTTGATGTCATGCGACTGGACCGGTCGGGCCCCGACCGCTGTGACGTCCACCCACCCGATGGGTCGGTTGCCGGTGTCGATCGCCAGAACCCAGCGTCCGTCGATCCCGCTGATCGGCTCGCCCACGGTCACCGACAGCTCGGCCTGCGGGACGAGTTCATCGTCTCCGAATCGGAAGCCCAGTGAGCGGTATCCCCGTGTGCTGCCGACGAAGTCGGCGACGAACTCGTCGGCCGGGGCCTCGAGCAGTCCGGCGGGTGTCGCGACCTGGGCCAGCCGCCCGCCCTGTCGCAGCACCGCGACGCGGTCACCGAGTTTGAGGGCCTCGTCGATGTCGTGGGTGACGAGGATGATCGTCTTCGAGATGTCACTCTGCAGCCGCAGGAACTCGTCCTGTAGCTGCGCACGGACGATGGGGTCGACGGCACTGAACGGTTCGTCCATCAGCAGGAACGGCGGGTCGGTGGCCAGCGCCCGGGCAACGCCGACACGCTGCTGCTGTCCACCGGAGAGCTGCCATGGGTACCGCTTCGCGAACGTCGCGTCGAGTCCGACCCGTTCGAGCAGGTCCATGGCCGCGGCGCGGGTCTGCTTCTTGCCGCCGCCGAGCAGTCGCGGCAGGGCGGCAACGTTGTCGACGACGGTTCGATGCGGGAACAGTCCGGCGTTCTGGATGACGTACCCGATACGGCGGCGCAGCGTGACGGCGTCGATCGACGCGGTGTCGGTGCCGTCGAGGGTGATGCGACCCGCGGTCGGGTCGATCAGACGGTTGACCATGCGCATCGTGGTCGTCTTCCCGCACCCGGACGGACCCACGAGAACCGTGATCTCGCCGCTCGGTGCGGTCAGATCCAACTCGTCGACCGCGACCGTTCCGTCCGGATATGTCTTCGAGACCCGCTCGAACTCGATCATGGTCGTCCTCTGTGGGTGTCGGAATCCGCCGGCCCGTGACACGGCTCTGCATCAAACCGTATAACGCGCGCGGAGACACCGCCCCCGATCCCACGGGTCAGCGCAGAGTGCGACCGTACATCCCGTCGATCCCGAAGAAGCTGCCCGGCTCCGGTGATCGGGTCCTGGTCGACTGGATGTCGAAGTACCGCACGTCGAGGCCGGCGAGACGGTCATCGGTGGCGGTGAACTGCACGCGGTTCCCGACGAAGCGAAGGCGTAGCGGGACCGACGTGGTGATCCCGTCGTTGGCGCGACTGACCTCCAGGCGCGCATCACCGGGCACACCCACCGACGACAACGCGATCACCGCACCGCCACCGATGTACTTCTGGGGGCCGTAGAGAACCACCGAATAGCCCGGCCCGCCGTTGGCCAGCGGCACCGGCGCCCCACGCAGGGAGATCGTCGCCGAGAGCGATCCGGTGGACCGTTCGTAATCCACCGTCGCGGAGAGGATGTCGATTGCCGGTGCGCTGAGCAGCGAGGGCGGTGAGTACACCGTCACCGGTGCGGCCGAGGCGGGGGCAGCCCCGAGACCGATACCCATGGCCGCGGCCAGACCGCAGGCGGACAGGAGGGCAGAGCGACGTGGTGTGACCATTTCCAACTCCCTGAGATGTCCCGACCCCAATTGGTACTGAACAGTACCAATTGTTCGCACGGAGAACAAGAAGGTGAGCAGAACGAAAAAAAGCCACTCGCGAACCATGCGGCTCGCGAGTGGCTCCTGTTCTACGACAGCTCAGCTGGTGCTGCCCGGGCGCGCGTCCCCCGACGGATCGGCGGCGACGAGCGACTCGTCGACCGGCAGATCATCGGACGGCAACACGTCGTTGGTGTCGTCGGTCGCCGCGATGGTGTTGGCGTGGACGCGCAGCTTGTCCTCGAGTCCGTCGGTGCGGTGCTTCTGCGCGAGGATCAGCGGATCGCGCCGCAGATCCTTGTACAGCGAGACGCACATCAGGATCATCACGATCACGAACGGCAGCGCCGCGATGATCGCCATCGTCTTGATGCCCTGGAGCGCGTCGTCGCCGCTGACCCACAACAGCAGCGCGGCCACGGCACCGGTGAGGACGCCCCAGAACACCGTCACCTTCTTCGTCGGTTCAGGTCGGCCGCGTTCGGACAGCGTCGCCATCACCAGTGACGCCGAGTCGGCGCCGGAGACGAAGAAGATCGCGACGAGCAGCATGACCAGCACCGAGGCGATACCCGCCCACGGCAGGTTGTTGAGCATGTCGAACAGCTGCGATTCCTCGTTCGGGCTGTTGGAAAGGCCCTTTCCGTTCATCTCCTGATTGATCGCGGTACCGCCGAAGATCGCGAACCACACCAGCGACACCGTTGACGGCACGATCATCACGCCGAGGACGAACTCGCGGATGGTGCGACCGCGGCTGATCTTGGCCAGGAACATTCCGACGAACGGGGTCCAGGAGACCCACCAAGCCCAGTAGAAGATGGTCCAGCCCGCGAGCCATTCCTGGCCGGCGGCGTCGGTGCTCGCGCCCGATCGTGCGGCGTCGGAGGTGATCTCGTTGAGATAGGTGCCGATCGAGGTCGGGACCACGTTCATGATGAAGACGGTCGGCCCGACGACGAAGATGAACACCGCCAGCACGATCGCCAGGACCATGTTGATGTTGGACAACCACTGGATGCCCTTGGCGACACCGGAGACGGCCGACGCCACGAAGGCCGCGGTGAGGACCGCGATGATCGCGACGAGCAGCAGCTTGCCGGACTCGCCCACGATGTTGAGTTCCTCGAAGCCCGAACCGATCTGGGCTGCACCGAGTCCCAGCGAGGCGACCGTTCCGAAGAGGGTCGCGAAGATCGCGAGGATGTCGATGACCTTGCCGCCCCACCCGTTGGCGCGGTCGCCGAGCAGTGGAGCGAAAACCGCGCTCATCAGCTGCCCGCGTCCGCAGCGGTAGGTGCTGTAGGCAATGGCGAGTCCGACGACGGCGTACATCGCCCACGGGTGCAGGCCCCAGTGGAACATCGTGGTGGCCATGGCCACGCCGACGTTCTGTCCCTCCTTGCCGGGAGGGGCGTTGACGAAGTGCGTCAGCGGCTCGTTGGCGCCGTAGAACATCAGGCCGATGCCCATGCCGGCGCTGAACATCATCGCGATCCAGCTGATCGTCTTGAACTCGGGCTTCTCACCGTCGCGACCGAGGGGGATCTTGCCGTACTTGCTGACCGCCAGGAAGATCGCGAACAACACGAACCCGGTGGCCGACAGGATGAACATCCACCCGAGGTTGTCCGTGATCCAACCGAGGATGTTGGCCGTCACGTCCTTGAGGCCGGCCTTGTCGACCAGACCCCAGATCAGGAACCCGACGATCAGGGCGGCGGTGACGCCGAAGACGACGAAGTCCACGCGCAGCGCGCTGGGCTCAGATGACCGTGGATCACGGGTTCCGGTGTCACCACCATCCCCTGACAACCGAGTTTCTGTAGTCGTAACCATCCCTTTACTGTCGCAGGCTTTGGTTCAGACATTCAAACGAGTCGACGAATGGACATCGACTCGTAACAGTCACAGTGCGCACCGGTCGGCCTCAGGCGCCTCTCAGTCAGCGCTCAGGCGCAGCTCAGGGGCGTTTCAACGCGGTCGCGATCATCTCGGCGATCGCATGGTCGTCGATGCCCATCCCTCGGAGCTCAGCGACGTGCGACACGGTCATGCGCTGCGCTCTCGCTGCCGCGGAATCAGATCGCGCCTTCACGAACGACCCGTTGCGCCCCCTCGTCTCGATGACATCGGCCGTCTCCAGTTCGCGGTAGGCCCGCGCCGCGGTGTTCGGTGCGATGGACAGCTCCGCGGCGAGGGCGCGCACGGTCGGCAGTTTCGAACCCACCAACAACTCGCCCCTGCCGACGAGCTCGATGACCTGCCGCCGCACCTGCTCGTAGGGCGGTTCGGCGGAATCCGGATCAATGGTGATGTTCATCGACGCCCCGTCACAGCAGATCGCGCGCGACCGGGCACGACATGCAGCGCGGACCACCCCGGCCGGAGCCCAGTTCACTGCCCGCGATGGTCAGGACCTCGATGCCCGAATCCCGCAGGCGACGGTTCGTCTCGACGTTGCGGTCGTAGGCCACCACGACGCCGGGCGAGATCGCCAGGGTGTTGTTGCCGTCGTCCCACTGCTCGCGTTCGGCGGTCACCGCATCGAGTCCGGTGTCGATGACCCGGAGCTTGCCGATACCCATGGCGTCGGCGGCTGCCTCGACGAACGGCGCCGGTCCCGAGACGGTCGGCGCCCCGTCGTCCATCCGGATCGTGAACGCCGACAGGGAGTCCTGGATCACCGGATACATCACCACCGCGTCGGTGTCGACCATGGTGCACACCGTGTCGAGGTGCATCGAGGCGCGACGCTGTTCGATGGGGACCGCCAGCACCGTGTGTGCGAGTCCGTCGTCGAACAGACTGCGCGCCAGCGCCTCCGCACCCGCGGGCGTGGTCCGCTCACCGACACCGACCGCGACCACCCCCGGCGCCATCAGCAGGATGTCGCCGCCCTCGATCGGGGCACTGTGCGACTCGTACGCCCGACGGGCCCCCCGGAACCGCGGGTGGTGGGCGTAGATCAGGTCGGTCAACGAGGTCTCGCGGATCCGCGCGGGCAGCGCCAGGGTGGTGATCGCGAACCGGGTACCGATCCAGAACGAGCTGTCCCGGGTGAACAGCAGGTTGGGTAGCGGGTCGATCGCGAACTCCACACCGTGATGCATCCGGCGCACCAGCGACGCCCGCGCCGCGGCCGGGCTCTCGGGCATCTCGTCGAACGTCATGCCCGCCATGAGGATCGTGGCCAGGTCGGCGGGCGCCAGGGTGCGCAGGTGGCCCGCGAGTTCCTGGGCGAGGTGATGCCCGAGACGGCGCGCGTTGACCGCCGCGGCGATGCCCTGCATCCGTGCGGCTCCGCTGAGCTCGATGGTCTGGCGCAGCAGGTCGCCGAGCAGCAACACCTCGACGTCGTGATCGCGCAGCACCTGTGCGAACGTGTCGTGTTCCTCCTGCGCCCGGTCCACCCAGGGCAGCCCGTCGAAGAGGAGCTGGTCGCTGTTGCGCGGGGTCAGCCGACGGAGCTCGTCACCCGGGCGGTGCAACATCACGCTGCGGAGCCGGCCCACCTCGGAATTCGCACCGAGAGGTGGCGCCGATCCGGGATCGATGGCAGATCCGCTCTGATCACTCATGCGAACACGGTAATCGTCGGCGCGGCGCGTCGCCGCTCACCGACGGGGCGGCTCGATCGTCGCGTCGCAGTCGGGCGCGGGTGGGACCGCGGAGATGACGGGCGTGTCGACCGCCTCCCCCGTGCGCACCGGGGCGGTCTCCCGGGCGACCGACCACAACGCCAAGGCCACCAGCGGGACTGCGCCGGTGAGCAGGAACGCCGGACCGTAACCGCCTGCGTGGTCGACCATCAACCCCGCGAGGATCGGTCCGCTGACCGCGCCGACGTCGGAGATCATCTGGAACGCGGCGAGCGCGGTGCCACCCTGACCGCGCTTGGCGAGCAGGTCGGCCAGCGCCGCCTGATGGGTGGGGGCGAACAGACCCGACCCGGTGCCGGCCACGAAGCTCAGAACCCCGGCCAGCCACAGGGATCCGCTGTAGCCGAGAACCAGCGTCGCACCCGACATCAGGGCGAGGCCGGGCAGCATGATCGGTTTGCGGCCGTAGCGGTCCGACAGTCGGCCCGCGACGACGATGGACGCGACGTTGCCCGCGGCGTAGACCGCGAGCACCACCCCTGACCACGCACTGGACTCGTCGAGTCCGTAGACGATGTAGAGCGGCACGAGCGCGACCCGCACGCCCTGACTGGCGAAACCCTGGGTGAAGCTCGAGGCGAGAATCGCCCGATAGGTTCTGTCCCGCAGGGCCTCCCGGAAACCGATGGGGTCGATGACCGGCCCGGAACCGGCGACCGGGCGACCGCCGACCCCGCGCAGCTGGGTGGCCACGACCGCCGAGGCGATCAGCAGGGCGACGGCGTAGACCACGAACGGCAGGCGCAGGCCGTAACTCACCAGCGCCGCACCGATGAGCGGGCCGGTGATGTTGCCCAGGAGGAAGCCACCGCTGAAGAAGCCGGAGACGCGACCGCGCAGATCCGCCGGCGAGAGTCGGATGAGCAATGCCAGCGCGGAGACGCTGAACATCGTCGACCCGATGCCGCCGAGGCCGCGGAAGATCAACAGCTGCCAGTAGTTCTGGGCGAAGGCGCACGCCAGGGTCGAGGCCGCCACGATGAGCAGACCGGTGAGGTAGA
Organism: Williamsia sp.; assembly: GCF_016462415.1. GTDB lineage: Bacteria > Actinomycetota > Actinomycetes > Mycobacteriales > Mycobacteriaceae > Williamsia_A. Next base: position 29,891 of record NZ_JAEMTF010000021.1, on the reverse strand, counting down.
TCCGTCGCTCGCCGAGCAGCGACACCAACTTGCCGCTGGCGGGGGCGAACAGCAGGCGCATCATCGCGAAGGCCGAGACGATGACCGTCGCCGCGGCGACCGACACGTCGAAGCTGCGGGCGAAGTTCGGGAGAGCCGGGGCGATCAGTCCGTAGCCGAGCGCGATGACGAAGTTGGCGGCGAGCAGAACCCAGATCCCGCGAGGGATCTGTCTCATCGTGGACCCGGATTCGACGTCATCGGCATGTATCCGATAGTCGACCATCGCCCGGCGTTGCACCAAACCGCCGCCCGTTCCCTACGATCTGGCAGATGACCATCTCGACCTCGCGCGGCCTGGCCGCCATCGCTGTGTTGGCCCTCGCATTCACCGCCGCATGTTCTCCGACCTCCGACTCGACCGGCGGCGCGTCCGGTTCGGCATCGACGTCGTTGTCGAGGTGTGAGCCCGCCACCCTGCCGGTCGTGGCGAAGGGAACGCTGACCGTCGCCACCGACGACCCGGCCTACGAGCCGTGGTTCAGCGACAACGACCCGACCAACGGCAAGGGTTTCGAATCGGCGGTGGCCTACGCCGTGGCCGGCAAGCTCGGATTCACGAAGAACCAGGTCAAGTGGACCAAGGCGGGGTTCAACCAGGTCATCCAGCCCGGGAAGAAGGACTTCGACTTCGACATCAACCAGTTCTCGATCTCCGCGCAGCGGGCCAAGGCCGTGGACTTCTCCAGCCCGTACTACTCGGCCTCGCAGGCGATCATCACGCTGAAGGACTCCCCGTTCGCGGGCGCGACGTCGATGGCCGCTCTCAAGGGCGCGAAACTCGGCGCCCAGATCGCCACCACCTCGCTCACCGCCATCGACCAGATCGCGCCGACCACCGCGCCGCTGGTCTACGACGACACCTCCAAGGCCGGGCAGGCCCTGCAGAACAAGCAGGTCGACGCGATCGTCGCCGACCTGCCGACCGCCTACTACCTGACATCGGCGGAGATCACCGGCGCCACGATCGTCGGCGAGTTCCAGCCGACGAAGGGTGAGCAGGAACGGTTCGGACTGCTGCTGTCGAAGGGCAGCAAGCTCACGCCGTGCGTCACCGCCGCGGTCGACGCGTTGAACTCCGACGGCACGCTGGGCAAGCTCCAGGATCAGTGGCTGACCCAGGCGACCAACGTTCCCGAACTGAAGTGACATCCGGCGCGACGCCGCTCAGCGAACGCCAACTCGAGCGGCAGCGGTACCGACGTCGCCGGACGCGGACGCGGGCCGCCATCGCCGCGATCTCGACGGTCGTCGTGCTCGGCGTCGTCATCGCGGTGGTGATCTCCTCCCCCGGCTGGGACCGGGTGCACGCCACGTTCTTCGACTGGGACGACGCCATGGGATCGTTCCCCGACGTCGCGAGGTCGTTCTGGCTCAACATCCGCCTGTTCCTCGTCGTCGAGGTGTTCGTCCTCGTGCTCGGTCTCGTGGTCGCGATCATCCGGGTCATCCCCAGCCCCGCGCTCGCGCCGATCAAGCTCGTCGCGGTGCTCTACACCGACATCTTCCGCGGCACGCCGACGCTGCTCATCGTCCTGCTGGTCGGTTTCGGCATCCCGGCGCTCGAGTTGAGCGGACTGCCCACGAGCCTGTTCTGGCTCGGTGTCATCGCACTGACGCTCAGTTACGGCGCGTACATCGCCGAGGTCATCCGGGCCGGAATCCTGTCGGTGCACCCGTCGCAGTGGGCCAGTGGTCGCGCGATCGGCCTGTCCTACGGGAAGACCCTGCGGCACGTGATCCTGCCGCAGGCGTTGCGACGGGTCGCTCCCCCGCTGCTCAACGACTTCGTGTCGCTGCAGAAGGACACCGCGCTGCTCTCGACGATCGGTCTGGTGGAGTCGTTGCGCGCCGCTCAGGTGATCTCCGGCCGCGACTTCGTCTTCACCCCGTACGTCGTCGCGGCCTGCTTCTTCATCGTCGCCACGATTCCGCTGGCCCGCCTCACCGACTATCTGACGGTGCGCTCGATGCGTCGCGACGGTGGTCTGTGATGACCGGGACCGAGAAGGACTCGACACCGACGACCGAGTTGCTGCGCGCGGTGGCGATCCGGAAGTCGTTCGGCGGCAACGACGTCCTGCGTGGCATCGACCTCACCGTCGGACAGGGCGAGGTCGTCTGTCTGATCGGCGCGTCCGGATCGGGCAAGTCGACGCTGCTGCGCTGCCTGGATCTGCTGGAGGTCCTCGACGACGGCGACATCTGGCTCGACGGTCGCGACATCACCGACCCGCGCGTCGACGTCGACGAGGTACGACGCTCGATCGGGATCGTCTTCCAGGCCTACAACCTGTTCCCGCATCTGTCGGTTCTGCGCAACATCACGCTCGGTCCGATCAAGGCGCGCGGTGTCCCCACCTCCGACGCCCGCGCCCGGGCGCACGCCCTGCTCGAGCGGGTCGGGTTGGCGGAGAAGTCCGGCGCCTACCCGGATTCGCTGTCGGGTGGGCAGCAGCAACGGGTGGCGCTCGCCCGCGCGATCGCGATGGACCCGCAGGTGTTGCTGCTCGACGAGATCACCTCGGCGCTCGACCCGATGCTCGTCGGTGAGGTGCTCGACGTCATCCGGGGTCTGCGCGCGGACGGGATGACGATCGTGATGGCCACCCACGAGATGACGTTCGCCCGCGAGGTGGCCGACCGCATCGTGTTCATGGCCGACGGTCGCATCGAGGAGTCCGGTCCGCCGGAGCAGATCTTCACCGCACCGGCGAGCCCGCGCACCGCCGAGTTCCTCGCCCGCCACCTCGGCTGAACCGAGACGACCCACCGGTTCACCGAGCGGCGGCCCCCGGCCGCTCGAGTCGCAGGATGTGGTGGGCGGGGTCGTCGATCGGGTTGTCGGGCACGAGATCTCCGCTGGCGACGATGCGAAAGCCGGCCTTCTCCAGAGCCCGCCACGACCGACGGTTTGCGGCCACCACGGGCACCAGCAGCATCTGGGCGTCGTCGTGGCGGTCGAAGGTGTCGGCGCTGACCGACGAGATGATCGCGGGCCCGAGGCCACGCCCGATCAGTTCCGGGACCCCGATGAGGTAGTCGATCGTGTAGGCGGTCGGTGGCACCGCACCGATGACGGGCTCGAACTCGCGCAGGTATTCGGGATAGTCGGCGATCCGGCACCGTTGCACCAGGCCGATCGGCACCCCGTCGGCGAGAACGACCAGGTTGTCGCCGGGTTCGGCGCCGTCGATCCCCGGCCCGAAATCGCGCTCGAGGGCGGCGGCGTCGAATTCCTGATGCCACCACCGGGCGACGTCGGGAGTCGCCAGCCAGCGGGCGAGCGCACCGAAGTCGTCTCGCGTCAGGGGCCGGAACCCGATGTCGGGGTGCGCACTCACCACCTACGGGATTGTTGCTCGTCGAGCGCGTGCTCGGTGAGCGATCGACCGAGTTCGATCATCTCCGTGGCCCGGTGGAAGTCCAGGCTGCGGATGGCGGTGCGCGGGACCTCGATCAGCACGTCCGGCGGGAACGCGGCGAGCTGATAGCGGGCCAGCGCCTCCTGCATGATGTCGAGCGACCGGTCCATCACCGTGAAGCGGCTGAGTTTGCGCAGGGCCGAGTCGTCCGACGGGGAGGCGATCACCCGGGACTCCTGTTCCGGCGTCTCCGCGACCGCGGCCACGCCGTCGGGGTCCACCTCCGAAGCGTCGTCGGCGCCAGGGTCGCCGGCGAACCGGTCGACGATGGACTTGACGAAATCTCGTTCGAGCAGCGGCGATGCGGTCCGTCGGATCATGTCCATCGCGCCGGGCACCGAGTGGGCGGGCTCGTGGCTCTCGGCGTCGATCCCGCCGGTGTCCGCCCCGAGGTCGACCCCGATGATGAGGTCCGCACCGGCCGCGGCCAGCGGGGCGATCGGCACCGGGTCGAGGATGCCGCCGTCGACGAGGACGCGACCGTCGAGCACGAACGGCGTGATGACACCGGGGATGGCGATCGACGCGCGGATCGCGGTGTCCACCGGACCGCGCTGGAACCATTTCGCGCGGCCCGCGGTGAGGTCGGTGGCGACCGCGGTGAACGGGATCGGGAGGTCCTCGATCTGCACCTCACCCAGGATCTCGCGAACCTTGTCCAGGATCTTGACCGCGTGGATGACACCGGGCGCCGACAGGGAGACGTCCATCAACCGCACCACGTCGAACTGGTTGAGCCCGGTGACCCACGACGTGTACTCATCGAGCCGGCCGGCCGCGTGCAGGCCCGCGATGAGCGCGCCCATCGAGGACCCGGCGATGGCCACGATCTCGTAGCCGCGTTCCTCCAGCACCTGTAGGACCCCGATGTGGGCGTAGCCCCTGGCACCGCCACTGCCGAGCGCCACCGCAACGGTTGTTGTGCTCACGCCGCCCAGCCTACGAGCCGTCACCTCCCAGCAGTTCCGTGGGCACACCACACCGACTCTTCAGGTGAGTCGGACACGCTGGCCGCACCGACCACGTGTGAAAGAGGAATTCGATGGCCACCCCCGCCACCATCACCACTGTGCCGCCGCCGCGCGCCGCACCCGACACGGCGCAGGCGGCCGGCTCGTCCATGCGCTCGCGCCTCGTCCGGATCGGCGTTCTCGTCGTGATCGCCGCCGCGGCCCTCGGGCTGCGGCTGGTGTTCCTCGACCACCGCAGTCTGGACTTCACGGCGTTCCTCGACCGCTGGTACACCCACATCGCCGACAACGGTGGGTTCGCGGCGTTCAAGGAGTCGTTCGCCGACTACAACTACCCCTACCTGTACCTGATCGCGATCCTCACCTACCTGCACATCCCGGCGCTGGTCGGGATCAAGGGCATCTCCATCGCGTTCGACTTCGCGCTGGCCGCCTTCGCCTACCGCATCGTCGGGATCCGCTATCCGGCGTTCTGGGTGCGCGCCCTGGCGTTCGGGATGATCCTGTTCCTGCCGACGGTCGTCGCGAACAGTTCGTACTGGGGCCAGGCCGACGGCATCTACTCGGCGTTCGCCGTCGGCGGGGTCTACTTCCTGCTCCGGCGGCGGCCGTGGTGGGCGTGCATCTTCATCGGCCTGGCGCTCTCGTTCAAGCTGCAGGCGATCTTCCTGATCCCGGTCGTGGCGTTCCTGGTGGTGCGCCGTGTCATCCCGTGGCGGTCGCTGCTCGCCATCCCGGCGGTGATGCTGCTGCTCGACATACCGCCGTTGCTGGTGGGCGCCCCGATCGGCGAAGTGCTCTCGGTGTACGTCAGCCAGACCGGGTCCTACAAGCAGCTCACCCTCGGCGCACCCAATCTGTACCAGTGGATCTCGTTGGGCGGCAACGTCTCCTGGATCGCCTACGTCGGGATCGGTGTGGTCTGCGTGCTGACCGTCGCCGCACTGCTCTACGCCTTGCGGCGCAAACCGATGCTGGACGACACCATGATCCTGCTGGCGGTGACCACGAGTGCGCTCGTCGTCCCGTTCTTCCTGCCCGCCATGCACGAGCGCTACTTCTACCTGGCCGAGGTGCTGAGCGTGATCGTCGCGTTCTATCTGCCCATGCGGTATTGGATCATCCCGCTGCTCATCCAGATCGCCTCCTTCGGTGGGTATCTCGACTCACTGACCGGGGACCAGGCCGGGGGTGGCGGGCGCGGGTTCGGCGGCGCGCCGGGCCAGGCCGGTGATCGTCCGACCGGCGGGCAGGGCGGAGCCGGCATGCCCGGTGGTGGTCCGGGCGGGATCGGTCAGCGACCAGGCGGGCAGGGGTCGGGTGGTCAGGGACCCGGTGGCGGCATGGGCGGATCACGCGGCGGCGGCGGTTACACATCCGGCCAGGGCGACACGGCGCTGCAGATCTACGCCGCGATCATGGGCCTCGCGGTGCTGTCGCTCGTGTCGACGACGGTG
>NZ_JAEMTF010000021.1:15342-23899 GCF_016462415.1 Williamsia sp. | reverse complement strand
GATCTACGCCGCGATCATGGGCCTCGCGGTGCTGTCGCTCGTGTCGACGACGGTGCGGTACTTCCGACGCGCCGTTCCCCATCGCCCCGAGATGGTCAGCAATCTTTCCCGGTGAGCGGGAAAGAATGCTGACTCTGGCCTCGCACCGCCGGCGGCGCGGACCCCGTGGCCGTCCACGGCTTGGGGGCAGCGCGAGCAGGCCCTATCGTGGCCCGCATGAACTGGGCTTCCTATGGTGCGTTCCTCGCTCTGGCGGCGTTGCTGACGCTGCTTCCCGGCCCCGACACCGCGGTCGCGATCAAGAACACCCTGCAGGGCGGACGACGGCGCGGCGGCTGGTGTCTGTTCGGCATCAGCACCGCCAACGTCGTGCAGAGCACCGCGGCGGCGGCCGGCCTCGGGGTGCTGATCGTGACGATCGAACCGCTGTTCCTCACCGTGAAGTACGTGGGCGCCGCATATCTGTTGTTCCTGGCCTTCCAGGCACTGCGCAGCGCCCGGCGCGGGGAGTACGACGACGACACCGCGGTACGCAGCGGCTCGTCCTCGGCGATCGCGGGGTGGCGCCAGGGGTTCGTGTCGAACATCTGTAACCCCAAGGTCATCGCGTTCTACCTGGCCGTGCTGCCACAGTTCCTCGGCAGCGACCCCAGCCTCGCGGCGATCGCCATCTACGCGGTGAGCTTCCCGATCATCGGCACCGCCTACCTCGGGGTGGTCATCTTCGGTGTCGACCGGGCGCGAGAGATGTTCACCCGCAGACGTATTCGTCGGACCATGGACGCAGTCACGGGCGCGGCGCTGGTGGCGTTCGGACTCCGGCTCGCCACCGAGTGACCCGCTGAGCCGGACGCCCCGCCACGAGAGCGGAGATCGTTTTACCCCAATGCAATGCCGCAGAAACGTGTCTGGGCGCAGAATCTGGGGATGAACGAGCAGACCGTCCGTGCCGCGATCGTCCAGACATCCTGGACCGGCGAGCGCGAGACGATGATCAAAGCCCACGTCGATTACGCGCGGGAAGCGGCGCTGCAGGGCGCACAGATCATCGGGTTCCAGGAGGTCTTCGACGCGCCGTACTTCTGCCAGGTGCAGGAGGAGAAGTACTACGCGTTCGCCGAGGAGATACCCGGCCCCACCACCGACACCTTCTGCGAGCTCGCGAGAGAACTGTCGATGGTGATGGTCGTCCCGATCTACGAGCGCGAACAGGGCGGATTCCTCTACAACACCGCGGTGGTGATCGATTCCGACGGCACCCTGCTCGGCAAGTACCGCAAACACCACATCCCACAACTGCCCGGCTTCTGGGAGAAGTTCTACTTCCGTCCCGGCAACCTCGGCTGGCCGGTCTTCGACACCGCCGTCGGCAAGGTCGGTGTCTACATCTGTTACGACCGCCATTTCCCCGAGGGCTGGCGCGCGCTCGGCCTCGCGGGCGCGCAGATCGTCTACAACCCGTCGGCCACCAGTCGCGGCCTGTCGAGCTACCTGTGGAAGCTCGAACAGCCTGCGGCGGCCGTCGCCAACGAGTACTTCGTCGCGGCCATCAACCGCGTCGGCGTCGAGGCGGAGTACGGCGACAACGACTTCTACGGCACCAGCTATTTCGTCGACCCCGAGGGCAAGTTCGTGGGGGAGGCCGGTTCCGACACCGACCCCGAACTCATCGTGCGCGACCTCGACCTGGGCCTCATCGAGTCGGTGCGCAACCGGTGGGCCTTCTATCGCGACCGCAGACCCGACGCCTACGGCCCGCTCACCGCCCCCTGACATCCGCTCTCCTCGATCGAAGGGACACCACAGTGCCGACGACGTTCATCCATGGCGGGACGGTGGTGTCGACCACCGGCGCCCAACCCCTCGACGTCCTGATCTCCGACGAGACCATCGTCGCGGTCGTTGCTCCCGGATCCACCGCCCTCGGTGCCGATCTCGCGGCGAGCGCCGACCGCTCGATCGACGCGACCGGGCGCTACGTGATCCCCGGCGGCATCGACGCCCACACCCACATGGAGATGCCGTTCGGTGGCACGTTCGCCTCCGACACCTTCGAGACGGGCACCCGCGCCGCGGCGTGGGGCGGCACGACGACCATCGTCGACTTCGCCGTACAGAACCCGGGGATGCGGTTGCAGGACACCGTCGCCGCGTGGCACGAGAAGGCGGCGGGCAACTGCGCCGTCGACTACGGCTTCCATCAGATCATCGGCGGCGTCGACAGCGACTCTCTCAAGGCGATGTCCGAGCTCGTCGCCGAGGGCATCACGAGTTTCAAACTGTTCATGGCCTACCCGGGTGTCTTCTACTCCACCGACGGGCAGATCCTGCAGGCGATGCAGTCCGCGGCCGAACTCGGTGCGCTGATGATGATGCACGCGGAGAACGGGATCGCGATCGACGTGCTGGTCGAGCAGGCGCTCGCCCGCGGTGACACCGCCCCCTATTTCCACGGCACCTCGCGCGCCTGGCAGATGGAGGAGGAGGCCACCCACCGGGCGATCATGCTGGCCCATCTGACCAAGGCGCCGCTCTACGTCGTGCACGTCTCGGCCAAGCAGGCCCTCGAACAGATCGCGACGGCTCGCGGCAACGGGCAGAACGTGTTCGCCGAGACGTGCCCGCAGTATCTGTACCTGTCCCTCGAGGAGCAGCTCGGCGCACCGGGTTTCGAGGGGGCGAAGTGGGTCTGTTCGACTCCCCTGCGCCCACGTGCGGAGGGCCACCAGGACGAACTGTGGCGCTACATCCGCACCGGCGACGTGACGACGGTGGCCACCGACCACTGCCCGTTCTGCATGAAGGACCAGAAGGACATGGGCGTGGGGAACTTCGCGAAGATCCCCAACGGCATCGGGTCGGTGGAACACCGGATCGATCTGATGTTCCAGGGCGTCAAGGACGGCAAGATCTCGCTCGAACGCTGGGTGGACATCTGTTGTACGACACCCGCGCGCATGTTCGGGATGTACCCACGCAAGGGCGTGATCTCCCCCGGCGCCGACGCCGACATCGTCATCTACGACCCGAACGGACACACGAGCATCGGCGTCGACAAGACGCACCACATGAACATGGACTACTCCGCATACGAGGGCTTCGAGATCGACGGCCACGTCGACACCGTCATCTCGCGCGGTCGTGTCATCATCGACGACGGCGCCTACCACGGCACCAGAACCCACGGCTCGTTCGTCAAACGCGGCCTGTCGCAGAACCTGATCTGACGGACACGAAGCGCAGCGGAGCTGGACCAGACGAGAGCTAGGGGTCATCAGACATGGATTTCGGTGTTGTGCTGCAGTGCAATCCGCCCGCGTCACGCGTGGTCGAGCTCGCCGTGCGGGCGGAGAACCTCGGGTTCTCCCACGTGTGGACCTTCGACTCGCACCTGCTGTGGCAGGAGCCCTACGTCATCCACTCGGCCATCCTGGCCGCCACCCGCAAGGTGATCGTCGGGCCGATGGTGACCAATCCGGCCACCCGGGACCCGACGGTCACCGCGTCGACGTTCGCGACGCTCAACGAGATGTACGGCAACCGCACGATCTGCGGCATCGGCCGCGGCGACTCCGCGGTGCGGGCCCTGGGCGGCTCACCGACGACGTTGGCGACGCTGCGCGAGTCGATCGAGGTCATCCGCGAACTGGCCAACTCCCGCGCGGTCGAGCACGAGGGCAGCAAGGTCCGGTTGCCGTGGAGCACCGGGTCGTCGCTGGAGGTCTGGGTCGCCGCATACGGTCCGAAGGCGTTGGCCCTCACCGGGGAGGTCGCCGACGGGTTCATCCTGCAGCTCGGCGATCCCGACATCGCCGCCTGGATGATCGAGAAGGTGCGTGCGGCGGCCGAGTCGGCCGGGCGGGATCCGTCGACGGTGACGTTCTGCGTCGCCGCCCCCGCCTACGTCACCGCCGACGACTCCCCCGAGGCCATCGCCCACGCACGCGATCAGTGCCGCTGGTTCGGCGGCATGGTCGGCAACCACGTCGCCGACATCGTCGCCCGCTACGGCACCGGATCCGACGTCCCGGCCGCGCTCACCGACTACATCGCCGGGCGTACCGGCTATGACTACAACCGCCACGGTCGCGTGGGCAACAGCCACGCCGACTTCGTGCCCGACGAGATCGTGGACCGGTTCTGCCTGATCGGCTCCGCCCAGACCCATGTCGCACGCCTGGCCGAACTCCGTGCGCTCGGCGTCGACCAGTTCTCGATCTACCTACAGCACGACGCCAAGACGGCGACCCTCGAGGCCTATGGCGAACGGGTCATGCCCGCACTGGCCGATCAGGTGACCGCGATCGACACCGCGCCATGAGCATCGTCGGAGACGGGGGACACTGGGACCATGGCTGACAATCACATCGACCCCGCGGCCGGGGCACAGGTCCGCGCCGACGACCGCGCCCACGTCTTCCACTCGTGGTCGGCGCAGGCCCACATCGATCCGGTGCCCATCGCGGGCGCGCAGGGATCGTGGTTCTGGGACTACGACGGCAACCGCTGGTTCGACCTCGGCTCCCAGATGGTCAACGTCAACGCCGGGCACGGCCACCCGGCGATCGTCGAGGCGATCTGCGAGCAGGCGAAGACACTGCCCACCATCTCCCCCGCGTTCGGCAACGACGTCCGCGGCGAGCTGGCGCGACTCATCGCCGAGCGGGCACCGGGCGACCTCGACAAGGTGTTCTTCACCAACGCCGGCGCCGAGGCCAACGAGCACGCGGTGCGGATGGCGCGCGTGGTCACCGGCCGCTCGACCGTGCTCTCGATGTACCGCTCGTACCACGGGGCGTCCGGGACCACCATCGGTCTCACCGGCGATCCGCGACGCTGGCGCGCCGAACCGACCGGCGGCGACGTCGTCCGGTTCTTCGGCCCGTATCCGTATCGCTCACCGTGGGCCACCGACTCGGTCGAGGCCGAGGCGGCCGCGGCCCTGGCGCATCTGCGGATGGTCGTGGAGTTGCAGGGCCCGAACAGCATCGCCGCGATCATCATCGAGACGGTCATCGGCACCAACGGTGTCCTGGTCCCGCCGCCGGGGTACCTCGCGGGTGTCCGCGAACTGTGCGACGAGTACGGCATCATCTACATCGCCGACGAGGTCATGGTCGGGTTCGGACGCCTCGGAGAGTGGTTCGGCGTCAACGCCTTCGGGGTCACCCCGGACCTGATCACCTTCGCCAAGGGCGTCAACTCCGGCTATGTCCCGCTCGGCGGGGTCGTCATCGGATCGCGGGTGGCGCAGCACTTCGACGACGTGCCCTATCCGGGTGGCCTGACCTACAGCGGCCACCCGTTGGCGTGCGCCGCCGGCGTCGCGTCGATCAAGGCGTTCGAGGCCGACGGTGTCATCGACCGGGTCCGTGCGACCGGTGAGGACCTGATCCGGCCGACACTGTCGAAGATCGCGGCGAACCATCCGTCGGTCGGCGAGATCCGCGGGATGGGGTTCTTCTGGGCGATCGAACTCGTCCGTAACCCGGAGACCCGGGAGGGGTTGGTCCCGTTCAACGCCTCCGGTCCCGACGCGGCGCCGATGGCCGAGCTGATCGCGGCGTGCAAGGGCAGGGGCGTCTGGCCCTTCACACACTTCAACCGGATCCACGTCGCGCCGCCGTTGACCACATCCGACGACGAGCTGACCGACGCGCTCGCGGTCATCGACGAGGTCCTCGACCTCGCCGACGCGCACGTGGTGTCGTAGACGCAACGATGAGTTCGGGCGCCTCGGCGGGTCTGTACGGTGAGCACCCACCCGCGTCCGAGGAGTATTCATGGCATCGATCACCCCGTCCCTGTGGTTCAACGAGAATCTCGAGGAGGCGCTCGAGCTGTACACGTCGGTCTTCGCAGATGCGACGGTGCACGGGGTGAACCGATCGTCGCCCGACGGCCCGGTGCTTTCGGCCGAGTTCGAACTCGCCGGTCAGCGGTTCATGGCGCTGAACTACCCGTCCGATTTCCGGTTCACCGAGGCAGCCTCGCTGGTGATCTCCTGCGCCGATCAGGCCGAGGTGGACCACTACTGGGATCAGCTCGTCGTCGGCGGCGAGGAGTCGCAGTGCGGGTGGCTCAAGGACCGGTTCGGTCTCAGCTGGCAGATCGTGCCGAAGCGGTTGTACGAGTTGCTGTCCGACCCTGACCCGACGCGCGCGAACGGCGCGATGCAGGCCATGCTGCAGATGCGCAAGATCGTCGTCGCCGACCTCGAGGCCGGCGCCGACAACGCCTGAGGCGTTCGTCAGTTCTCGCGCGGCACCCGCAGGCGTGAGGCGCCCGGACCGGTTGCGGCGGCGACGTCGTCGGGGTTGAGCAGCTTGCAACTGCTCATCGACAGGCATCCGCATCCCACGCACGAGCCCATCAGGTCACGCATGTGCTCGAGCAACTCGATGCGCTCGTTGATGTCGTCGATCCACTGCTTCGACGCCTTCTCCCACATCCGTGGCGTCGGGGACTCCGTGGTGCCCAGCACCGCGAGCACCTCACCGATCTTCGTCAGCGGGATACCCGCGGCTGCGGAAGCACGGATGAACGCGACCCGACGCAACATCGCGCGGTGGTACCGGCGTTGGTTACCCGAGGTGCGGCGACTGAAGATCAGTCCCTTGTCCTCGTAGAAACGCACCGCCGACGGCGCGACGCCGGCTCGCTGGGCCAACTCCCCGACGGTCAGTTCGAGATTCTTCGGTGGCATGCCGAGCACCCTACGCCGACCTCAAGTGACATTGAAGTACGAGAATGCCGGCACCCCGGCGAAACGCGCCACTTTCCACGAAACGCTCCACCTACAACCTGAGCGTTTCACCAGAAGTGGAGCGGATTCCACGTGCTGACTGTGCGGAAAGCGCCATCGAGTGTGCTCGCCACCAGACGCGAGCAAACAGCCAAACAACGCACACTCGGTGCGCGCTTTCGGCACAATCAGCGGCTCTTCCCACCCCACCGACAAACGCTCCACTTCTCGCCAAACGCTCCACCTACAACCGGAGCGTTTCTACACAAGTGGAGCGGATTCGCGGCTCGTACCCCGTCCCCGACCGCACCACCACAGCGGTCATTAGTCTGTCGAAGTGACTGATCTCCAGACCCCCGCGGTGAGCGTCGCAGCGCGTCTCGACCGCCTGCCGATCGTGCGTGCGCACTGGGTCGCCACCGGCGTCATCGGGCTCGGGCTGTTCTTCGACCTCTACGAGAACTTCCTGGCCGCGACCATCTCGTCGGTGCTGCGGACCGACCTCGACCTGAGCCGGACCGAGCTGAACCTGCTCCTCGGATCAGCGTTCCTGGGCCAGTTCCTCGGTGCTGCCGTGATGGGCCGATACGCCGACCGGGTGGGCCGGCGCCGCGCGTTCATGATCAACCTCGCCGTGTACTCGGCGTTCTCACTGCTCGGCGCGTTCAGCCCCAACGCGACGTTCCTGGTCATCACCCGTTTCATCGCCGGCGTCGGTATCGGCGCCGAGTTCGCCCTGGCCGACTCGTATCTGTCCGACCTGCTGCCCAAGAACATGCGGGGCAAGTTCATCTCGTGGGCCTACACGGTCGCGTTCCTGGGGGTGCCGACCGTCGGCCTGCTGGCGCGGTGGCTGGTGCCACTGGAACCGCTCGGGGTCGACGGGTGGCGGTGGCTGTTCGTGTTCGGCGCACTGGGCTCGTTCGCGGTGTGGTTCGTGCGGCGCGGTCTGCCCGAGTCGCCGCGGTGGCTGGAGACGCAGGGCCGCCACGACGAGGCCGACGAGATCTGCCGACGCTTCGAGAAACAGGCCATCGACGCCGGACACGTCCTGGCCGAGCCCGATCGGCACCTGCAGATCACGCCGATGAAAAAGGTCTCACCGACCGCCCTGTTCCGCGCGCCGCTGACCCGGCGGACGATCATGCTCTGGATCCTGTCGGTCCTGGAGGTGTTCGGGTACTACGGGTTCGGGACCCTGGCACCCATCATCCTGCTGGACAAGGGCTTCGATCTCGTCACATCGCTGGGGTTCGTGGCGGCGACCTACATCGGTTACCCGCTGGGGTCGATTCTCGCGATCCCGATCGTCGAGCGCGTCGAACGCAAATGGTTGGTCATCTCCTCGGCCGGACTGATGGCGGCGTTCGGACTGTGGTTCGGGTTCGCCGACGCCGCCTGGGCGATCGTCGTCTCCGGCGTGCTCTACACGATGGCGTCCAACCTGTTCTCCAACGCCTACCACGTCTATCTCGCCGACTCCTACCCCACCGCGATCCGGGGAACGGCTGCGGGCGCGGCATATTCGCTGTCGAAACTCGCCACCGGCATCCTGCCGTTCATCCTGCTGCCGTTCCTCGATGCGAACGGCTCGGGTGCGGTGTTCACTCTCGTCGCCGTCGCGATGGTGGCGCTGATGGTCAACGTCGCCGTTCTCGGCCATCGCAGCACGGGGTTGTCCGCCGACGCGACCGTGTGATCCCTGCGGAGCGCAGCGACGGCGTTCGACTCTGCGGAGCGCAGCGACCGCGTTCGATCCTGCGGAGCGCAGCGCGAGGTTTGACTAGCCCATGACCCCGATGGATGCTGGAG
>NZ_JAEMTF010000021.1:0-15242 GCF_016462415.1 Williamsia sp. | reverse complement strand
CCTGCGGAGCGCAGCGCGAGGTTTGACTAGCCCATGACCCCGATGGATGCTGGAGTCATCAGCACCCAGAAGCCCGATCCCACGTTTCGCCAGGCGGCGACCTACGCGATCACCGTCATCGTGATCGCCGCGTTGTTCCTCGGTGTGGGCGGCCTTCTCTACGACCCGGTGCCGCTCGTGATCATCATCGTGTTCCCGCTCCTGGTCCTCGCCGGCGCCGGCGGCGCGCTCTGGTGGACGTTCCGCACCTGGCAGGCCAAGGGCCGCTGGCAGATCTGGCAGGGCGCGAGCTGGTTCCTGCTCGCCCTGTTCCTGATCTCGCTGGGCGGGACCGGCAGCGCTCTTCTCGACCGCTGAGTCCGCGGCCCCCCGTCTCTCGGTCACCGAGCCACCGACCGCCGATTCCCGTCACGCACATCGGCGCTGCGATATACCGTTCTCCCACGTACACAGGAGACTCGCGATGTCGCACTGGTTCACCGAGCGGTTCGTCGACACGGGCCGGTTGCCCATCTTCTTCCTGCTCGTCGCCTTCGTCCTGACCTTCCTGTTCATCCGCTTCAGCGTGCGGATGATCCGGGCTCAGGTGTCCTGGTGGCCGGGCAACGTCACCCCCGGCGGCATGCACATCCACCACGTCATCTTCGGTCTGGTGTTCATGCTGTTGTCCGGGTTCGGCCTGGTCGTGCTCTCGAGTGAACAGACACCGGTCGCCAACTGTGTGCTCGCGTCTGTCTTCGGCATCGGGACCGCGCTCGTCCTCGACGAGTTCGCTCTCGTCCTACACCTGCGCGATGTCTACTGGGCCGAGGAGGGACGCGCGTCGATCGACGCGGTGTTCGTGGCGGTCGCGATCGTGGTGCTGTTCCTGTTCGGCATCCGCCCCATCGGTTTCGACGGCGACGTCGGCGAACTCCGCGAGGACCATTCGATCGCCGCGGTCGTCGCGACGTCGATCTGGCTGGCCGTCGAACTGGGCCTGGCCGTGATCACCGTCCTCAAGGGCAAGCTGTGGACCGGTCTGGTCGGGTTGTTCATCGTCCCGCTGCTGATCGTCGGCGCGATCCGCCTGAGCCGTCCTGCCGCGCCCTGGGCGCGGTGGCGGTACACCCGCAATCCGGGCAAGCGCAGTCGGGCCCTGGCACGCGAGGAACGCTTTCGCGAACCGATGGTACGGGCCAAGATCGTGGTCCAGGAGTCGATCTCCGGACGGTTCGGGCTACCCGAGGTGACCACCCCGGCGAGCGTCGGCACCCCACCGCCGGTACCCGCCTCCATCGACGGCACGACCGCACGGCCGCCGCACCGGCTCGCGACCGCGATCGCGTGGCAGCGCACCCGTCGGCGCCTGCGACCGGCGCCGATGTGGCGCCTGCCGCTGACCCTGGTCGGGCTCGCGGTCATCGCGTCGGTGGCCCTCGACACCGCCGACGACCAGTTCACCGTCGACGGCATCGACGGCGGCGCACTGGCCACGCTGCTCAGCGTCATCGCCGGCGCGATGATCACCCTGACCGCATTGGTGTTCACCGCCATCACCCTGGCCATGCAGTTCGGGGCGACCCAGATCTCGGTGCGCGTCATCCCGATGCTCGCCCAGGACCGCACCATGCGCGCGTCGATCGGCGTCTTCCTCGCCACGTTCGTCTTCGCGCTCGGCATCGCCCTGGAGATCGCGGTCGGCGGCCGACCCGGCGCCGACAAGGTCGAGGCGCCGCTGGTGTCCACGGCGATCGCGATGATCCTGACGCTGATCAGTGCGGTCATGTTCGTGATGCTCGTCGCCAAGGTCGGTAACGTCCTGAACTCCGAACGCCTGCTGCGGTGGATCGCCGCCGAGGGCCACCGCGCGATCCTGCGGCGCTACCCCGAGACCCCCACCGACGCCGAGCCGACGCAGCCGCCGACAGGCACTCCCCGGCCGCCTGAGCCGGCCGGCGGCGACGTGGCGCCGGTGATCGTGGTGCGCCTGCGGCAGGTCCCCGCACACGGGCGTGTCCTGCTGGCCGTCGACCTCGCGCGGATTCAGCGGCTCGCGACCCGGTGGGAGGTGTCGGTGGCGATACTGCCCGCGATCGGCGACTTCGTCCCTCACGACAGCCCGGTGTTCGAGGTGCGTGGCGCACCGACCGGACTGGCCCCACACCAGCATCCGGCGCATCAGCTGCAGGGGACGTTGATCTTCGGCGACACCCACCAACCGTCGGTGAGCCCGGTCGCCGCGCTGCAGTCGATCGTCGACGTCGCCTCCAAGGCGTTGTCGACATCGGTGAACAACCCCGGGCTCGCGGTGCAGGCACTCAACCACCTCGAGGACCTGCTCCTCGTGCTGGCACCGCGCCTGCGCACCGACACCGCCGGCTCCACCTTCACCCGGATCAGTGGATACCAGCGCTCCTGGGCCGACTATGTGTCGATCGCCACCGACGAGATCCGCCAGTTCTGCGGCGGATCGATGCAGGTGCAGCGACGTCTGCGGGGTCTGCTGACGACCCTGATCGACAACTGCCCCGAGTCGCAGCACCCGCCTCTCACCGAACGGCTGGCCGCGCTCGACGCCCGCAGCGCGACGGAGTGGGAGTCACCGCTCGACCGCCGCCTGGCGAGCGCATCGGACTCCCAGGGCCTCGGGTCGGAGTCGGGCAACCGCCGCGGTCCGGCGATCGCTCACCCCAGCAGCGACTGCATGACCCCTGCCGCCTCGGCGAACCTGCTCGGATCCGAACTGCCGTAGTTGAGCCGGATGTGCGGGCCGGACACGCCGGCCGGGAACCACTCCGCACCCGGCGATATCGACACCCCGCGGGTCAGGGCGCGGGCCGCATAGGTCTCGGCGTCGGCGTCCTCCGGAAGACGCAGCCACAGGTTCAAGCCGCCACGCGGTACGTGGGTCAACTCGAGGTCGGGTGCGTGTTCGGCGATGGTGCGCACCAACTGATCCCGACGCTCGGTGAGCTCGCGACGCAGCCGGGTGCAGTGGGTGCGCCACGACGGCCGCGTCACCACGTCCAGCGCCGCCTGCTGCAGCAGCGGCGAGACGTAGAGGTCGTTGACCGCCAGCGCGTTGGCGATCCGGTTGCGGGCGGGTCCGCGCGCGACCACTGCGGCCACCCGCAGCGTCAACGACGCGCTCTTCGTCAACGACCGGATGTAGACGACGTGGCCGTCGGAATCGGCCGTCGCCAACGGGACCGGGGCCTCGTCGATGGCGAAGTCGTGCGCCCAGTCGTCCTCGACGAGAAACGCCCGGCGGGAACGGATCACGTCGAGGATCTCGCGACGATCGGCCGGGTTCCACAGCGCGCCGGTGGGATTGGCGAAGTTCGGTTGGGCGTAGAACAACCGCGCACCCGAGGACCGCAGGGCATCGTCGAGATCCTCCGGCCGCGGCGCCCCGGTGGTGCGGGCCACCGGCACGATGACCAGACCGGCCTGTCGGGCGGCGGTGATGGCACCCCAGTAGGTCGGTGACTCCATCACGATGGGCTCGCCCGGCCCGGCGAGCGCCCGGAACACCGTCGACAACGCGCTCTGTCCACCGGAGGTGATCACCGCATCGGAATCCCGCCACGCGTCGTCGACGACGCCGGTGAGTTCACGGACGAACCACGCCCGCAGCTCGCTGACCCCGGCGATCGGCGGCCGTTCGAAACTGCGGTCCTCCCGGTTCGCCTTGGCCAGGGCCGAGCGCACCTCCCGCATGGGCATCAGCGACATGTGCGGGTAGCCACCGTGCAACGCGATGGTCTCTGGATCGACACGCCGCAACGACGAGCCCACCGGGGACGCACCGCTGCGTTCGGGACCGAGACTCGTGGTCTGCCAGTCGACGTCGGCTGTGCGTCGGGTACGGGGCCGGTACACGACGAAGTTCCCTGCGCCGGGCCGGGTCTCGACGAGACCGTCGGCCACCAAGGTGGCGATGGCCCGTTGCACCGTCACCGGCCCGGCGGTGAAACGCTCGGCCAGGACGCGCGTGGACGGCAGCCGGCTGCCCGGGGACGAATCGGCGACCAGGGAACGGAGGTGACCCGCGATCCGAGTACTGCTATCGTTCGACATGAGTAGCAACGATAGCGCTATCAGCGAGCGGGTGCCACCGCTTTCCGCACGATCCGGTGTCTGGTTCGGCTTCCTCGGCGTACTGGCCTTCTCGTTCACCGTGCCGTTCACCCGTATCGCGGTCGGCGCCCTCGACCCGCTGTTCGTCGGTGCCGCCCGCGCGGTGGTCGCCGGAATCCTCGCGATGATCGCTCTCGCGGTGTGCCGCGTGCGATTCCCCACCTCGTCTCAGGTCGCGCGCCTCGTCGTCGTGGCGATCGGGATCGTGGCCGGGTTCCCGGTCCTGACGTCGCTGGCCCTGACCACCACCACGGCCGCCCACTCCGCGGTCATCATCGGACTGCTTCCGGCCATCACCGCGGCCACCGTCGTGATGCGCACCGGCGAGCGCCCCGGTCGCCGGTTCTGGCTGTTCAGCATCGCCGGTGCCTGCGCCGTGGTCGGATACTCCCTCGTCGCGCACGGCTCGCTCGGCAGTCCGAGCATCGGGGACCTCTACCTCGTCGGGGCGGTGGTGCTCGGTGCGCTCGGCTACTCCGAGGGCGGGCTGCTCGCCCGGGAACTCGGTGCATGGCAAACGGTGAGTTGGGCGCTGGTGGTGGCGTTCCCCGCCATGTCGGCGGCCACCGTCGTCGTCGCAGTCATCTCGCCGCCGCACGCGAGCGCGGTGCAGTGGTCGGCATTCGCCTACCTGGGCGTGGTCAGCATGTTCCTCGGCTTCTTCGCCTGGTACCGGGGACTCGCGATCGGTCCGATGACCACGGTCAGTCAGACCCAGCTGATCCAGCCGGTGTTGACCCTCATCTGGTCGGCACTGCTCATCGGCGAGGCCATCACCGCACCGTTGATCATCGGTGGGGTCGTGATCGTCGGATGCGCATGGGGTGCCGTGCGGAGTCGGATGGCCACGGTGGCGACGAGTGTCGTCGACACCCCGGCGGTCACTGGATCGGCGAGTCCGGAGGTGCCGCGCGGAACACCGGTGCCTCTTCGATAGCACCGACTCCCTGGATCTGCGACAAGGCGGTGCGTCGATCGGCGGGCACGGTGCCGGAGATGATCCCGATCGCCGCGTGCACCCCGGTCACCTCGACCCCACCCGCGCGGACCGCGGCCACGACCTCGTCGATGGCCGCGAGGTGCGCATCGTCGACGGTGATGGTGATCTCGGGCATGAGCGCACTCTACGCCCGGTCGCGCCCTCCGCCGAGTGTGCCGAAATCACCCTTCGACTGTGCCTGAATCCCCTACCAACCGTGCCTTTGTCACCGCGCGAGCGCACAGCGACCCGGAACGGCACGTTCGGCGCAGTATTTGGGCACGATCGGGGCAGCGTTTCGGCACGTTCGGCGCGGTGTTTCGGCACGTTCGGCGGCGGAGCGTCAGCGGGGCGCGATGACCAGACCCGACCCCACGTCGGCGGCGGGGATGTCGAGGCGACGGGCCTCCTGGGTCAGGGTGGTCCACAGGTCGCGACCCCGTCGCCCGGTGGTCTGGCACCACAGCGCCGCGATCCCCGCCACATGCGGTGTCGCCATGGACGTCCCGCTGATCGTGTTGTAGCGCGACGGCGCCGTGTCGGACACGGGCCAGGACGAGTAGACGTCGACACCCGGTGCGGCGATGTCGACATCGCCACCGTCCACGGCGGTACTGCGCGCCGAGAACGGCGCGATCGCCAACGACCCGTCCACAGCACCGACCGCGGCGATCGAGGGGCTGTTCGCGGGAACGCCGACGAAGCCCGGATCCGACGGTCGGTCGGCGTTGTTGCCCGCGGCCGCGACGATGAGGGTGCCGGCGTCGAGCGCACGTCGTCCGACCGTCTCGTAGGCCTTCGACACCTCCCGGACATCGGCGCCCAACGACATCGACACGATCTGCACCCCGTTGGCCAGTGCCCAGTTCAGGCCGGCGAGGATCCCCGCGTCCGGCCCACCGCCGTCGTTGCCCAGCACCTTGCCGACATAGATCTCGGCGCCGTGCGCGATCCCGTACCGACGACCCGTCGGTGGTGCGAGCGGTCCGCATGACGTTCCGACACAGTGGGTTCCGTGGCCGTGTCCGTCCTGCGGCTGCTCGCCCGAGACGAACGACTGTGCGGTGATCGAGCGGCCGACGAAATCCGGGTGGGTGAGGTCGAACCCGGTGTCGAGCACGGCCACCTTGACCCCGGCGCCCGTTGCGCCGGAGGTCGACACCCCGGTTGCGATGAGACCCCAGGTGAACTGGTCGGTGTCGATGATCGGTCCGGCCGCGGCGGCGGATGTCGTCGTGCCCCCGAGTCGTTGCGACAAATCCGTCACGCCGTCTCGGTAGCCTCGCAGGTAATCGGCGGACGTCGCCGGCGGTTCGTTCGTCCGGATACGTTGCACTCGTTCGGGTTCGATGGAACGGATGGCGCCGTCCTCGGAGCACATCGCGTCGAGCGCGACGGCCTGATCGGCGTCGGCGTCGACCACCGCGACCCCGAGCTCGGCGAAGATGGTGGCCTGCGCGGAGCGGGTCTGCTCGATGTCGAGCGCCTGTCCGACGAAGTCGGTCGTCGACGCCACCGATGTCATCCCCGCGACCTGACGCAGAGTGCTTGCATACGAGGCGTTTCCGTCACCCGGCGCGAACACCACGATCCGCCGTCCGGTCGCACCCTCGCCCGTGCCCTGATTGCCGCCGATCATCGAATCTTCCTCCCGATAGTCACATTCGTTGCCGTGGTGCTCACGCTACTTCGCGTGACTCATCAATCTATGCGCATACCGTAACCTCGCGCTCTGACATGTACCGGGCAGCGCAGGTCGAGTACGTTGATGACGATTCGACGAACGTGAGGACTTGAAGCACATGCCCGTACACGGCCTGATCGCCAAGGCGACAACAACAGTGGTGACCGGCGCGGTGGGCGCCGTCGCCTATGACCTGGCTCGCAAGGCGGCGGCGAGGGCGCCGATCCGCGACGCCGCCGTGGTCGTCACGTCGTGGGGCCTGCGGGGCACCCGCAGGGCCGAGGAGTCCGCGGAGTCGGCGAGACTGGCCGTGGCAGACGTCGTCGCCGAAGCCCGCGAGCGCATCGGCGAGGAGACCACCCCTCCGGGAACCGCTGACGCCGGACACAGCCACGACCATTGACCGCCATAACCCCGGTATCCGACGCGGCCGGACGGCTGCGGCTCCGTGTGGAGTGGTTGCGCGGATCGTCGATCCGCGCAGTCGCCGTCGAGGAGGCCGTCATCGACGTGCCGGGAGTGCGCGTGGTCCACGCCTACCCGCGCACCGGGTCGGTCGTGGTCTGGTATCGCAGCGAGTCACTCGACCGCGACGCGGTGATCGCCGCGATCGATAGGTCGTCGACCGTTTCGGCTGACGTGCTTCCAGTTCGTCCGCCGTACTCGGCGGAGATCTCCAACACCGACATCGTCCGCATGGGCGTCGGCGCCCTCGCGTTGGGACTGCTCGGTATCCGTCGGTACGGGCTGCGGCGTGCGCCGATACTGGGTCCGACCAGTCGCCTCTTCGCGACTGGCGTCACGGTCTTCACCGGCTACCCATTCCTGCGGGGCGCGTTCCGTTCCCTGCTCGGCGGCAGGTCTGCGGGTACGGATGCCCTGGTCTCGGCGGCCACGGTCGCCAGCCTGCTCCTGCGGGAGAACGTCGTGGCGCTGACCGTCCTGTGGCTGCTCAACATCGGCGAGTTCCTGCAGGACCTCACGCTGCGCCGCACTCGGCGCGCGATCTCCGATCTGCTGCGCGGCAATCAGGACACCGCCTGGGTGCGCCTCGGTGACAGCACCGAGATCCAAGTCGGCATCGAGACCCTGGCCGTCGGCAACGAGGTCATCGTCCATGACCGCGTCGCGGTGCCGATCGACGGAACCGTGATCGACGGCGAGGCGCTCGTCGACCAGTCGGCCATCACCGGCGAGAGCCTGCCGGTCACCGCAGGTGTCGGCGACATCGTGTACGCCGGGTCGGTCGTGATGAACGGCCGGTTGGTCCTGCGGGCGGACGCGGTCGGCGACAACACGACCATCGGCCGCATCATCACCCGGGTCGAGCAGGCGCAGCACGACCGCGCCCCGATCCAGACCGTCGGCGAGAACTTTTCCCGGCGGTTCGTGCCCGCGTCGTTTGCGGTCTCGGCCATCACCCTGTTGCTGACACGCGACGTTCGGCGCGCGATGACCATGTTGCTCATCGCCTGCCCGTGCGCGGTGGGGCTGGCCACACCGACCGCCATCAGCGCGGCCATCGGCAACGGCGCCCGTCGCGGCATCCTGATCAAGGGCGGTTCACATCTCGAACGCGCCGGACGTTTCGACGCAGTCGTCTTCGACAAGACCGGGACCCTGACCCAGGGCCGTCCCATCGTCACCAATGTCGTGTCGTTCCACGACGACTGGCAGCCCGAGCAGGTGCTGGCCTACGCGGCCAGTTCGGAGATCCACTCCCGACACCCGTTGGCCGAGGCGGTCATCCGGTCGACGGAAGAACGCCACATCGCCATTCCCCCGCACGAGGAGTGCGAGGTGCTCGTCGGGCTGGGAATGCGTACCCGGGCCGACGGCCGGACGCTGTTGCTCGGCAGCCCGTCGCTGCTTTCCGGGGAACACGTCGTGGTCAGCGCGGACGCCGAGGCGTGGGTCGACAAGCTGCGCTCCCGGGCCGAGACCCCACTGCTGTTGGCGGTCGACGGTGAGCTGGTCGGATTGATCAGCCTGCGCGACGAGGTGCGGGCCGAGGCGGCCGAGGTGATCACCGAACTGCGGGCGGTGGGCATCACGCGCATCGTCATGCTGACCGGCGATCACCCCGCCACCGCAGCTGCGGTCGCCACCGAACTCGGCATCGACGAGTGGCGGGCGGAGGCACTCCCCGAGGACAAGTTGGCGGCGGTTCGCGAACTGCACGATGCCGGCCACGTCGTCGCCGTGGTCGGTGACGGAATCAACGATGCACCGGCGCTCGCAGCCGCCGACATCGGCATCGCTATGGGACTCGGTGGAACCGACGTGGCCGTCGAGGCCGCCGACATCGCCCTGGCCGGCGACGATCTGCGACGACTTGTCGATGTGCGTGAACTCGGTGCGCGCACGGTCGACCTCATCGGGCAGAACTACGGGATGTCGATCGCGGTGAACGCGATCGGCCTCGCCGTGGGTGCCGGCGGCGCACTCTCGCCGGTCCTCGCCGCCGTGTTGCACAACGCCTCGTCGGTCGCGGTGGTGGCCAACAGTTCCCGACTGATCCGACACCGACTCGACGCGCCGCCCCACGCGAGCCGCTAGGGCAGACGATCCAGGAACGGCTGTTGCGCGGCGAGGATCTTCTCCCGGGCGACGTCGAGGGGAAACCACTCGACGCGGTCCACCTCGGGGAATGACTGCAGAACCCCCGAGCGTGGTGGCCACGCCATCTCGAAGGTGTTGCTCACCGCGCCGGAGACGTCCAGATCGGCTTCCACCGCGAATGCGGTGACGATCTTGCCGCCCTTCTGGGTGATCTCGCCGAGGTCGATGACGGTGCCGTCCGGTACCGACATACCGAGCTCCTCGGCGAACTCCCGCCGGGCCGCGTCGAGCGCGGGTTCGTCGGGCTCGTACTCCCCCTTCGGGATCGACCACGCGCCGGCGTCCTTCTTCGCCCAGAACGGTCCACCGGGGTGGGCCAGTACGACCTCCACCACCCCGGATGTGCGGCGGAACAGCAGCACCCCCGCGCTACGTCGTGGCATGCGGGGACTCGGGTGGACGCATCTGATGAATCGGAGCGGCGCGAATCAGGACCGGGCGGATCAGAACTGGGCGGGGATGAGCGACGTGGTCGTCGCCGTCTCGGCGACCGGCGCCTCGGGGTGTGGCGGGCGAACCTCGATGCCGTCTCCGCAACCGAGATCGGCGTCACGACGCTCCACGGCGGCCCCGATCACCAACGCAGCAGCGATCGACACCAGGCACCACCCCGCGCAAATGGTGAGGACGATCACAATGAACATCAGACCATCGTGTCTGGTCGCGCGGGCGAACACAACACCGGGGTCGGCGTTTCGCAATGAAAGAAACAGCGTTAACCAGGACTAATGATCCCAAATGGGACGTTCCGCTCTCGTCTCACGCCTCGGGTGGAAGACGGTCGAGCGCGGCATCGATCGCATCCACGTCCGGGTAGGAGTCGACGGTCCCGACCGATTGCACCGAGACCGACGCCGCGGCGGTGGCCCATCGCACCGCCGAGGCGAGTCCGTGCCCTACCGCCAGACGGGCCGCGAGCGCGCCGACGAACTGATCGCCGGCGCCGGTGGAGTCCACCACCTCGACCCGCGGGGACCGCTGATGGCCGTGACCATCGGCGTCCACCCAGATCGCCCCGGCCGCGCCGAGCGTCGCGACGACACCGAGCGCCCCACGCGCACGCAGCTCGCGGGCGGCGGTCAACGCGGAGTCCGGACCGTCGACGGCGCGGCCGGTGAGGTCGGCCAGTTCGTTCTCGTTGACGATGACCGGGTTGCAGCGGCGTAGTACGGAATCCGCCACCGGACGCGCGGGCGCGGCGTTGAGCACGAACCGGCCGGTACAACGCTCCGCGGCCGCAGCGATCACGGCGTCGGGGATCTCGAGCTGGCACACCACGACCGGCGCGGCCTCGATCGCCGTGGACTCCTCATCGGAGAGCGCGCCCCAGACGCTGTTCGCGCCGGCCGCGACGACGATCGTGTTCTGACCGTCGGCGACGGCGATGTAGGCCGCGCCGCTGGGTTCACCCTGGACCTTTTCGACGAGGTCGGTGGCGACGCCCCGCCGATCGAGCTCGGCGACCAGCTCCCGCCCGTCCGCGTCGTCACCCACACGTCCGACGAACGAGGCGGCCCCACAGGTGATCTGGGCCGCCACCGCCTGATTTGCGCCCTTGCCACCGACATTGCGCCGCACGGACCGGGCGATGAGGGTCTGTCCCGGCCGCGGGAGGTGGTCGAGCTCGGTGACGACGTCGAGGTTGACCGATCCGACGACGACCACGAGAGGCGCAGGCGATGACGTCATCCGACAATTCTCACAGCAGGGTCGACGAGGTTCTCACCGCGCCGTCGATGCCCCCGATTGCACGTCGACCGGCAGGTCGTCGGCCCACGGCTGTGCGGACACCATGTCCGCGACGCGGATCGACCCGCGTTCGAACTCTCCGGTCGCGGGGTCGACCAGTCGGTACTGCTGCGTTCGCCGGTGGATCGGCTGGGCGTCGAGAAGGATGACACGCACCTCGCCGGGGTCGAACGCGCAGCGTTCCTGGAGCGCGGCGATCAGGGTCTCGTTGTGCATGTGACCGTCGCCGAAGTTCCACCCGATGGCCGTGCTGCAGATCCGTTCCCCGTCGACGATGACGTAGTCGGCCTCGTCGCCGTCGGCGATCGCGCGGTGCACGAGGGTGAACAGTGCGCGGCCGTGGGTGTTCATGGCGCGGAACGCGTATCCGAGGTGTTGCTGGATGACCGCCTGTTCGGCGCCGAACATCTTCTCCAGCTGGGCCTGCGGCATGATCGCGATCGTCTTGACCCGACCGGTCAGCTTCGCCGACGCGGACGGTTTCATGCACCACATGGTGGTGTCCCAGTTGCCCGCGTAGTAGCGCATGCCCGGCAGGAACGAGATCTTCTGCGGGAACAGGTTGCCTGCGACGACGACAGCCACCACGACCGCGAACAGTCCGAACACGGGGATCGGCTGGGAGACGTCGGCCAGACCGGTCTCGGCGTGGCCGACGAACAGGATCCCGATCCCGATGATCATGAAGACGTTCCACTCCAGCGGCGCCCCCATCGGGATGGACGACAGGATCCCCAGGTGGAACGCGATCATCACGGTGGCCGCGACGGTGGTGACGATCCCGCCGCCCGAGAAGAACAGGAACAGGGGAACCCCCATCTCGACCGCGGTGGCGGCGTGGGCGATCATCGCCGACAGACGTGAGGGCCGCAGGTCGTCGGGATAGCTGCGGAAGCAGCGTTTCTTGATCGACGTGGGGCGGATGGTGGGGCTGTTCGAGAGCATTGTCGACATGACGAACGGCAGGTGCGGGTTGACCTTCGAGGTGGCGGCCGCGACCCAGATGACGAGGAAGATCAGCTTCGCGGCGACGATCATGTCGACCGCCGCGAACAGGAAGGTCACCGACAGCGTCGCGTAGATCTCTCCGCGGCAGGCCAGGAAGATCACCTTGTCGCGGAGGCCGAGCACGGCCAGCACCCCGAGCATGACGGCGACGGGCGTGACCGGCAGGACGCCGACCGTCGTGTCGAGTGCGGCCACCGAGCCGGTCCCGTCGGAGGCCAGCGCCCACACCGCGGCACCGAGCAACGCGGCATAGAGGAGCACGTCGAAAGGGGTCCGCGCGGTGCCCGAGGTCAGCGGGATACGCGGCCACGGCGGCAGCCGGATCGTGCCCGGCCGCAGCCAGTACAGCGGCGATCCCATCGGTGGGAAGTAGCGGTTGTTGAGCGGACCGAAGCCGCAGCCGAGTCCGAGTACCTCGAAGAGCAGGGAGAACACGACGATCTTCTGGAAGACGATCGGTTCCGACCACCACGAACCGATGTCGGTGAACCCGTCGATGCCGGTGGTCGCGAGCGCGACGCCGATCCCACCGAGGACGTACAGCGCGATCTTCGTGACGTAGAAGACGTACAGGGCATCGGGCACACCGAACCCCCTGCGCGCCAGGTGGGCCGCGGCGGGGCGGATGCGCTCGCTGCGGCTACCCGCCGACCACGCGGCCATGTCCCACACGGGCAGATCGGGGCGAAGGAATCCCATGGGAGAACAACCTAGCCCAAACGAGCGCTTGGTCGGTAGGGAACGAATCCGTCGCTGGGGTGCAGAGGTTGTCACAGCGAACGAGTTCGCGGGCAGCCCATTGTTCAGACTTCGGTCGCACTGGCCGATCGGCTGCGAAACCCCGCCTACCGTCGGCGACGTTGACCATTGCCGAAAGTGAGCCACCCGTGGGCACGACCGCAGACAAACTCGCCGAACTGCACAAGAAGATGGCCGAGGCGTCCGAGCCGGCCGGTGACAAGGGCATCGCGAAGCGCAAGCTCAAGGGGATCCCCAGTGCGCGCGAACGCATCCACAGCCTTCTCGACCCGGGCACGTTCGTCGAGATCGGGGCGATGGTCCGCCAGCCCTACGTCACCGATGCCCTCTACGGCGACGGCGTCGTGACCGGGCGCGGCCTCATCGAGGGCCGACCGGTGGTGGTCATCTCCCACGACCAGACGGTGTTCGGGGGTTCGGTCGGCGAGATGTTCGGTCGCAAGGTCGCCGCCGCGATGGAGACCGCGATCGACAACGGCTGTCCCCTCGTCGCGATCAACGACTCCGGCGGCGCCCGCGTGCAGGACGCCGTCACCTCCCTGGCCTGGTACGCCGGGATGAGCCGCCGTCAGATCCGGCTGTCGGGACTGGTCCCGCAGGTGTCGCTGATGCTGGGCAAATGCGCGGCGGGCGCGGTGTACGGGCCCATCAACACCGACGTGTTGATCGCGACCGAGCGGGCCTACATGTTCGTGACCGGTCCCGACGTGATCCGCGAGGTGACCGGCGAAGAGGTGAGCATCGACGAGCTCGGCGGCGCGTACAACCAGGCTCGGTACGGCAACATCCACCACGTCGCGGCGACCGAGGAGGAGGCGTTCGCGTGGGCCCGGGAGTACCTCGGCTTCTTCCCGTCGTCGTGCTGGGAGAGCCCTCCGGTGGTCAACCCGGGCCGTGAACCCGAGATCACGGCGTCGGACCTCGAACTCGACCGCATCATCCCCGACCACGACCGGTCGGGATACGACATGCACGACATCCTGGTGCGGATCTTCGACGACGGGACGTTCCACGAGTTCGGCGAGCCGGTGGCCAACAACCTGATCACCGGCTTCTCCCGTGTCGACGGGCGCACGGTGGGGGTGCTCGCGAACCAGCCGCTGGTGTCCGCGGGTGCACTCGACGCCCGCGCGTCGGACAAGGCCGCCCACTTCATCCGGTTGTGCGATGCCTTCAACATCCCGCTCGTCTTCGTCGTCGACACCCCGGGAGTCCTCCCCGGCGTCGACGAGGAGAAGATCGGCGTGATCAAGCGGGGCGGCCGCTTCTTCTACGCGGTGGCCGAGGCCTCGGTGCCGATCGTCACCGTCATCGTGCGCAAGGCCTACGGCGGCGGGTACGCGGTGATGGGCTGCAAACAGCTCGGGGCCGACGTCAACCTGGCCTGGCCGACTGCCCGCATCGCGGTGATGGGTGGGGAATCGGCGGTCGGGCTGATCGGTCGGCAGGCACTCGCCGACGCGAGCGACGAGGACCGGCCACGTGTGCGCGAAGAGCTGATCACCTTCTACAACGACACCGTCGCAACGCCCTGGGTCGCCGCCGAGCGGGGATACATCGATGCGGTGATCGCGCCGTCGGACACCCGACTCGAGATCCGCAAGGCGCTACGGCTGCTGCGGGACAAGACGACATCGGACACCCCCCGACGCCACCGGGTCATCCCGCTCTGATCGGCGACGATCGTGGCAGCCGTCAGAAGGTCACGGTCGGCGGTGCCTGCTGTCCCTCGGGGGCTTTGTAGAACTCGCGGGTCGACACCTTCGCGAACCCGGAGAAGAACATCCACGGGATGGTCTGCACCAGGGTGTTGAGGGTCGTGACGGCGTCGTTGTAGTACTGGCGGGCGAACGAGATCTGGTTCTCGGTGTCGGTCAGCTGGCGCTGTAGGTCGAGGAACTGCGTGTCGGCCTTGAGGTCGGGGTAGGCCTCCGCGACCGCCATGACGTTGACCAGCGCGCTGCTCAGTTCCGCGTCGGCGGCGGCCTTCTCCGGGACCGCGTCGCCCTCGGCGGCCTTGGCCACGCGTGACCGCGCCGCGGTGACGGCCTCGAACACCCCGGATTCGTGTGCGGCATAACCCTTCACGGTGTTCACCAGGTTGGGGATCAGGTCGGCCCGTCGGGTGAGCTGGACGTCGATGCCACCCAGGGCCTCCTGCGCGCCGATGTCGGCCTTGCGCAACTTGTTGAACCCGACGACGCCGAAGCCCACCAGGGCGACGACGACCACCACGATCACGATCAGTGCGATCAGCATGCGGTATTCCCTTTCACGACTTGTTCATTGGTCTGCCTTGTCACCACGAGCCGCCTCCAC
>NZ_JAEMTF010000182.1:1653-4025 GCF_016462415.1 Williamsia sp. | reverse complement strand
CTGCGCGCGACGTCGCGGCTGCTGGCGCTGTCCCGCTTCGCCGAGAAGGCCACCTAGTCCGTCGGTCGGAGCATCACGAAGTCGCGCTGCTCGTCGCCGTTGAGCCAGAACGACTTGTGGCCCACCTGGGTGAAGCCCATCTTGGCGTAGAACCGTTGCGCTCGGAGGTTCACGTTGCTGACGCCCAACCACGTGGCGACACTTCCGCGTTCGCGTGCGGCGGTCAGCGCCAGGTCCATCAGCGCGTGCGACGCCCCGGTGCCGTGGGCCTCCGAGAGGACGTACATCTTCGACACCTCCGAGACCGGTCTCGAGGTGACCACGGCGCACACCTCGGGGTCGGTGGGGGCGTCGTGGGCGACGAGCGCGTACCCCACGAGGGCGCCGTCGACGCGTGCGGCGAGGACGTCGTGGTCCGGCGAGGCGAGGTGGTCGCGGAAGTGTGCGGCGGTCAGGTGCCGGGCGATGTGTTCGGCCGTGTCGGCGTCGCTGGTGCCGGGTGGGCAGGCCAGTGGGAACGTGACCGCGGCGACCGTGGCGAACTCCTCGGCCAGGTCGGCATCGGTGTCGATGGTGACGATCAGGTCTGCGGGCACGGTCACTGATTCCAGCACACGCCCGGTGACCGCACGACAACGGTTCAGCTCACATCGCGTCCGCGAAAGATGTCAACCGCTCCGTCCACAGGGAACATGCCTGTGGACAACACCTTTGGTGCATCCGCGTCGGCGGCGCACAGTGCTCGGCATGACATCGCACCCCACGCCCTCGTCCGACCCCATCCCGAACATCGCCACGGCGTCGGAGGCCTTCCACACCGCCGAAGAACTCCGTGAGCGCTGGCGGGCACTGATGGGACCGCTGGGGTTCTCCGAGAGACTGCTGTGGTTCGCCTTCGTCGACACCACCGGACACATCCTGCCCGCGCTCAATCAGCTGCCACTCGACGGCCCGCCCGAGCCCTACCTCGCCGATCTGCTGATGTACCGCTTGTCCGACGTGATCGACGGACACGACGTGGTGAGCGTCGCGATGCTGATCACGCGGCCCGGAAACGACGCGATCACGCCGTGGGATCGCGGGTGGGTCCGACTGTTCACCACCGCCGCTGATCTCGCAGGCGTGACGATCGAGCCGATCTTCCGAGCGAATTCCGTCGATCTCGTCGAGGTGCGGGACAGGCATGCCGACGACGGTCAGTCGGTCGCCTGACGCGAGCGTGTGTGGACGCGCGGTCAGTGATCGTGCGGCATGGGTCCCCAGGCGGGCAGGGGATCGTCGTATCGCCGCCAGACAGCCGCACCCGCGGCGACCTCGGCATCGGTCAGCAGTGCCGGGTCGAGTCGAGCTGCGACCGCACTCGCGTCGAGATGGACGCCGATGAACACGATCTCCTGACCCGGGGTCTCATCGGGGACCGCGGACCAGAGTGCGGCGGGTTCGATCACCAGGTTCGGTCCCGCCTGCGACCAGATCGCGACCACGTCGGCTCGTGACGCCACCCAGCAGAAGCCCTTGCTGCGCAGGATGCCCCGCAGTTGTCCGAGCGCCACCGCGAGGCGGGCGGGGTGGAACGGACGATCGGCCCGGTAGGTCGTCGAGGAGATGCCGTACTCCTCGGTCTCGGGCGTGTGACCGCTCGCGAGCTCGGTCGCCCAGTCCGGGTGGTCGGCGGCGAGATCCGGGTCGTACAGCCCGGTCTCGAGGACCCGGTCCAGGTCGACCACACCACTGTGGGTGCGGATGATCTGTGCCCGCGGGTTGAGGCGTCGCAGGGTCGCCTCGACCGCGCCCACGACGGCGTCGGTGACCAGGTCGATCTTGTTCACGACGATGACGTCGGCGAACTCGACCTGATCGACCAGCAGATCCGAGATGGTCCGGGCATCGCCGTCGGCGGCCTGCAGGGATCGACGCTCAAGGGTGTCGCCGGTGACGATCTCGCGCAGGATCGTCGACGCATCCACCAGGGTCACCATCGTGTCGAGTCGGGCGACGTCGCCCAGGCGGGTGCCGTTCTCGAACTCCCAGTCGAACGTGGCTGCGACGGGCATCGGCTCCGAGATACCGGTGGACTCGATGATCAGCTGGTCGAAACGACCCTGCGCGGCAAGGGCGCCTACCGACTCGACGAGATCTTCGCGCAGTGTGCAACAGATGCATCCGTTGGTCAGCTCGACGAGTTTCTCCTCGGTGCGGTCGAGGTGGCTCCTGCCGCGCGGACCGTCGATCAGCGCTGCGTCGATGTTGACCTCGCTCATGTCGTTGACGATGACCGCCACGCGGCGTCCCTCCCGGTTCGCCAGGACGTGGTTGAGCAGGGTCGTCTTCCCGGCGCCGAGGAATCCGGACAGGACCGTGACGGGCAGGAG
>NZ_JAEMTF010000182.1:0-1553 GCF_016462415.1 Williamsia sp. | reverse complement strand
CGGGCAGGTGCTCGGCGTAGGGGAGCAGGTGATCGTTGCGTGTCGTCAGGTCGACGATCGCGGTGATCCCGGCGTCCGACAGCAGGTCGATCTTGGCGCGCACGGCGTCGGGTCTCCGGTCACCGGGGTACTCACCGGCGAGCAGGCCTTGTGCGACCCACCAAGCGTGCAGCGTGCGATCGTGCGACCAGCTGAGAGCGTGGGTCAACGGCACTCCGCGTCGGTGATGGCGGCCGCGATACGTGCGCCGATATCGGTTCGATCACTGCGCACGACAACGGATTTCACGACCGCGAGGTTCTCGTCGGAATGTCCGAACCGCACGCCGAGTGCGACAGGGTTCAGTTGACGGGCGTGGGCCGCGAAAAAGACGCTCCATGCGTCGGCGATCGTGGACAGCGAGGTGAGTGGGTCGGCGCCGGGCGAGAGTACGTGCACGTGTGGCTCGAATCCAGCGCGGCGACACGACGCGATGGTGTTCAGGTACACCGGTTCACCGATCGCGTCGACCGTGAAGACCAGTGGATGAGCAGCGAGGTCGGCGAGATGCGCCCGTCCGGTCGCCGTCGCGGGGTGGTCGGACGCGGTGATCACGAGGAGCTCGTCGGCAGGCAGCGCGTAGGTGACGAGGTCGGACCGGGCGGACGGAGTTCGGATGATGGCCGCGTCCAGGCGGCCGTCGGCGACCTGTTGTTCGCGATCGGTGGCGGGGATACTGACGATCTCCACGGGCGTGGGCAGCGTCCCGTCCGGCAGTGCGGTGAGGGCTGCGGTGACAAGAGGACCCAATCCGGTCGGCACACCGATCCGCGTCGGTCCCGAGGTGCTCGACGGAGAGAGCGCGCTGCGCGCGGCCCGCTCGGTGTCGAGCATCGACCGCGCAAACGGCTCGAACTGTCTGCCGGCCGAGGTGAGCCGCACACTGCGGCGAGTCCGGTCGAAGAGATCGACACGGAGCTCGCGCTCGAGCCGCGAGATCTGTTGACTCACGGCGGACTGCACGATCGACAGTGCACTCGCCGCCGCTGTGAAGCTCCCGGTGTCGATCACCGCGACGAAATACCGCACCTGGCGAAGTTCCATAGGGTCACCCATCAGTTCTTGTGATGACTCTAATCGCGAACCGGTCGTTGTTCAGGGTCGCGGCACGCGGTGTTCTGGACACATGCCGTTCATCGACACCGACACCGACCTCTACTTCCTCGACCGCCCCGCTGATCCGTCACTCTCGCGCGGCTCCGACATCCTGTTGCTACACAGCTTCGGCACGACCGCCCGTGTGTGGGAACCCATGCTCGCGATGTTCGATCGTCGACATCGCGTCGTCGCGCTGGACGCACGCAACCACGGTCGATCGGGCACCTCGACCTCGAGTTCGTTGAACGACAACGTGTCCGACGTGATCGAGGTGATCGATCGGTTGTCGCTCGATCGTCCCGTCGTCGTGGGTAGTTCGGTCGGAGCCCTCGTCGCGATCACGGTGGCTGCGCGGGCCCCAGGGTCGGTGCGCGCGGTGGTCTCGGTCGGCGGCGCCTCGCACGCGCCGGTGACCA
>NZ_JAEMTF010000020.1:34933-53328 GCF_016462415.1 Williamsia sp. | reverse complement strand
GTCAGCGGATGGCCAGCCACACGGCCAGGCCCAGACCGCCGATGCCGATGGCGATGCGCAGGGGCGTGGGTGGAAGGCGGCGGACGATCGGCGGACCGAACCAGCCCCCGGCCAGGCACCCGATGCCCATCGCGAGCGCGGCGGTCCAGTGCACGGGCCCCGTCACCGTGAAGATCAGCGCCGCGACGAGGTTGCTGATGCCGAGCAGCGCCGACTTGAGCAGCGAGGCCCGCCAGAGCGGGTTGGCCGTCAACACCAACGACAGCGCCAGGAAGATGACGCCGGCCCCGGCACCGAAGTAGCCGCCGTAGATCGACACGACGAAGATCCCGGCCTCGAAGCTCCGCGGCATCTCGCGGTGTCCGGCGAGGCGCCGAAGGGACGGCTGGGCCAGGACTGCGATGGAGGCGAACGCGACCAGGTAGGGCACGACCACCTCGAAGGACTCGGCAGGCGACACGAGCAGGATCGCGGCGCCGACGATCCCGCCGAGCGCGGACAGGATCCCGAGGCGGATCAGGCTGCGCGTGTCGGTCAGCAGTGCCTTACCCGACTTCGCGCTGCTGCCGATCCCGACCGGGACCAGCGCGACGGTGTTGGTGACGTTGGCCTGTAGCGGGCTCAGTCCGGCGAACAGCAGCGCGGGATAGCTGACGATCGACGCCAGCCCGGTCACGTACCCGACCAGCCCCGAGGCGAACCCCGCGACGATGAGCATCACGAAGGCTGCGGCGGTCACCGCGTCATTGTGCCCGGCCCCCGCTCACGTCCCGACGGCGCGATCACTTGGTCGCCAGTGGCGCGACCCCTCCGCTGATGTCGGTGATCGCCCAGTTCTTGTTCTTGTCCACGGTGATCGGGTACAGCGCAGTGGTTTTCACGCCACCGGGCGACTGGACATTCGTGACCTGCACGTCGACGAAGACCTGCACCACGTACTTGCCGTCGTTCTGCGACTTGATGTCGCTGCCCACGAGCGTCCCCTTCGACACCCACTGCAGCTGGCCCAACAGCTGGCGCAACACCGGTTCGGTGTCGGTGAACTGCTTGACCATGGCGTCGTCGACACCGGTCTTCAGAGCCGCGAACCACGGATCGAAGTTGCGGTGGTCGATCTCGGCCGCCTTGACCGCGTAGTCGCTGGCAACGTCTTTGGCCCGCTGCGCCTGCGAGTTCTGTGCCTGCAGGTCTCGCAGGTCATCGCGATAGCCCAGGGCCGAGAACACGGCCACACCGGTCGCGACCGCGAGGACGACGACCAGGACCGCGGCCGTGATCAACCACCCTCGTCGCGACGGGGACCCGGTCTTCTCTCGTACGGACGACGTCGTCGACGGGGCAGGCTTGTCGGCCGACACCGGCTTCGCGGGAGACGCAGGCGTCTCGGCGGGTTCGGGCTTCTCCGCGGGCTCGGACTTCTCCACCGGTGCGGGCTTCGACACCGGCTCGGCCTTGCCGGCCGGAGTGCTGCGCGGTCGACCGTCGAGTCCGGAGTACTCCGTGCCCGGGCTGTCCTCATCCGACATCGGTCGTCATCTCCCTCGAACTCATCATCTCTCGAACACGGTCACACTCCGCCGAGCGGCGGAGTGCGACACTACTTGGTCGCCACACGGAATCGGACGACTCCGTTCTCGTCGACGATCTGCAACCCGCGCTCGACGAACGACGCGATGTCGATCTGCGTGGCCGGGGCGATCTGGGAGATCAGGGGCAGCAGTACTCCCAGCGGCGGCGTCACCTTCGGCAGGATGCGCTGCAGGTAGTCGCTGAGCTTGGTGACGAACGGGTTGATCACCTGATTCCACGCAACCGCGCCATTCGTCGCGCGCGCCAGTCCCGGGAAGAGCGCGAACAGTTCGGTGAACGATTTCTGGCCGGCCGCCAGTTCCCGCGATCCGGCCGAGAGCTTCGGGCCGATGCCATCAGCCTTCCGCACGAACTCCTGCGCGGTGTCGAACAGATCGGAGAACTCGGTGCGCTGGGTGGTGACCGTGCGCGAGAACCGGTCCGAGAACTCACCGAGTGTGGTGATGTCGTCGTCGCGGTCCAGCCAGCCCGCGTTGATGGTGTTCGCGATGCTGGTGAGCCGTTTCGGATCGATCTGCCCGACCAGCCGCTGCAGGTTGGTCAGCGTCTCCCCGACGGTCGCCTGCGTCACCACGTTGCGGCTCAGCACCGCGCCGTTGCGAATGTAGGGGCCGCCGGCCTGGGACGAACTGAAGTCGAAGTACTGCTCACCGACCAGCGACAGGTTCGCCACGGTCACCTGCGCGGTGGCCGGGATGTCGTACTGCGACTCGATCGACAGCGTCGCGCGCAGTCCCCCGGGCCGCACGGCGATGTCTGTGACGTGACCGACCTCGATGCCGTTGTACAACACCCGTGACCGCGGCAGCAGCCCACCCGACGACGCCAGTTCGACCGTCACGGTGTCGGTGTCCGCCAGTGGCTTGAGCTTGAGGATGCCCACGCCGAGGTAAGCGGCCAACGCCACCGAGACCACCACCAACAGCACCAGCGAGGTGCGCACCCCGATCCTCATCGCATGGCCCCGATCATCCGCAGGGTCGATGCGACGGTGCGGATCTGATCGTTCGACGCCGCCGGCGTCGACAACCCGCGCGGTGAGGTGATGTCGACGATGTTCACCGACGGGCTCGCCAGCAGCGGCAGGATCTTGTTGCTCACCAGGTCGTCGAGCCGGGCGATGTCCGACGGCGCCGACGCGTCCAACGAGACCGCCAGGTCGACCAGCGGGTTCGCCGTGTCGATCAGCCCGACCAGTTGTTTGTAGCGGGGGCCGAAGAGTTCTTTGACCTTGGTCAACTGAAATCCCAACGAGGTCAACACCTTCGCGAAGCCGACGAACGACACCAGCGCACCGCCGATGCGTTCGGGTCCCACGTCGAGTGCGAACCCCAGATCCTTGCCCTGCGCCTGCACCGACCGCCCCAGGATGCCCAGTGAGTCGATGACCTGGCCGACCGACGACGAGTTCTCCGCGATCCGGGCGATCAGCTCGCGCGACGTCTCGATCCCCTTGTCGCGATCCGCCCGGTTCTGCGGGAACGCGGTGTTGGCCTTGTCGACGGTCCGCTGGATCTTCTCCAGGGTCCCGCCGTTGGCCAGGGCCGCGATGCCGCCGAGGAGATCCTCGACGGCCGGGGTCACCGTGGTCTGCGCCAGCGGGATGGTGGCACCGTCACGCAGGCGCGCACCCCCACCGGTACCGGACGGGGTCAGCGAGATGTAGATGTCGCCGAGCAGCGTCGATTGTTCGAGCGCGGCCCGGGTGCCTTCCGGCACGTCGACGTCGCTCTCGAGGTCGACGGTCGCCACCGCCACCGGCGACGCCGCCGACCCGCCGATACCCACCGACCGCAGCACCCCGACCTTGGTGCCGTTGAGCAACACCTTGCTGCGGGCGGGGAGGTTCAACACGTTGCTGAACTCGATTCTCAGCGAACGACTCTCGCCCGACACACGTGTGCCGGGCAGCGGCAGGTCGGTGACCTGGATCCCACACGCCGCTGACATCCACGCGACCAACAGCGTCGCGAGCACCAGCACCGCCCGACGTCCGCGCATGCGTCCACCGGCGATCATCGGATACCTCCCGACCCCAGGATCAGCGCCACGAGCTCGGTGTCCACGGATCCGGCGGCACCGGGCGACGGCGTGCACGACCCGGACAACACACGGTTGAGGACCGCGCAGGTGGCGCCCGCCGAGGCCGCCGGCACGCGCACCCTCGGCGGGGCGACCTTGATGGCGAGACCGGCCTGCTTGTCCTGCGCCATCGCGGCCAGCCCAGACATCACCGGCGGCAACGACTTCAGCAGGGCCACGATCTGATCGGTCGGCAGCAACTCGACGAGTGGGGTGATCAGGCCGAGGAGGGTGAACAGGATGGGGTCGAACCGCTGCAGGTTCGACGCGAGTTTAGGCACCACCGAGGTGAGTCGGACCAGGGCCGGGTTCAGTTCCCTGGTCAGTTGCCCCAGGGCCTGGGCGAACTTGCCCAGATTGTCCACCGCGAGTTGCACATCCGGCCACCGCTGGACGAAGAAGTCGGCGAGCTGCTGACCGTTGCTGATCAGCGACCGCAACTGGGTGTCGCGCAGCTGCGGATCCCCCAGTGCCGCACCGAGCCCGCGCACCGCGCGGTTGAAGTCCTCCGCGGTGCCCTTCAGGCTGTCGTCGACCGACGCGAGGGCCGTGCGCACGGCCTCTTGCTGCCCGGGCGAGCGGCCACCGACATCGGTCAGTTGCGCCGAGAGCTTGTCGAAGGCGGAGAACGCCTCGCTCAGGCTCTTGGGGGTGCGGGTGCGCTCCAGGGGGATGCAGTTGGCGGTGTCCCAGGTCGCGCCACCGACGTAGCTGGTGGGGATCTCCAGTCGCCGGTCGGTGACGATGGAGTCCGAGGTGGTCACCGCCGACACGTTGGCCGGGAGCTTCACATCGGAGTTCATCGAGAAGTTGACGCGGACATGCCCGTTCGCCGGTGTCACGCCGGTCACCCGGCCGATGGTGACGCCGAGCAATGTGAGGTTGCTGCCCTCGTAGAGACCGATCGAGTCGGACATGATGGCGCACCCCGACCGGTTCGACGAGTCGTCCTCGGCGCGGACCGCGGCCACGGTGGCTACGATCACCGCGACGATGGCGGCGACGATCACCGCCCGGGTGGCGTGGCGGCGCCACCCGGAACTCGCGGGCACGGTCGACGGGGTCGTCATGTCAACACCGCCGATCCGGCGTCGGGATGCACAGGGCGGGGGCGTCGACGATCGTCGTGGACAGGTCGAGAGTCGGTGCGGCCCCCGACACCCCCAGCGCCGAGCCGAGCTGATTCGCGATCTGGGTCAGTTTGTCGAGGACCGGCCCGGAGCCCGTCAGCGTCGTCTTCAGCCGGTCGACGATCGCCGTGATCTTGTCGATCTGCGGGTCGATGGTCCCCGAGAGCGCCTCCACCGGCGGCTGCAGGAACGCGAACAGCGCATCGACACCGCGCACGGTCTCCAGCCCCTGCTCGCGGAATCCGTAGAAGCGGTAACCGACGACGCCGACCAATCGCAGCAGGTTGAGCAGTTTGGCCCGGCCGTTGTTCAGCGCTCCGATGTACTCCTCGGTGACGGCGATCGCGCGGTCGAGGTCGTCGTCACGGTCGCCGAGGGTGGTGGTCACCTGCGCCACCTGGGAGATGATGTCGCGCACCGAGTCCGACCGTCCACGCAGCGCGAGGTTCACCTGCGCGAAGGTCTGCCGGGCGGTCTCGGCGTCGACCTTGTCGACCACGTCACCCGAGTCGGTGATGACGTCGGTCAGCTCGTACGGGGTCGAGGTGCGGTCGCGCGGGATGTGCCCGTCGAGCGGTCGCGTGCCCTGCGGCGTGACGGCGAGGTAGTGGCCGCCGATCGCGGTGGACAGGCGGATGTCGGCGCTGGTCTGGTCGCGCAGGTTCACCGAATCGTCTACGTCGAACTCGATCTCGACGTGGTCCCCGACCACCTCCACCGACTGCACCTTCCCGACCGGGATGCCCGCGACGCGCACCTCGTCGCCGGCCCGGATCTGACCGCTCGAGGTGAACTCGGCAGTGACGTCGGAGGATCCGAACGGCACCACGTAGAGAAGACCGGCCACGATGGCGACGATCACGATGACCACCACACCACCGAGACCGAACAGCACCTGGCGTCGGCGTACCGCCACCGCGTCGCGTCGGACCGGCACCCTGCCGGTGAACACCGGACTCATCGGCAGATCACCACCGGCGCACCGGCCAACAGCACGGTCGGGATCGGACCGGGGACCGACTTCCCGCGGCCGCATGTGTAGGAGGCGTTGGTGGCCGAGTTCACCGACGCCAGCAGGGAATCGAGTACGCCGGGGATGCGGGCGAGAAGGTCCGAGGCGTCGTTCGTCGCCGGAATGTATTTGCGCAGGAGTCGATCGATGTCGCCGTAATTGCCGTAGTAGACGCCGTTGAGACTCTGGAGCACGAGCCGCAGCGGCTTCAGGGCCTTCGCCGCCTCGGTCAGCGACGCCTCGGTGCCGTCGAGATCGGTGGCCAACGCGCCCAACGCATCCCCGGTCCGGCTGATCAGTTCGTTCAGCCGCGGCGACTTGTACTCGATCTCCCTGGCCACCGAACCGAGCCCGGTGACGAAGGACGCGACCATCTCCGAACGGTCGGCCACCAGGGCGGTGGCCTGGTTCAGTTTGTCGAGGATGGAGCCGAGATCGGGGCCGCGGCCCTGCACGACGGCGAGGATGTTCTCGGTGAACTCGTTGATCTCGGCCGGGTTGAGGACCTTGAACACCGGTCGGAGTCCGTTGAACAGCGCGGTGATGTCGAACGACGGGATGGTCCGCGACCGCGGGATGACCGCCGACGTGTCCTGCCCACCGCGGCCGGGGCCGTCGGTGAACACGTCGAGGTAGCGCTCCCCCACCAGGTTCAGGTACCGGATGGCGATGTCGGTGTTGTCGAACATCGGCACCGATTTCTGCATCCGAAAGGTGACCCGGGCGACGTCGTCGTGCAGTTCCACCGACGACACCCGACCCACGCGAACACCCATCTGCCGCACGTCGTTGCCCGCCGAGAGACCCGACGCGTCGGAGAAGTCGGCGGTCACCGTGCGTTGGTCGCCGGAGACCGAGGGGGCCAGCGCCTGCACGATGACCCAGGTCGCGCCGATCATCACCACGACGAACAGCGCCAACCACACGATGGACATGCGACGCAGCCTCATCGTCCACCCGCCTTCGGGGTGCCCGCCCGTGGCTTACCCGGCGCCGGGGGTGCCAACTGCTGCAGGAACGGGGCCAGCTGCGGCATCTGCGCGACCGCGACACCCACCTGCAGGGTGACCTTGCCGTTCTGGGTGGGCATCGACTTCTCCAACCGGCCCAACAGCTCTCGCGCGTCGGTGACCGCCGGTGGGATCGACCGGAGGGTCTGGCCCAGCGGCGACCCGGTGATGATGAGGAAGTCGATGAGGGTCGCCAGCCCGTCGTAGTTGTCGCCCACCAGCCCGCCGAGACCACCGACCGTGTCGATCAGTCCGGACAGCGAGTCCTTCACACCGGTGACCACCCGCGGATCGGTGTACTCGGCGGTCGACCGGGTGAGGTTGATGAGCACCGAGGCGAACGGGCCCTCGAGGTCGGCGACGCCGCGGCTGGCCGGGCCGAGGATGCGGAGGAACTGCGCCAGGGGCATCTGTTGCCGCGATGCGGCGAGGTTCAGCAGGTCGAGGCCGGACCGTACGAGCGGCTGGACCGCGTCGACCACCTTGTCGGCGATGTCGATGGTGCGGGTGAACTCATCGCCGGTGATGGTGGTCGAGATCTCACCGACCTGTCGCAGCAGGTCCGCCACCGACACGTTCGTCGAATCCGACCCGATGGTGAGCCGCTCGCCGTCGCGCAGTCCGCCGGACGCTCCCGAGTCGGCCGCAGCCGCCTGCAGCTCGATCCCGGTCACGCCCAACAGGTTCGACGGTGCATAGGCCGCCGACACCTGATCGGGGATGGCAGACGCCTGATCTGCGTCGATCGACATGGTGATCTCCTGGCGACCGTCGTCGGCCACCGTCACCCCGTCGACCCGTCCGACGATCAGCCCGCGGTACTTCACGTCGCCTCCGGCGGCGAGTCCGTCGCCGACGGTGTCGGCCACCGCAGACACCGTGACGGTGGTGTCGAAGTCGCCGCGGGCGTAGAGCGTGAGCGGAACGGCCAGTACCAGCGCGACGACGAGGGTCACCGCACCGAGGCCGAGCAGCGCCACGCGCGAGGGGCCGCGTCCGGACGGGTCGTGGTACGCCATCAGCCGGAGAACCTGAAGCCGACGTCGGAACCCCAGAAGACAAGCGTCAGAAGCATGTCGAGGACCACGATGATGACGAAACTGTTCTTGATCGCACGCCCCGAGGCGACCCCGACGCCCTCGGGCCCACCGCTGGCATAGAAGCCCTGGTAGCAGTGGATGAGGATGACCGCGACCACGAAGATCACGGCCTTGATCATCGAGAGCAGCATGTCGACCGGGGCGAGGAACGCGGTGAAGTAGTGGTAGTAGGTGCCCGACGACTGCCCGTTGACGGTGTTCACGACGAACGCACACGACAGGTAACTGAGTATCAGCGTGATCAGGAACAACGGGATGATCGTGACGATCCCCGCGATCACCCGGGTACTGACCACGAACGGGATGGGGCGGATCGCCTGCGCCTCCAACGCATCGATCTCCTCGGAGATCCGCATCGAGCCGATCTCGGCGGTCATGCGACACCCGGCCTGTGCGGCGAACCCGATGGCGACCACGATCGGCCCCAGCTCGCGGGTGTTGACGTACGCCGACAGGAACCCGGTCAGCGGACCGATGCCGAAGAGCTTCAACGTCGCGAACGACTCGATGCCGATGGATCCGCCCACTGACAGCCCCAACACCACCAGGACGACGACCGATCCGCCGCCGACGATCAGTCCGCCCGATCCCCACATGAGGTCGGACAGCACCGCGCCGGTCTGTCTGCGGTAGACGCGCAGCGCGTGCGGGATCGACCGCAGGACGTCGAACACGAAGTGGACCTGGTGACCGACGCGCTCGACGGCCGACACCGGCACCTCGGCGGCGCGACCGAGACTCGTCGTCCACCGACGTGACCGGGCGTAGGTCTGCAGACCGACCATCGGATCAGCCCGCCCTGCCGACGAACATGGTGACGAGCTGGGTGACGACGAGATTGAGCAGGAACGAGGCCACGACGCCGAGGACGACGGCGGCGTTCACGGCGTCGGCGACACCGCGGGGTCCGCCGCGCGCCTCGAGCCCGCGCTGGCAGGCGATCGCGACGACCACGACGCCGAACAGGATCGACTTGCAGACCGCGATGACGAGGTCACCGACCCCGGCGAACTGTCCGAAGCCGCCGAGGTAGCTGCCGGGCGCACCGCCCTGGAACGACACGTTGATGAAGTAGCCGGCAGTCACGCCGACGAAGATGATCTCGATGCACACCAGGGGTGCGACGAGCACCACCGCGAGCAGTCGTGGTGCCACCACCCGACGAGCCGGGTCGATGCCCATCGTGCGCATCGCGTCGATCTCGTCGCGCACGGTGCGCGCGCCGAGGTCGGCGGCGATCGCCGAGCCGACCGCACCGCCGATGAGGAGCGCCGAGGCGATGGGTGCGCCCTGCTGGAGGATGCCCAGCGCACCGGCCGCGCCCGCCAACGACGAGGCGCCGAGCTGCTGGGTGAGGCTGCCGACCTGAACGGAGAGGATGACCCCGAACGGGATCGCCACCAGCACCGCCGGGATGCCCGCGACTCCGGAGAAGAAGATCGTCTGGGAGAGGGTCTCACGCCAGGGATGTCGCAGCGTGACGATGTCGCGGACCAGGTGCACCAACGAGGTGACGGTCAGTTCGATGAGCCGACCCAGTGTGGCGATCGAGGACACCACCGCGTCGAGCGACCGTGCGATCGTCGAGGAGCCGCGTGTGGAGACACCCACCGATCCCGCCATCACACCGCTTTCTTGATGCTTCCCACGCCCGCTCGCGACTCCTCGGTCGCCATGACCGTGGTCACTGTAATGGCTCCGATGTGATCTGTGACGCTATTGCCGGGGAACACTGGACGTCTGACCATCCACGTCCGATTCCGTTGGTGACGACGTCCGAACGGCGCGTGCGATGGGCTCGCGGACACCGCGGTGGCACCCTGACACCATGACCGATCCCGCACCGCACGATCCGACATCGACGCCCACGCCGACCGGCGCACTCGACGGTGTCCGGGTGCTGGAACTGGGCAGTCTCATCGCGGGACCGTTCGGTGCGCGACTGCTCGGCGACATGGGCGCCGACGTCATCAAGATCGAGGCACCGGGCCGCCCGGACCCGCTGCGGACCTGGGGACAGGCCGAGCGCGACGGTCATCGGTTCCTGTGGACGGTCTACGCGCGCAACAAGCGTGCGGTCACCCTCGACCTCCGCGCCCCGCGGGGCCGCGAGCTGTTCCTCGAACTCGTCGACACCGCCGACATCATCGTAGAGAACTTCCGGCCGGGCACGCTCGAGCGGCTCGACCTGGGCTACGAGACGCTGCGCGAACGCAACCGCGGCATCATCCTCGTGCGCGTCTCCGGCTACGGCCAGACCGGCCCCGACGCGGGCAAGGCCGGCTACGCCTCGGTCGCCGAGGCCGTGAGCGGTCTACGCCACCTCAACGGCTATCCCGATCAACCGCCACCACGGCTGGCGCTCTCCCTCGGCGACACCCTTGCGGGCATGTTCGCCGCCCAGGGCGCACTCGCCGCACTGTACCGGCGCAGCGTCACCGGCGAGGGGCAGGTCGTCGACACCGCGCTCAACGAGGCGTGCGTCGCCATCCAGGAATCGACCATTCCCGACTACGACATGGGCGGGGTGGTCCGTGGACCGTCGGGTACCCGACTCGCGGGCATCGCCCCGTCGAACATCTACCCGACCGCCGACGGCACCCTGGTGGTGATCGGCGCCAACCAGGACACCGTCTTCGGGCGCCTGTGCACGGTCATGGGCCGGCCCGAGCTCGCGACCGATCCCCGCTACGCGACCCATGGGGCACGTGGCGAGAACCAGGACGAGCTCGACGACCTCATCGCCGACTGGACACGCACCAGGGAGCGCGACGCACTGATCGCCGACCTCTCGGCGGCGGGTGTCGTGGTCGGTCCGATCAACACCGTCGCCGAGGTGATCACCGACCCGCAGCTGAT
The DNA here is from genome assembly GCF_016462415.1 of Williamsia sp. GTDB lineage: Bacteria > Actinomycetota > Actinomycetes > Mycobacteriales > Mycobacteriaceae > Williamsia_A. Next base: position 42,545 of record NZ_JAEMTF010000020.1, on the reverse strand, counting down.
CGCCCGCGGGATGATCGTCGACCATCACGACGAGCGGATCGGAGGGCCGGTCAAGGGTCCCGGCATCGTCCCGCTGATGTGCGGCACACCGGGATCGGTCCGCAGCTCGGGACCGGCGACACCGGGCCATCACAACGACGAGGTGTACGGCGACCTCCTCGGTCACGACGCCGACGCGGTGGCGCAGCTGCGTCGCGACGGAGTGGTCTGAGCCGCGACGAGGCCCACCCGTGTGCAAAGCTGATATCCGCGTCAGTAATCAGTCGGAGCCCGGTCGGGAGGTGTGGTGATGAGAACCGAGAACGGATCGGCCGACGCCCCGGGCGGGGCGGTCCCTTCTGTCGTCACGAGCCCGTCGACCATCGCGACGCCGAAGGGCCGACGGACCGAGAAAGCGTTCCTGGCCGCGGCCCGGACGGTGTTCGCGGACAAGGGATTCCTGAGCGCCAAGATCTCCGACATCGCCGAGACGGCGGGGCGGTCGACGGGATCGTTCTACAACTACTACGACAACAAGCAGCAACTGCTCGAGGCGCTGCTCGACGACTTCACCGCGCAGATCCTGGAACGCACCCGCCGCAACCTGACCCCGGACCCGGGTAGCAACATCGAGCAGGCCGTGCGCGCGTACTGGGCCACCTACCGCGACTACCTGCCCGAGATGATCGGCGCATTCCAGCTGTCGATGACCGACCGCCAGTTCGCCCAGTGGTGGCGCAACCGCCGGCAGGAGGGCATCCGGGCGGTCAACGAGGTCTTCCGATCGGTGGAGCGCAGCGGCGTCGACATCGGGCTGGACAAGAACCTGTTCGCCTCGGCGATCGTGTCGATGCTCGAGTCCTTCTGCTGGACCTGGTTCGTCGCGGGCAAGGACGAGAACGTCGTCGGCCGCGACGACGAGGCGGCGATCATCACGCTGACCGAGATCTGGCGTCGCGGACTGGTCACGTCCGCTTCCACCGACACGAACTGAACAATTCTCGATCGGCAACTCACAGTTCAGGTATCGAAATCGATTCCGCACGAGCCGATTTCGTGAGCAATGCGTACCACGAGACCTATTGGACAAACACAATCACCTTTTGCAGAATGCACGCAGGGGAAGATCGTCAGCCGTCCGGCTGACCGATACAGGGTGCGGTTCATCTCGCACCCGAGGGGGATTTCGTGCATGCACGACACCGTGGTCTCGCGTGCCGCATCGCGGTCACACCATTCGATCGGTGAGCTGCCGCCGGGGCCGGACACGGCCGACGAAACAACAACGCCGACCGTTGATTCCGTCCCCGACGCAGGCATCGGGACCCGCACGAGGGCGTACGACGGCCCGTATCGTCCACTGACACCGTATCGACGCGGCGACGCCGACCTGTTCTCCGGCCGCACCGAGCTCTGGCGGCGCCTGCACGTGCGCGCGATCCCCGGCAACGGACCGGTGACCGTCCTGGGCCCCAGCGGCTCGGGAAAGACCTCGTTGCTGCACGCAGGTCTGATCCCCGCCGTCGAACGGATGGGTCTGCGTCACAACGACACCCGTGTCCCCGCCGACGTGGTCACGATGGCCCCCGGCCCGACCCCGCTGGCCACGCTGGCCGCCGCCTTCGGGATCGATCCGGAGCCGACCGATGCCGAGCCGAGCGCCTGGGTCGATGCGATCACCGGTCTCCCGGACACGTCCGGGAGGGCATCGCTGCTGGTGATCGACCAGGCAGAAGAGCTGTTCACACTGTGCAACCGCGCCACCCGAACATCGTTCCTGCGCGTCGTCGACGCCCTCGCCGCCGACAGCCGTGTCGCCGTCGTACTCGGCCTACAGGCCGAGTTCTACCCCGATGCGGCGGCCGATCCGATTCTGGTCCGCACCCTGGAGGACCGGGCCGTCGTCGTCCGCATGATGACCGAGGACGAGATCGTCGAGGCCATCGAGGGGCCCGCCCGGATCCGCGGTGGCACAGTCGAGTCCGGTCTCGCCGCCGAGATCGCCCGTGACGTGACCGCCGTCGAGTCCACGACACCGCCACTCATCGCACTCGGTGTCCTGATGGACCACCTGTGGCGGACCCGTGCGGACACCGCGATCACCCGGCAGGCGTATCGCGCCTCGGATGCGGTCGCCGACATCGTCGGTGTCGCCGCCGACCGGGCCATCAGCCGACTCTCGACCACCGACCGCAGCACCGCCCGCCTCATCCTGCTGGCCACCGTCCGGTTCACCGCGGCAGGCCACCTCGTCGACACCGACATCACCGCGGCTCGGCTGGAGTCGACGCTGTCCGCTCGCCCCCGAACCGGCCGGGTGCTGGCACATCTCATCGATTCCGGCGTCGTGACCGTGGACGTGCACGGCGGGATCCACCTCGCCCACGAGTCCCTCATCGAAGCGTGGCCACGGCTCGCCGGGTGGGTCGACGAGCGACGCGCGGATGCGCCGGTCCTCGCGGCTCTACACGCCGACGCCACCATCTGGGAGGCCGACCGACGCCCGGACTCGTCGCTCTACGACGGCGACCGTCTGCACGCCGCGACCCGCGCGGTACAGGAGATCGACTCGATCGCCCCCGACGCCGAGTACTTCCTGTCCCGGTCGCGCGAACGCGCGACACTGCTCAGATCTCGCCGCCGTGTCCTGCTCGGTCTGCTCGCCACCGTCGCGGTGGTGGCCTCGGTTCTGGCGATCACCCAGTCGGTCCGGGGCAGTGCCGCCTCGACCGGGCGCGACGCCGCTCGCCTCGATTCGACGCTCGCGCGCGCGGCAGCGGAGACCGTCACCGACCCCTCGGCCGCTGCGAGGTCGGCGCTCGCCGCCTATCGCGAGGCCCCGGAGGATTCTCGAGCGCGATCGGCGATCCTGGCCACCCAGTCCTCACCCATCGCCCGGGCGATCGGCACCTCGGACCCGTCGGTCGCGGTGACCGCCTCCGGTGACGGCCGCCGGGTTGCGCTGACCGGGGCCGACGGCACCGTGCAGGTCCTGTCCACCGCGGCACCGACCGGGCAGAGCAGCAGCCCGGCCGCGGTCACCGTCCCCGCGCCCTCCACTGCGGTCGCGAGTGCATCGGCCGCGCTCAACGGCGACGGATCCCTGCTGGCTCGACGCGGCGACAACGGAGCACTCGAGTTGTGGCAGGTCGCCGGTCGCACGCCCACCCGGGTGTCGGCCATCGCCCAGACCGCCACCGACCGCGCAGCCGGCCCGCAGACCGTCTCGTTCTCGCCTGTCCGCCCGTGGCTGGCCGCCGCCGACGCCACCGGGTCCATCCGGATCTGGGACGTCTCCGACACCGCCGCGCCCGCACTGATGGGCACCGTGGCCGGCGCATCGACAACCGCCCTGGCGTGGAGCCCGCTGCGTCCGCAGCTGCTCGTCGGTTCCACCCGGGACGTCACGCTCTGGGATCTGGTCGACCCGAACGAACCACAGGAGGTATCACGCGCCGACACCGTCGGGCGGGTCGACTCCGTGGCCGTCGCGTCCGACGGTCGTCGCGCGGCCGTCGGCGACACCACCGGCGCGGCAACCCTGTTCGACATCGGCCCGAACGGTCTGGTGGCCCGCGGAGCAGGTCTCGCGGCCGAATCCGGTGCCGTCGGATCACTGTCGTTCGCACCCGGTGGCGACAGACTCGCTCTCACGTCCGCCGACGGCACCACCCAGGTCTGGGACGTGACCCGGCCCGAGGCGCCCCGCCGTGCAGTGCCTGCCCTGCGCTCCCAGAGCTCCGCCCTGGCATCGACGGTGTTCACCGGGGAATCGAGCCTGGTCAGTGCGGGGACATCCACCGCGTTGGCGTGGTCGCTACCGGTCGGACTGCTCGACGGCGGATTCGGCGGGGTACGGCAACCGGCGTGCTCGGCGGTGCGCGGCGCATGCGTCACGTCGTTCGCCCGGGGCCCGGTCCAGGTCTGGGACGCGACCGAGCCCGACGCACCGCGCGCCCTCACCACGATCGATGCGCCCGGACACTTCAACGGCGCCGGCATGAGCCCCGATGGCCGGTGGATGATGACATCGGACAGCAGGCACATCGCCCAGCTGTGGGATGTCCGCGACCTCGGGAAACCGGTGGCCGTGGGTGCACCGGTCGCGCTCGGGCGCCAGGAGGACGACCGGATGGTGTTCAGTCCGTCGTCGTCGCAGGTGGCAACCAGCAGCGCCGACGGATCGCAGGTGCAGATCTGGGGTCTGAGCCCGGCCGGGCTCACACCCTTCGCCACGGTCGGGCTCGGCGGCGTCGACATCGATGCCGTTGCCTTCGGGGCCGACTCGGCATCGATCGCCATCGGGGGCAGCGACGGCGCGGTGCGTCGGTGGGCCGTGTCGCAGAGCGGCGCCTCACCGGTGTCCGGGGTGTTCGCCACCCGCGGTCCGGTCACCGCGATCACAGCCGTCGGGACCGCGTTCCTCGTCGGCGACTCCACCGGCACCCTCACCCGGTGGGATGAACGCTCCGGCAGGCAGATCGGCGCGGGCCTGACGTTCGGTCCGAGCGCGATCACGTCCATCGTGGCGACGGGAACCAGCACGGTCGTGGCGAGTGCCGACGGCCGACTCCACCGCCTCGACGCCGATGGCGCCGTCGTCGACGCGGGCAGCCTCTTCGGCCCGAACGACAAGGGGGACAGCGCGATCGCGGCGATCACGCCGACCACCGTCGTCGCATCGGGCGCGACCGGGCGTCAACAGTTCTGGACGCTCGACCCGTCGACAGTCGCGCGGCAGGTCTGTGTACGCACCGCGGCCGACGGCTGCTGATAGCACCCCGCCGTGCGATGACCGCATTCCCAGAATCACGCTGACCTCAACGCTGGCCGACATCGGGGGCGATCCGGTTCGATGAGCTGCGCGCCAGAATCGCTGGCGCGCTGGGGAAACGGACAATCGGTGATCGAAGTTCTTGAGCTAGGCAAAACATACACGTCGGGTGGGGTGACCACAACAGTCCTGTCCGACGTCGACTTCCGCGTCGAGGCGGGCGAGATCTTCGCGATCGTCGGACCGTCGGGTGCGGGCAAGAGCACTCTCGCCCAGTGCATCAATCTGCTCGAGCGTCCCACCTCCGGGAACGTGATCGTCAACGGCAAGAACCTGACTCAGCTCGGTTCCCGTGACCTGCGCGCCGCGCGGCGTTCGATCGGCACCGTGTTCCAGTCGTCGAGCCTGCTCTCGCGACGGACCGCCGCACAGAACATCGCACTGCCCCTGAACTATCTCGGCGTGACCTCCACCGCCACCCGCGAACGGGTCGCCGAGCTGCTCGATCGCGTCGGACTCACCGACCTCGCCGACCGATACCCGCATCAGCTCTCCGGCGGTCAGCGCCAGCGCGTCGGGATCGCCCGTGCGCTCGCACTGCGACCGTCGGTGCTGCTCTCCGACGAGGCCACCTCCGGGCTCGATCCCGAGGCCACCGACTCGTTCCTGCACCTGTTGACCGAACTCCGCGACGAGCTCTCGCTCGCCGTCGTGTTCATCACCCACGAGATGGACACCATCGTCAAGGTCGCCGACAGCGTCGCCCGGCTCGACAACGGCCGCATCGACGAAAAGGGGTCGCTCGTCGACCTCCTCCTCGACGACACCTCCCGCCTCGGCCGCTCGCTGCGTCCACGTGGTGCCAGCGCCGCCGCCGCGCTCGGCCAGGCCACCTTCGACGTCGTCTACCGTTCCGCGTCGGTGCCGTCGGACTGGATCTCCCGCGTCGGCACCGAGATCGGCGCTCCGCTGGCCGTTCTCAGCGCGAATGTGCAGGCCGTCGAAGGAATCTCGGTCGGCGAGGTCGTGGTCTCCGTGGACGCGTCGCTCGCCACCGCGTTCACCGCGGCGGCATCGGCGCTGGGCCTGACCACCCGCGCCACGTCTGCCTCGGGTCAGGAGGTCGCGGCATGAGCACCACCGCCACCCTGGCCGCCATCACCGTCCCGGTCGACGAGATCCCCGGACTGCTCATCCCGGCGTTCCGCGACACCGTCACCATGGTCGGCATCGTGATGGTCATCGTCGCCCTCGTCGGTGTCCCCCTCGGTGCCGTCATCCACAACCTCGCCCCGGGTGGGTTGTTCGAGAATCGCGCGCTGCACACGCCGCTGTCGTGGATCATCAGCATCGGGCGGTCGCTGCCGTTCCTGGTGCTGATGACATCGATCATCCCGTTCACCCGACTGATCACCGGGACCAACATCGGCATCCCCGCCGCGGTGGTCCCGATGTCGATCGCGGGCATCGCGTTCTTCACCCGCATCGTGGAGAACTCGCTGCGGTCGGTGCCGGCGTCGGTGATCGACGTCGCCCGCGCCTCCGGCGGATCGACCACACAGATTGTGATCAGCGCCCAGCTGCGCGAGGCGCTCCCGAGTCTCATCGGCGGCCTGACCATCAACACCATCGCGATGATCGAGTACTCCGCCATCGCCGGGACCATCGGCGCCGGCGGACTCGGCTACATCGCCGTCACCTACGGATACCAGCGCTTCGACCACCAGGTGATGATCGCGACCATCATCACTCTCGTGATCACCGTCGCTCTGATCCAGATCCTCGGTGACGCCCTCGTCCGCTACCTCACCCCGGAGCAATCCGTGCGCTCATCGCGCACCCGCGTCCGCGCCTGAGCCGTCCCGCACCACCCGATCCGCTCGTCCACATCGACGCGCGTGGCACAACCGTGTCCAGCGCACATCCCAGAAAGCTGAGAACCCATGACCCAGAACACATCCCCGACCACCGAGGGCGGTTCGCCCGGCGGCTTCGAGGTCACCACCCGCAAGCGCTGGCCGTTGTTCGCGGCCATCGCGGTCGTGATCATCGTCGTCGCGGCGTTCATCGGATGGCGCTTCGCCGGATCGGACGACAAGTCCCCCAACGACACCGCCGGCGCCACCCTGACCGTCGTGACCGCCGAGGGCAACGCCGCCGAGCAGGCGCTGGTGAACTACATCGCGACCGATGTCGCCCCCAGGCACGGGATCAAGATCGCCTTCAAGGGCCTCGCCGACAGCACCACCCTCAACCGGGCGGTCAGTGAGGGTGAGGTCGCCGGGACCATCTATCAGCACAAGCTGTGGCTCGGACAGGTCCTGGCCGCCAACCCCGACTTCAAGGAGGAGGCCGCGACGCCGGTGTTCCGCTGGGGATTCGGCATCTGGTCGGACAAGTACCGCTCGGTCGCCGAGCTGCCGAACGGCGCGACGGTGTCGCTGTACTCCGATCCCGCCAACGAGGCGCAGGGTCTGTGGCTGCTCGAGCGTGCCGGATTGATCACGCTGAAGCCGGGCGTGAGCAAGTGGACGGCCACCCAGGACGACATCGCGTCGAACCCGAAGAACATCACGTTCAAGCTCCTCGACTTCGCCGCCCAGTCGCGCGCGCTGCCCGACATCGACGCCGCCGTCGGTTACACCGAGTACTACCTGGCCGCGAACATCGACATCGCCAAGCAGATCTACGCGCCGCCGGCCCCCGACGAGTTCGCAGGTCAGCTGACCATCGGCAGCAAGTGGAAGGACACCGACAACATCAAGAAGCTCGTCGCGACCTTCCAGGACCCGGCCGTGCAGACCTATCTCGCGTCGGATCCCCAGGTGAAGAACATCCTGTTGCCGTACCAGAGCTGAC
>NZ_JAEMTF010000020.1:3030-34833 GCF_016462415.1 Williamsia sp. | reverse complement strand
TATCTCGCGTCGGATCCCCAGGTGAAGAACATCCTGTTGCCGTACCAGAGCTGACAAGCCGCCGACTGTGCGGAAAGCACTCATCGAGTGTGCGTTGTTCGCCACGAAACTCACCTGACGCCGTCAGCACACTCGATGGCGCTTTCCACACAGTCAGCCCGTGGTCGCGCTTTCCACACAGTCAGCCCAAGGGCTCGTCACACCGGGCTCCATTGACTGGCCATGCGTACCGCCGCCGACCAATTGGCGAGGCGCCGTGCACGATCGGCGGGGTCGACGTCCGGGTGCCACACCGCCGCGGCCCGCCAGTTGCGGCGCAGCTGTTGCTCATCGGTCCACAGCCCCACCGTCAACCCGGCGGCATACGCCGCACCCAGTGCCACCGCTTCGGCCATCTGCGGACGCGTCACCGGGACATCGCACATGTCGGCGATCATCTGCATCATCGTGTTGTTCGCGGTCATGCCGCCGTCGACGACCAGCTCGGTCAGCGACGTCTCGACGCCGGCCGCGGCGAGGTCGTCGTTGACCGCGGTGACCATGGCCGCGGCGGCGAACGCGTTGGTCTCCAACGCCGCCCGCGCCAGATGTCCACGGGTGATGTACGACGTCAACCCGACGATCAACCCGCGGCTACCCGAGACCCAGTGCGGAGCATGCAGGCCGGAGAACGCGGGCACTATGTAGCACCCACCGTTGTCGGTGACGGTCGAGGCCAGCGTCTCGATCTCCGCCGGCGTGGCGATGATCCCCAGGTTCTGCCGGATCCACTCCACCAGCGCACCGGCCGTCGGGTTCGACCCCTCCAATGCGTAGCGGATGGGTTGCCCGTCGGACTGGAAGGCGACCGTCGTGACGAGTCCGCTGCGCGAACGCACCAGAGTGGTACCGGTGTTGAACAGCAGGAACCCACCGGTGCCGAGCGTGTACTTCGACTCCCCCGCGCGCAGCGCCGTCTGGCCGACCAGTGCGGCCTGTTGGTCACCGATCATCGCGGTGATCGGGATGCCCGGAACCGGTGCGGCGGTCACGCCCACCCTGCTCATCGACGGTCGGATCTCCGGCAGGATCGCCGCGGGGACGTCGAACACGTCGAGCAGCGTCGGATCCCATTGCACGGTCTCGATGTTCATCAGCATGGTACGGCTGGCGTTGGTGGGGTCGGTGACGTGCAGCCCGCCGTCGACGCCGCCGGTGAGGTTCCACACCAGCCAGCTGTCCATGGTCCCGAACAACACCCTCCCCTGATCGGCCGCAGCCCGCGACCCGGTGCACGCGTCGAGCATCCAACTCAGTCGCGGCGCGCTGAAGTAGTTCGACAGCGGCGCCCCGGTCCGGTGCTCGACGTCGGCGGCGACGCCCCGAGCGCGTAGCTCCTCGACCTTGTCGGTGGTCCGGGTGTCCTGCCACACGATCGCGCGGTGCAGCGGGATCCCGGTGGTCGGATCCCAGATCACGGTGGTCTCGCGTTGGTTGGTGATCCCGAGTCCGACGAGCTGATCGGGGTCGATCCCACCGTTGCGCAGGGCCTCGGGGATCAACCGTTGCACCAGCTTCCAGATCTCGAGCGCGTCGTGCTCCACCCATCCGGGCTGCGGGAAGTACTGGGTGTGTTTGCGCTGGGCGACCGAGACCATGACCCCGCCGCGGTCGTAGATGATGCAGCGCGTCGAGCTCGTGCCCTGATCGATCGCGGCGACGTACCGTGCCGTCATCGTCGGCGTCCCCTCGTCGTCGATCCCGTCATTGCAGCTCTCCGTGACCCATGGAGCGGGAGATCGACCGGGCCGCGGCGATCAGGTTGTCCAGCAGGGCCGGTCGCGGCGCCCCGGACCGGGTACACACCTCGTCGATCTCCCCGGACAGACCGACCGCGGCCATCACCGATCCGCCCTGATCCCGGACGGGAGCGGCCAGGGTCGCGACATCGGGCTCCAGATCGCCCCGACCGCAGGCCCATCCGCTGTCCCGGACCGCTGCGAGTTCACGAGCGAGCTCGGCGCCATCGGTGACGGTGCGGTGGGTGAGCGCGGGAAGTCCGGCCGCGACGAGTTCCCTGGCCAGATGGACGTCGAAGGCGAGATGGATCCGGCCGTGCGCGGTGGCGTGGGCCGGCACGGACCGGCCGGTCCGCAGTACGAGGCCGCCCCCGTGCGCGGCCAGGACGTCGTGGATGATGCGCACCTCACGCCCCCGCAGCACGCTGATCTGCGTCGCCATCCCGGTCCGCGCCGCCAACGCGTCGGTCCAGTTCATCGCCCGCGACCGGATCTCGTTGACGTCCCAGCGGTCCCTGCGGGCACCGAACGGGTCGTCGGCCAGGTAGTACCCGGCGGTGTCGGCGGTCTGTTCGACCGCCCCGACCGCGACCAACGTCCGGACCAGACCGTGCGTGGTGGTCTTGGCCAGACCGAGGGCTGACGCGATCTCCGACAGCGCGACCGGCTCGGGCCGGGTGGCGAGCAGGTGCAGGACCGCCGTCGCTCGTTCCACGGATTGGATCAGACCCGGCATGTGTCCGGACGCTACGCCTGTCGGCGCGATTGTTCGACATTGTCGAACGACGTCCCTCGTCAGGGTGTTGCCACGTGATTAGCGTGGAGTTCGGATGAGATCCACATCACTTCCGATCCACCCTCCGACGAAGCAGGGACACATGACGCAATACATCGGTGCCATCGACCAGGGAACCACGAGTACCCGGTTCATGATCTTCGACCAGGCCGGGGCCGAAGTGGCCCGCCACCAGCTCGAACACGAGCAGATCATGCCGCAGGCGGGGTGGGTCGAACACGATCCGATCGAGATCTGGGAGCGCACCTCCTCGGTGCTGCAGAACGGTCTGCGCAAGAAAAACCTCAAGGCGGGTGACCTCGCCGCGCTGGGCATCACCAATCAGCGCGAGACCACCGTCGTCTGGAACAAGAACACCGGCCGGCCCTACTACAACGCGATCGTGTGGCAGGACACCCGCACCGACAAGATCGCCTCGGCACTCGAGCGCTCCGGCGCAGGCGACACGATCCGCGAGAAGGCCGGCATCCCGCCCGCCACCTACTTCGCCGCGGGCAAGGCGCAGTGGATCCTGGAGAACGTCGACGGCGTGCGCGCGGACGCCGAGAGCGGCGACGCCCTGTTCGGCACCATCGACACCTGGGTGATCTGGAACCTGACCGGCGGCGTCGACGGCGGCGTGCACGTCACCGACGTCACCAACGCCAGCCGCACCATGCTGATGAACCTCGAGACCCTCGACTGGGACGACGAGCTCATCGCCCTCTTCGACATCCCGAAGCAGATGCTGCCGACGATCGTCCCGTCGTCGCCCACCGAGCCCTACGGTCACACCACCCGCACCGGCCCGCTGGCCGGCGAGGTCCCCATCGCCAGCGCGCTGGGCGATCAGCAGGCCGCGATGGTCGGTCAGGTCTGCTTCTCCCCCGGGCAGGCCAAGAACACCTACGGCACCGGCAACTTCCTGCTGCTCAACACCGGCGAGAAGCTGGTGCGGTCGAAGAACGGTCTGCTCACCACCGTCTGCTACCAGTTCGGCGACAAGCCGCCGGTGTACGCCCTCGAGGGGTCGATCGCCGTCACCGGATCGGCCGTGCAGTGGCTGCGCGACCAGCTGGGCATCATCTCCGGTGCCGCACAGAGCGAATCGCTCGCCCGCGAGGTCCCCGACAACGGCGGCGTCTACTTCGTGCCCGCCTTCTCCGGTCTGTTCGCGCCCTACTGGCGTTCCGACGCTCGCGGCGCGATCGTGGGACTGTCCCGCTTCAACAACAACGCCCACATCGCACGCGCGACGCTGGAGGCGATCTGCTACCAGAGCCGCGATGTCGCCGACGCCATGGAGAAGGATTCCGGCGTCAAGCTCGAGGTGCTGCGCGTCGATGGTGGCGTCACGGCGAACTCGCTGTGCATGCAGATCCAGTCCGACGTACTCGGCATCCCGGTGAGCCGGCCGGTCGTCGCCGAGACCACCGCCCTGGGCGCTGCCTATGCGGCCGGTCTGTCCACCGGGTTCTGGAAGAACACCGAGGAGCTGGAAACCCACTGGAAAGAGGAATCCCGGTGGGAGCCGCACTGGACCGAGGCCGAGCGGGCCGACTACTACGGGCGCTGGCAGAAGGCCGTGACCCGCACCCTGGACTGGGTGGACGTGTGAGCAGCGGCAACGCCCCGCGTCACCGGACCCATGTCCCAACGGATTTGATCAACAGGAGTACCCAATGACATTGCAACCAGTTGCCCTCGACCCTGCCTCGCGTCGCGCGGCGTTGTCCTCCATGGCTTCTCAGGAACTCGACGTGCTCGTGATCGGCGGCGGTGTCGTCGGTGGCGGCGCCGCGATCGACGCCGCGACCCGCGGACTGCGCGTCGGCCTCGTCGAGGCCATCGACTACGGAGCGGGCACGTCGAGCCGTTCGTCGAAGCTGTTCCACGGTGGTCTGCGCTACCTCAAGCAGCTCAACTTCTCGCTGGTCTTCGAGGCCCTGCGTGAGCGCAAGCTGATGCTCAACACCGTCGCCCCGCACCTGGTGCGCCCGGTCGAGTTCATCTTCCCGCTCGTGACCCCGATCTATGACCGCGCCTACGCGGGTGCGGGTATCGGCTTCTACGACATCCTCGGCGCGGGACGCGGTGTGCCGCATCACCTCCGCCACATCGGCAAGAAGAGCACCTTCGAGATCTTCCCGGGCGCCAAGCGCGGCAAGATCCGCGGCGGCGTCCTGTTCTACGAGGGACAGGTCGATGACGCCCGGCACACGATGATGCTGACGCGTACGGCGGCCAGCTACGGCGCGCTGTGCGCATCGAGCGCGCGGGTGACGAGCTACCTGCGCGACGGCGATCGCATCATCGGCGCCCGGGTCGAGGACCTCGAGTCCGGTGAACAGGTCGACGTCCGCGCCAAGCACGTCGTCAACGCCGCCGGCGTCTGGACCGACGAGCTGCAGGAGTTGGTGGGCAGCACGAGCGGATTGCGCGTCAAGGCATCCAAGGGCGTCCACATCGTGGTCCCGCGCGACCGCATCGACTCGGCCGTCGGACTCATCACCGAGACCGAGAAGAGCCTGCTGTTCGTCATCCCGTGCCCGTGGAGCGACGACTTCTGGATCATCGGCACCACCGACACCGAGTGGAACCTCGACCTGGCCCACCCGGCCGCGAGCAGCGCCGACCTCGACTACATCCTCGCCGAGGTCAACGTGATGCTGGAGAAGCCACTGGTGCGCGACGACATCGTCGGCGTCTACGCCGGACTGCGTCCGCTGCTGGCCGGCGAGTCCGACCAGACCAGCAAGCTGTCGCGTGAGCACGCCGTGGTCCCCGCCGCGCCCGGTCTCACCGTGATCGCGGGCGGCAAGTACACCACCTACCGGGTGATGGCCGCCGACGCCATCGACGCCGCCGTCGCGGGACAGCGCGGCGTCGAACCCTCCCGGACGGCGAGCATCGCGCTCGTCGGCGCCGACGGGTTCGACGACCTGTGGGAGGCGCGTGTGCGCCTGGCCAACGAGCACAACCTGCCCGTCACGACCGTCGAGCACCTGCTGCGTCGGTACGGAAGTGCGATCTCGGAGATCTTCGAGTTGATCGCGGCCGAGCCCGAACTCGGCACCCCGGTGGCCTCGACCGACAACCGGTACCTCGGCGCGGAGATCCGCTACGCGGTGACCCACGAGGGCGCACTGCACCTCGTCGACATCCTCGCGCGGCGCACCCGTGTGTCGATCGAGACCAGGGATCGCGGCAAGAGCGCCGCATCCGACGTGGCCGACATCGTCGCCGGCGCACTCGGGTGGAACGACGAGCAGCGCACCCATGAGATCGAGAACTACAGTGCGCGTGTCGATGCCGAGATCGAGTCGCAGCGGCAGCCCGACGACCGGACCGCTGACGCGGCCCGGATGGGTGCACGAGGCGTCCGTGGATCGGCGGCGGTAGCGGACGTGTCCGCATGAGCGCCATCTCGGACGGCCAGATCTGGCTGTGGGAGATCATCGGGACCGCGGTCCTGATCCTGCTCGGTGCGGGCGTCGTCGCGGGCAACAACCTGGTGAAGTCGGGCTTTCACAACAGTGGCGGCCTGTTCATCAACTTCGGTTGGGGCCTGGCGGTTTTCGCCGGTGCGTCCATCGCGTGGCAGTCGGGTGCGCACCTCAACCCGGCGGTGACCCTGGGCCTGGCGATCGCGGACAAGACGCCGTGGTCGCAGGTGCCGGTCTACATCTGCGCGCAGATGATCGGCGCGTTCATCGGCGCGATGCTCTGTTATGCGGCGTACAAGAAGAACTTCGACGCCGATCCACACCCGGAGAACACCCGTGGCATCTTCTGCACGGGCCCACAGGTCAAGAACTACTTCTGGAACACCGTGACCGAGGTCATCGGCACGTTCGTCCTGGTGTTCTGGATCCTGCGCTCTCCGGCCATCTCGCAGAACGGCGGCACCCTTGACCTGGGTAACTCCGGCCTGGGATACGCCGGCGTGGCGTTCGTCGTCCTCGTCATCGGCAACAGCCTGGGTGGCCCGACCGGGTACGCCATCAACCCGGCGCGTGACCTCGCCCCCCGAATCGCGTATGCGCTGATGCCGATCAAGGGCAAGGGCAGTCTCGAGTGGAACTACGCGTGGGTGCCCGTCGTCGGACCGATCATCGGCGGCGCGCTCGCCGGTGGCCTGTTCCTGCTCACCCAGAACGTGTGACCCGACCGGAGTAGATTCGGCTCTCGATGAGCCACGACATCGATGCCACCGCCGACGTGATCGTCATCGGCGGTGGCATCGCCGGTGTGTCGGTCGCCTACGAACTCGCCGACGACCGACACGTCGTACTGCTCGAACGTGAACCGGCGCTGGCGTTCCACACCACCGGCCGCTCGGCGGCACTGTTCCTGGAGAGCTACGGGAACCGGGTGATCCGCGGTCTCACCACGGCCAGTCGGGAATTCCTCACCGATCCGCCCGACTGCTTCGACCGACCGCTGCTCACACCCCGTCCGCTGGTGCAGTTCGCGCGGGTCGGGCGCGGCGACGCGCTGCGGTCCATGTTCGCCGAGGTTCGCACCCTCACCCCTGACATCGAGCTGCTCACCCCCACCGAGGCGGCCGCGCTGTTCGGTGCGCTGCGACCGGAGACCATCGACGCCGCCCTGCACGAGCCCGGCTCGATGGAGATCGACGTCCACGCCCTGCACCAGGGCTACCTGCGCGGGTTACGCGCTCGCGGCGGCACGGTGGCCACCTCCGCCGGTGTCGCCGCCCTGCGGTTCTCCGACGGGCTCTGGCAGGCTGCGACCGCCGATGGCCGCGTCACCCGGGCGCCGATCGTCGTCGACGCCGCCGGGGCATGGGCCGACGAAGTGGGACGGTCGGTGGGTGCCACCCCGATCGGCCTCACCCCGCGTCGCCGAACCGTCTTCATGCTCGCGACGCCCGATGGTCTCGCACGCGAGGGACTACCGACCATCAGCGACATCGACGAGTCGTTCTATCTCAAACCCGATGGTGCGCAACTGCTGTGTTCGCCGGCCGACGAGACACCGACACCACCATCGGACGCGCGGCCCGACGAGCTCGAGATCGCCCGCGCGCTCGACGAGATCGCCGAGGTGACCACCATCGGTTCGCGACACGTCCGCTCGTCGTGGGCCGGCCTGCGGTCGTTCGTGCCCGACCGAACCCCGGTGGCCGGGCCCGATCCGGACCTGTCCGGGTTCGCCTGGTGCGCCGGGCAGGGCGGATACGGGATCCAGACATGCGCCGCCCTGGCGCGGGTCACCGCCGCGCTGATCCGCGGGGAGCACATGCCTGCTGACGTGACATCGCGCGGGGTGACCGAGCAAGATCTTTTGCCGTCGGCCGCCCGACGATAGTTCACTGCACTCAGCAACGAAATACTCTGCGCGTCAACGGAAGTTAGTCTGCGCCGACGAACATTTAATGCGTTCCAATGACAGACGGTCCGCCTCGGACGTCCTACTATGACAACAGTCACACCAGCGTGAACAAGGACGATCAGATGAACAGAGAAGAACTCATCGCCGCGGCGCACGACGCCGGATGGACCGTCACCGGTCACCGGTGGCTCCGGATGTCGCGCGGCGACATGGTGATCGACGCCTGGTACGCCGGATCGACCCCGCGGATGGTCAGCGCCGCGATCCATTCCCCGACCGGCGGGACCCGCCGCATCGACATCGTGCACGATTCCGCCTCGGCCCTGCCCGAGATCGTCCTGTCGTGGCTCGCTCCTGCCCCACCCCGGGTGGACCTGCTGCGCCTGCCCACCGGACCCACCGCTCCGCGAATCGGCGACGTGAACGGCCGGGTTGCCGGAAACGTCGCACTCTCTGCGTGATTCGCAGCGTTCTCACAGGTGATCGCCACATGACGCTCAGGTGGGCGCACGACTGTCGGCACGGTGACCATCGAAGCAACACGGCCGTCCGCCGCTTCCGAGCGGACCACCCAGCGTCCTGATCTCCCGCCTGCGCGTCCGATCGATCGGATCGCGGTAGCCGTCCTGCTGGTGGGTACCGCCGTGTTCTACCTGTGGAACATCACCGTCAACGGCAGCGGCAACGTCTTCTACGCGGGCGCGGCGTGGGCTGGATCGCGCAACTGGGAGGCGCTGCTGTTCGGTTCGGTGGATCCGTCGAACTTCATCACCGTCGACAAGCCGCCCGTGTCCCAGTGGGTGATGGGGTTGTCGGGACAGATCTTCGGTTACTCCAGCGCCAGTATGTTGATCCCCGAAGCTCTGATGGGGGTGGCGACCGTCGCGCTGATGTACGCCGCCGGAACGCGTGTCGCCGGACGTGGTGCCGGCCTCATCGCCGGTGCTGCGCTCGCACTGACGCCCGTGGCGGCGATGATGTTCCGCTTCAACAACCCCGACGCGGCAATGGTCCTGCTCATGACCGCCGCCGCCTACTGCGCGATCCGGGCCACGGCCACCGCCTCGGGTCGGTGGCTCGCCCTCGCCGGTGTCGCGGTCGGGTTCGCGTTCCTGGCCAAGATGCTCGAAGGGCTCATGGTCCTACCCGCGCTCGGGTTGATCTACCTCGTGGCCGCACCCACCGGAATCGGCAGGCGCGTCACACATCTGGTGATCGCCACGGTCACGATGCTCATCTCGGCCGGATGGTACGTCCTGCTCACGCTGTGGTGGCCGGCGTCGTCGCGTCCATATCTCGCCGGCTCGACCGACAACAACTTCATGAACCTGGTGCTCGGGTACAACGGCCTCGCCCGCATCGAGGGCAAGCAGCAGGGCGGGGGTGCCGCGCGCAGCGTCATCTCGTCCCCGCAGGCGCAGGACTTCATCGATCGCATCCGGCACTCCGGCGGCGGTGTCGGAGGGCGTGGTGGCGGCGGCATGTTCGCCGACGGGCCCGGCATCACGCGGTTGTTCTCCGGGGAGTTCGGCATCGAGATCTCCTGGCTGCTGCCCGCCGCACTGGTGGCCCTGGTGGTTGCGCTCGTCCTCCGCGGACGGGCACCACGCACCGACCTCATGCGCGCCGGGGTGCTGATCTTCGGGCTGTGGATGGTGATCGACGGACTCGTGCTCTCGTACATGAAATCGAATCCGCACCCCTACTACTCGCTGGCCATCGCGCCGCCGATCGCCGGCGTGATCGGGCTCGAGGTCGTGGAGTGCTGGCGACAGCGCGACCGGATCGTGGCGATCGTCGGTCTGGCTGCGGTCGTCGCGGCGGCCGGCGTGTGGGGATTCGTGTTGATGCAGCGTCAGTCGAGCTGGCTGCCCGCCGTCGCGTGGGCGACACTCGTCGTCACCGTGCTCGCGTCGGTTGGCGTGCTGGTCGTCGGGCTCGTCGGCCGGTCGCGTTCCCGGACCGGGTCGGTGTCGGGGCGAGGGTCGCGGCGGCGGTTCGTCCTGGGCGGGGTCGCCGTCGCCGCGGTCATCGGAGCGCTCCTGGCACCGGCCGCCTACGCGACCGAGGTCGTCGCGACACCGCACACCGGAGGCGGCCCGTCGGTCAGCCCCGCCTCGGAGGACAGACCCTCCGCCGGTGGCGGTTTCGGTGGATTCTTCGGTGGGACTTCCGACAAGTCGCCTGCGCTGAAGGAATTGCTGGGATCGACCACTAGCCGATGGGCGGCCGCGATCAGCAGGTCGTCGGCCGCAGCGCAGATCGAGATCGATACGGACAAGCCGGTGATGGCGATCGGCGGGTTCACCAACGATCCCGTACCGACGCTTGCCGAGTTCCAGCAGTACATCCGCAACGGCGACGTGACGTACTACCTCGCCTCGGCCGGCGGCTCGCGCGGCGGCAGTGGGTCGGCGGGACGGCGCTCGGCGACATCGATCGTCCCCGGTCTCGACCCGTCGATGTCGGAACAGGCGACGAAGCTGTTCTCGCAGTACAACTCGACGTCGGTGACCGGCAAGATCCAGGCGTGGGTCGAGGCGCACTACACGCCGAGGACCGTCGGCAGCTACCAGGTCTACGACCTACGCCACCCAACCAGCTAACCTTTGCGCTCCACTTTCCGAGCCGCGCTCCACTTGCAAGCGGAGCGTCGCTCGGGAAGTGGAGCGCAAAGTAAGGTCACAGGACGCCGGCGCGACGGAGTCCGCGAATCAGCAACGCGTGAAACCGTTCTGGGTGCATCAGGTCGTCCCAGGTCCACCGGATGACGACGAGGCCGAGATCGCGCAAGGCGTCCTCGCGGAGCTTCTCGCGCCACACGTCGTCGGCGGAGTCACCGGCGCGTCCGTACTTGGTGCGTCCATCGAACTCGCCGACGAGCACGCCGTCCCAGTCGAAGTCGACGCGCGCGATACGCCCGTTCGACCCGATCACGTACTCCACCTGGAGATCGGGCAGCGGGACGTCGGTGAACTGCAGCATCATCACGCGGCTCAGCGATTCGCCGATGCTCTCGGAGCCACCGTCGGCGACGGCGAGAGCGCGTCGGGCGAGCGGTGCACCGATCCGTCGTCGGCCGCGCTCGGCGACGTCGACGAGTTCCTCCGCGCTCACCCGGCGACGAAGAGTGCTGTCGAGAACACAGACGGCCTCCGCCAGCGTTCCCGAGCGCGCCACGTCCATTGCGGTGCGGGCGAGGGACGTCACCGCGATGCCGTCCACGACCTCGACCTCGTCGAGCTCCCACGGCGTCGCGTGCAACACGAAGGCACGGCCTCGACGTCGGCCGCCGGAGGTCCGGTTGACGCTGAAATGGATCTCGTCGGTGTGTCCCAGCATGGGCAACCGGTGCAACGCGGCCGCACTGTGGTGGCTGACCACCTTGCCCACCTCACCCATCGACACCGCCGCACGGATCCTCGACCGATAGCGATCGTCTCGTGCCTCGAAACCGTCGAGTTCGGACGCCGGGGCGTAGACACCGCGGTACAGGCGGTCGAGCTCGCCGCCGCGAGTGGCCGCGGCCAGGGTCCAATCATCGGCCACACCGGCGGCGATGACATCCCGGCGTCGGATGTGCCCGTTCGAGTCGATGCTGAAATCGTGCATGGAGTGATCGAACGCGACATGGCCACCACGTGTGCTCGCCACGAAGCCGACACAGCAACAACGGTGGATACGCCTCGAACTGGGGACTGACACTTCACGCTCCACTTCCCCAGCTGCGCTCCGCTTGCAAGTGGAGCGCGACTGGGGAAGTGGAGCGCGAAGTGGGGATCAGTGCGCGAAGTGGCGCGATCCGGTCAGGTACAGCGCGATGCCGGCCTCGGCGGCCGCATCGATGACCTCGTTGTCGCGGATCGAGCCACCCGGCTGAACGATGGCGCGTACGCCCGCGGCGGTCAGCACCTGCAGTCCGTCCGGGAAGGGGAAGAAGGCGTCGGAGGCGCCCACGCTGCCCGCGGCGCGGTCGCCCGCGCGCTGGACCGCGAGGTGTGCCGAGTCGACGCGGTTGACCTGCCCCATGCCGACACCGACCGACGCACCGTCGGAGGCGAGCAGGATCGCGTTGGACTTCACCGAACGGCAGGCACGCCAGGCGAACTCGAGATCGGCGAGCGTGTTCTCGTCGACCGGTTCCCCGGTGGCGAGCTGCCAGTTGCTCGGATCGTCACCGTCGGCGTCGACGATGTCGCGCTGCTGCACGAGCAGACCGCCCGAGATCGGACGCAACTCGGATCCCGCCCGCTGCGGCGGGGTCGCCAGCAGCACACGGATGTTCTTCTTGCGGGTCAGGACACCCAGCGCACCGTCGTCGAACCCGGGAGCGACGATGACCTCGGTGAAGATCTCGGCGACCTGCTCGGCCATGGCGACACTCACCGGGACATTGGTGGCGATGACGCCGCCGTAGGCACTGACCGGGTCGCACTCGTGGGCCTTGCGGTGCGCCTGCGCGACGTCGTCACCGACGGCGATGCCACACGGGTTGGCGTGCTTGATGATCGCGACCGCGGGGCGGTCGAAGTCGTGCGCGGCACGCCACGCGGCATCGGAGTCGGTGTAGTTGTTGTAACTCATCTCCTTGCCGTGCCGCTGCTCGGCACGCGCCAGGCCGCCACCAACGGACCCGTCGACATACAACGCGGCCGACTGGTGCGGGTTCTCGCCGTAGCGCAGCGCCGACGACAAGGTCCAGGTGCGTCCCAGCCACTCGGGGGAGTTCTCACCGGCGATCTCGCCGCTGAGCCAACCGGCCACGGCGACGTCGTACTCTGCGGTGTGTCGGAACGCCTTCGCGGCCAGACGTGTTCGCTCGGCGAGGGTGAATCCACCCGCGGCGATGGCGTCGGTGACCGACGCGTAGTCGGCGGCGTCGACGACGACTGCGACCGACGGGTGGTTCTTGGCCGCGCCACGCACCATGGACGGTCCGCCGATGTCGATCTGTTCGACACACTCGTCGAATCCGGCGCCCGAGGCGACGGTGGCCGCAAACGGGTACAGGTTGCCGATCACCAGGTCGAACGGGGCGATTTCCAGCTCCGCCAACTGATCCCGATGGGACTGCTTGCGTGAGTCGGCGAGGATTCCCGCGTGCACGCGCGGGTGCAGTGTCTTGACGCGGCCGTCGAGGCATTCGGGGAACCCGGTGAGGTCGGACACCTCGATGACCGGGACGCCCTGCTCGGCAATGGTCTTCGCGGTCGACCCGGTGGAGACGATCTCGACACCGGCGGCGGCCAGCGCGGTGGCCAGATCACCGAGCCCGGTCTTGTCGTAGACGCTGATCAACGCGCGGCGGATGGGGATGCGTGGGTCTTCACTCACGAGAAACGGGCCTTTCGTCCATCGGACACAACACCTTTGGTGACAAACTTGGCGACGACCTGCACCAGCAGGACGCGCTCGACGGATTTGATGCGCTCGTGCAGCGACACCTCGTCGTCGGAATCAGAGATCATCACCGGCGCCTGCGTCAGGATCGGACCGGTGTCGACACCGTCGTCGACGAGATGCACCGTCGCGCCGGTGACCCTGACCCCGTGCGCCAGGGCGTCGGCCACCGCGTGCGCGCCGGGGAACGACGGCAGCAGGGCAGGGTGGGAGTTGACGATGGCTCCGCCGAACCGTCCGAGGAACGCGGGGCCGAGGATCTTCATGAAGCCGGCGGTGACGACCAGTGCGGGCGTAAACGCCGCGACCGCGTCGGTCAGCGCACGATCCCACGCGGCCCGATCGGGGTGGTCGGCCAGTGCGACGACGGTGACGGGCAGGTCAGCGACCTCGGCGACCCGCTGGGCACGGCAGTCGCGGTCGACGACAACTGCGGCGATACGGGCCGGGTAGTTCGGATCGGCGGCGGCCTCGATGAGCGCGCCGAGCAGGGTTCCCGTCCCGGAGGCCAGTACGACGACGGCCGCACGTGGGTCCGATGACGTGGCGTTCAGGGCGACTCCTGCCAGAGCTGGGCGTGCGTGTGCGTCCGACCACACCGCTGTCGACGGCGTCGGTGAAGGACACGTGTGAGCCTAGTGGTCGTCGTCCGAATCGGTTCTGTGGGTACCGAAAACCACGTCCGCCCGAGCACGCCGCGGCATCTGGGTGACGTTGTCGGCCACATCGGAGACCGGTTCGTCGTCGGCGGCAGCGACATTCACGACGCCGTCATCGGAGTCGTCACGATCGGTGTCATCGAGGTCCTGGCCGTCATCGACATCGTCGAGCTCGGCCCCGTCGAACTCTGCCCCGTCGGCCTCGTCGAGATCGCCCTCGTCGTCAGCATCCAGGCGGTCGTCGCGGTCGTCGGGTTCGAGGTCGTCGGCGATACGGTCGAGCGGTTCACCGCGGTAGTACGCCGCGCGCGCGGCACGGGTGCCGGGCAGGACTCCGTGGATCAGGACCATCACCATGCCCACCACCGCGAACCAGCCGAACGTGAACACCCCGGCCGCGGGGACGGTGGCACCCGCCGACCCCAGCTCACCGAGTTCACCGCCGCCCAGCCAGGTCAGCGCCACCATCGCGATCGCGGCGAGTCCCGCGGTGGCAGCGACCGTGCGGGTGGCCCGCATCGGATCGACATGCAGCGCACGACGTCCGGCGAGCACGGCGACGACGGCGGTCAGGACCAGCAGCACGGCACCGAACGGTCCGCCGCCTCCGCTCGGCAGCACCGCGAGCACCGGCAGCGGCGGCAGGGATCCACCGTGCGCGGCGAACAGGTCGCCACCGGCGGTTCCCACATGCGCATCGGCGCCGACCAACATCGCGGCCGCGCCGATGATCAGGTTGGGCAGATAGAGGATCGAGAGCACGGTCAGTCCGAGGCCGCCGGCGAACCCGTGGCCGGCGTCTATCAGTTCCCCGACGGTGCCGTGGGCTATGACCAGGCGCACCGCGATCACCACGGTGGCCACCGAGAACAGGCCGACCAGTGCGACCCCGGCCGCGCGGAACGCGTTCGGCGCCCAGGGTGCGACACCGAGATGCGCACCGACCTCACGCCAGCGACCCCGCGCCAACCCGAGTCCGGCCCCCAGTGCGTGCAGTCCGATGGTCCAGCCGAACGCGACGAGCGCATTGGGTGAGGCGACCGTCAGAACGGTCGAACCGTCCATCACGAGAGCAAGGCTGAGCACGGTGATCAACAGCGGGCCGGCGACCGCGGCGAGGAACACCGACGTCAGCTCGGAGCGCGGACGGTGATTGCCCGCCGCGCCGGCGGTCATGGCCGCGACCGCGGCGACAAGTGCGATCGTGGGCGCCAGCGGCAGCACTCCGATGGTGACCTCGCTGATCGTCAGCGGCACCTGGTGCGAGGAGAGCCACATCGCACCGATCGCGGCGGTGAGGCCGGTCAGACCGCTGCCCGCCGACAGCAGTGTGGCCACCGCGAGCACCGCGATGACCAGCAGCGCGACGGCGCTGGGCCCGAAGGCGATGACGACGAGTTCGCGGGCCGAACCGGCGCTGTGCGCAGCCGATCGACGCTGCGCGCGACGCAGTTCGCGGAGTCGTGTGGAGAGCGATTCGCCGGTGGAGGTGACCATCCCTACGAGGGTGACATCGACCGGCCTTCCTGGTGGTCAGGCGCGCCGCAGACAGCGGAGAAGCGCACAGCACGACACCCCGCCGGCACGAGCCGACGGGGTGTCGTGGTGGTGGTGCTCAGACGAGCCGGGGGTCAGCGACCGGTGGTGTCACCGGGCTCCGAGCTCGGGAACGCCGTGGTGCGCTCGCCGTACGGCGACGGGCCGGCCTGCTCGCCCGCTGCGGGTGCACCCGTGGCCGACGATCCCGGCGCGGCCGACGAGGTGGACTCCCCTGCCGACGATCCGGCTGCGGGAGTCCCGTAGCCGGGGGTCTGCGCGCCAGCGTCACCGGCCGACGACGACCCGGTGCTCGCCGAACCGGTGGAGGAGCTCTCCTCCGGCTTGCTCAGGCTGGTCGTCTGGGCGGACGTGCCCTGTCCGTAGCCGTACCCGTAGGCCGAGGACTGCGACTGGCCCTCCGACGGTGCTCCGTAGGTGCTCGACGCGGTGGTCGAGGGTGCCTGCGACGCAGTCGAGCCGCCGATGTCGTGCGTGCGTGCCGCCGACTCCGGAGCGGTCTTGAGGACACCGCCCTGCACGAGCAGCCACACGACGGCCACGACGGCCTCGATGATGCCGAAGATGAGCAGCAGGATGACGCCGATTCCGCTGTCGAGGCCGTCGGTCAGCGTGATCACCTGGAACAGCGTGACCAGCGCGGCCGACACGGCGAGACCGGCCACAACAGGGCTCAGTCGCGCGTCGATCCCGGGAAGCAACCCGGCCAGGGCGATGAGACCCGCTGCAACCAGGATGACCTGCGGGAACGCGATCGGCGACTGGAACAGCGACGCGCTGCCGTCGTTGTAGGAGGACGACGCCGACACGGCAGTTGCGAAGCCGATGAAGAGGTTGATCAGGCCGAGGGCACCGAGGATGTAGACGAGATAGGTGCCGATCGCCGCGGGCAGACCCTGCCCGGCCGGCTTGGCCGCCGGCTCCTGCCCGTATCCCGACTGTCCGTACCCCTGCTGTCCCCATCCCTGCTGCGAGCCGGGCTGCTGACCGTAACCCTGAGCACCGGCCGGCTGCTGACCGTAGCCCGAGGGCTGCTGGCCGTAGCTCTGCTGACCGGTGGGCTGCTGGCCGTAGCTGCCGTACCCCTGCTGACCGGAGCCGTACCCACCCTGGCCGTACCCCTGCTGGGACGATCCGGGCTGGCCGTAACCACCCTGGCCGTAGCCCTGACCCGCGGATCCGGGCTGACCGTAGCCCTGCGATCCGGAGGGCTGCTGGCCATAACTCTGACCGCCGTAGCCCTGGCCGTACCCCTGCTGGGACGCTCCCTGCTGGCCGTAACCCTGCGTCGAGCCGGGCTGTCCGTAGCCCTGCTGCGCCCCGGGCTGTGATCCGTAGCCCTGCTGGCCGGTCTGTCGTCCCCAGCCGGCCTGACCCGGATCGCCCTGCTCAGAGCCGGAGCCCCCGCCAGGTTGATACGTCATTCGTGTCTCCTCACCGAAGTTGCCCCGCACGTTGTCGACGTGCTCACGTCGTGTCCGTGTCACGGTTGATGTCCGCGACGCGTCATTGGTCGCAGCCCACGCTAACGTACCGACCCCGGCTGGCAACCCCTCTCGACGCGGTATTCGCTCAGCTGTACCAGGTGGGCTCGGGCAGCTCACCGATCAACAGGTTGCGGCCCACCTCGCGGCGCTTGTAGGCCACCGGGTCGTGCAGTGAGTGGGTGCGCACGTTGCGGAAGAAGAGGTCGAGCCCCACCTTCGCCGCGGTCGACCGGGCACCGGTGACCTCGAATATCCGGGTCGTGATCTCGAGCGCGACGTCGGTGGCCTGCGCTTTGGCCGCCGCGACGCGGACCTCGTGGTTGCCCCGCTGCTCGGCGGTGACGTCCCAGGCGTTCTCGTGGATCGCCTGCTGTTCGACGGCGACGGCGTCGGCCAACGCCTCGGTGGCCCACAGCTTGGTCAGCAGATCGCCGTAGGTGTCGATCACGTACGGCTCGTCGACGGCGCGGTCGAAACCACCGTGGAGCCACGGACGGGTGGACGAGCGGGTGTAGTCGACCGCCGTCTCGAGCGCACCCCGGGCGATGCCGAGATAGAAGTTGACGAAGACCAGCTGGATGATCGGCACGTTGAGCGAGTTGTAGACGCGCGGCTGAAATGCCTTGTCGACGAAGCCGGCGGCCGACGCCCAGTCGGTGGTCACGTTGTCGATCGTGACGCTGCCGCTCTCGGTGAGCCGCTGACCGATGTTGTCCCAGTCGTCGTGGAAGGTGAAGCCCTCGCTGGTGCTCGGGACGATCGCGAACACGTGCTCGCCGGTGGTGCTCAGAACACCCTCCAGGACGGTGACGTCGGAGACGTTCGAGCCGGTGGAGAAGGACTTGCGTCCGCTGAAGCTGATGGTGTCGCCGTTGTCGGTGACGACGACGTCGCTGTCGCGGGGATTGACCGCACCGCCGAAGAACCACTTGTCCTGCGTCGCTGCGGTCTCCACGGCGGCGATCTGCTCGCGGGTGCCCACCAGGCGGGCCGCCCAGAACCACAGCAGGTGGTAGCCCAGGAGCTGACCGATGGACCCGTCGCCGGCGGCGACCGCACGGATCACGGCGTACGCGGTGATCCAGTTCTGTCCGCCACCGCCGTGTTCGGTCGGTCCGAGCAGGGTGACGAGTCCGGCTTCCTTGAGCAGGGCCACCTCTGCGGTGGGGGTGGCGCCGGCACGGTCGCGTTCGACGGCGTCGGTGGCCAGGATCGCGGCCACCTCATGGGCGCGCGCGATCCAGCCCGCCGAGTCGGCGGGCTGCGTGGCCCAGTCGGAGCGGTTGACGGTCAGTTCCTTGGTGAGTGTCGAAGTCATGGCGGTCATCAGACCAGCCGGGACGACTCCTGTGACCCATTGGAACTGCCGTGGTTTGAACGGTTCGCGGCGGACCCGTCACCATCGGTGCGCGGCGCCCTGCTCCCGGTACCAGTCGATCAGCGCCGGGTCGTCGACCGAGCGGGGATCGAGGGCGACATCCGCGCGACCTGCGAGGATCCCGGTCACCGGGACCTCGAGTTTCTTTCCGGTGCGGGTGTGCGGGATGCCGGGCGCGAGCACCACCTCGTCGGGGACATGCCGCGGCGACAGGCGTCGCCGGACGTCGGAGGCGATCCGCGCGCGCAGCTCGTCGTCGAGCGACGCCCCGGGGACCAGCGTGACGAACAGCGGCATCCAGTACGCGCCGTCGGGGCCGTCGACGCCGACCACGAATCCCTCGGCGATCTCACCGATCGCCTCGACGACCTCGTAGATGTCGGCCGAGCCCATCCGGATGCCGTGCCGGTTGAGGGTGGCGTCGCTGCGACCGTGGATGACCATCGAGCCGCGATCGGTGATCGTGACCCAGTCCCCGTGTCGCCACACACCCGGGGCCTGTCCCTGCGCCCACTCGTGTTCGAAGTAGGCGGCGCGGTATCTACTGCCGTCCTCGTCGCGCCAGAATCCGACGGGCATCGAGGGCATCGGGGCGGTGATGACCATCTCCCCCACCTCGTCGATCAGCTCGCGGCGCTCCGGCGACCAACTGTGCAGGGCCACACCGAGGTACCGCACGGACAGCTCACCGGGGATCACCGGGACACCGACCGAGCCGCCGGCGAACGCGGTGACCACGTCGGTGCCACCGCTCACCGACGACACCGACACGTGCGCGCCGACGTGCTCGTCGACCCAGACGAAGAGGTCGGCGGCCAGGGTCGAGCCGGTGCTGCCCAGGGTGCGCAACCGGGAGAGGTCGTGATCGGCACCCGGGCTCAGGTCGGCCTTGCGGGACGCCTGCAGCTGGCCGGGACTCGTACCGAAGTACGTCACGCCCTCGCGCTCGAGCAGCGACCACAACCGGTCGGCGTCGGGGAACAGCGGACTGCCGGTGTAGCAGATCGTGGTTGCGCCGCAGAGTAATCCGGCCAACCGGTAGTTCCACATCATCCAGCTCAACGCGGTCTGCCAGAAGAAGACGTCGTCGGCGGCGAGGTCGGAGTGCAGTCCGGCGACCTTGAGGTGTTCGAGCACGACGCCGCCGTGTCCGTGCACGATGCCCTTGGGGCGTCCGGTGGTGCCGGAGCTGAACAGCACCCACAGCGGGTGGTCGAAGGGCACCGCCTCCACCTCGGGATCCACCGGTGAGGCGACGATGTCGTGGTGCGCGAGCAGCGTGGGCCCGATGTGGACGTCGCGGTCGAACGCGGGGCCGTCGGCCGATTCGACGAGGACCACCACGGTGAGGTCGGTGAGCGCGGCGACCAACTCGACGCCGTGGGTGCGTTTGTCGATCCACGTGCCGTTGTACTGATAGCCGTTGCTCAGGTAGAGGACTCGTGGCGTGAGCTGCCCCAGACGGGCGGCCGCGCCGTCGGGAGCGTAGTCGGCGCCACACCCCGACCACACGGCGCCGATCGAGGCGGTGGCCAGGAACGCGACCATCGCCTCGGCGACGTCAGGGAGGTAGGCCGCGACCACGTCGCCGCGTCCGACCCCGGCGTCGCGCAGCGCCTGCGCTACGGAACCGATCTGTCCGGGCAGGTCCGCCCAGGTGATCTCGGTGCGCCCACCGAGTCCGTCGATGCCGACGATGGCGGCCCGGGAAGGATCGGCGTGCGTCCGTGCCTGCCGCAGGATCTGCTCGACGTAGTTCAGTTCGACACCCGGGAACCACTGCGCGCCCGGCATCGTCGCGTCGGCCAGCACCGCCTCGTCGCCCTCGGCGAGCGGGGTACCGCTGACGGCGTCGAGGTCGAAGTGGTCCCACAGCGCGCGCCAGAAGCGGGCGGGACGGTCGACCGACCACCGCCACAGGGCGTCGTAGTCACCCGGGTCGACACCCACCTCGGTCGGCAACCCGGCGACGAATCGCTCCATCGCCGTGCCGGTGATCGAACTCATCTAGAGGCCGAGGATCTCGGTCGCATCCGCACGCATCTGCACCTTGCGGACCTTACCGGTCACGGTCATCGGGAACTCGTCGGTGACGTGGACATAGCGCGGGATCTTGTGTTTGGCGATGACCCCGGCGGCGAACGCCCGCACCGAGTCCGGGTCGAAATCGGTGACGCCGTCACGCAGTCGGACCCACGCCATCAGTTCCTCACCGTACTTCTCGTCCGGGACGCCGATCACCTGCGCGTCGAGGATGTCGGGGTGGGTGTAGAGGAACTCCTCGATCTCGCGGGGATAGATGTTCTCCCCGCCGCGGATGACCATGTCCTTGATGCGGCCGGTGATCTGGACGTATCCGTCGGCGTCCATCGTCGCCAGGTCGCCGGTGTGCATCCAGCCGTCGTCACCGAGCACCTCGGCGGTCTTGTCGGGCTCGTCCCAGTAGCCCGACATCACGCTGTACCCACGCGTGCACAACTCTCCGGTGACCCCGCGCTCGACGGTCGCATCGTCGCCGTCGACGACCTTGATCTCCAGGTGTGGTCCCACCCGGCCGACGGTCCCGACCCTGCGTTCGAGGGTGTCATCGATGCGGGTCTGCGTGGACACCGGCGACGTCTCGGTCATGCCGTAGCAGATGGACACCTCGGTCATGTGCATGCGATCGACGACCTGGCGCATCACCTCCGCCGGACACGGGGAGCCGGCCATGATGCCGGTCCGCAGGCTCGACAGGTCAAAATCGTCGAAGGACGGGAGCGCGAGTTCGGCGATGAACATCGTCGGAACGCCGTACAGGCTGGTGCACCGGTGGTCGGCGACGGCACGCAACGTGGCGACCGGGTCGAAGGCCGGTGCGGGGATCACCATCGTTGCCCCGTGACACGTGGCCGCGAGGTTTCCCATCACCATTCCGAAGCAGTGATAGAACGGCACCGGGATGCAGATCCGGTCGGCGTCGGTGTAGGAACACAGCACGCCGACGAAATAGCCGTTGTTGCAGATGTTGCGGTGCGACAGGGTCGCACCCTTGGGGAATCCGGTTGTGCCCGAGGTGTACTGGATGTTGATCGGGTCGTCGGGTGACAATCCGGCGGCCACGTCGGCCGCGGCCGCGAGTTCGTCGTCGGTCGGTTCTGCGATCAGCCCGGTCCACGCGTCGTCGCCGAAGACGATGACGTCACGCAGCGTCGCGCAGTTCTGCCGTGCGGCGGCCAGCATCGCCGGGTAATCGGAGTCGCGGAACTCCGGCGAGGCCACCACCATCGACACCCGGCCGTGATCGAGGGCGAATTCGAGCTCTCGTTGCCGGTAGGCCGGGTTCAGATTGACCAGGATCGCGCCGATCTCCGCGGCCGCGTACTGGGTGATGACCCATTCCCAGCGGTTCGGCGACCAGAGTCCCACGCGGTCGCCCGGCCGCAGGCCCCGCCGCAGCAGACCCGCGGCGACGGCGAGGACGTCCACCCGGAACTCCCGGTAGGTCCACTGACGACCCGACGCGCAGTCGATGAGGGCGTCGTTGTCGGGGACGCGCGCCGCGGTATGCGCCAGCGACCGGCCGATCGTGGTCTCGAGCAGCGGTGGGGTGGTCTCGCCGCGGTCGTAGGAGGGCTGTCGTGCAGTGATGTCGTCCATCGGTTCGCTCATCCCGTCCGGCGATGCCGCCACGTCGCTTGGTTAAGGGCGGTTAACCGACGCCAGGGTAGGCCGGGGCGTCGGACGTTGTCCACACCACACTCGCAGGGACGAGTGATCGGCGTCACGCAGTTGGTACGGTTGGGTCACCGACACAACCCTCCGGTCCTCCCACCACCCCCGGGAACCGACCGGATACATACCGAAGGCCCAGGTGACCCCCTATGACCCTCACTTCTGACCGTCGCAACGACGACGTCAGCAACACCGGCTCGACCGCCGCGTCCGACCCGCAGACGTTCTCCCTCGAGGACCGCTACACCCGCGACGACGGCACCATCTACCTCAGCGGCATCCAGGCGCTGGTCCGCATGGTCCGCGACCGCGCCCGACTCGACCGCCGCACCGGGCTCCGCACCGCCTCGTTCATCTCCGGGTACGAGGGGTCACCCCTGGCCGGTTACGACCTCGAGATCGCCCGCCGCTCGCAGCACCTCACACCGTTCGACATCACCCATCGGCCCGCGCTCAACGAGGAACTCGCCGCGACGTCGGTGATGGGCTCGCAGGTCGCCGCGCGCGTCGGACACCTCGCCGCCGACGCCGACGGACAGATGCGTGACGGCGTCGTCGGCTATTGGTACGGCAAGGCCCCGGGGCTGGATCGCGCGTCGGACGCCCTGCGCCACGCCAACCTCATCGGCACCCATCACCGCGGCGGCGCCGTGGCCCTCGTCGGCGACGATCCCGGCGCCAAGAGCTCCACCGTCCCCTGCGCGTCGGAGATGGCGTTGGCCGATCTCTACATGCCGATCCTGTACCCGGCCGACTCCCAGGACATCCTCGACATGGGCATCCACGCCGCGATGATGTCGCGGGTCTCCGGACTGTGGACGTCGATGAAGATCTCCGCGCATGTCGCCGACGGCGCGTCGACCGCGATCGTGTCACCCGACCGGATCGTGCCGGTCTACGGCGACCTCGGGGACAGCCCGCACATCCCCAGCGGGAAACTGCTGGGCGCCAACCTGATGGAGCTCGAGCAGAACCAGCTCACCATCCGCAAACCGCGCGCCGAGGAGTACGCGCGACTGAACCGGTTGAACCGGATCGTCGCGCGCACCGGCGACGACCGCATCGGCATCGTCGCGGCGGGCAAGACCTACCTCGACGTCCGGGAGGCCCTGCGTCTGATCGGGATCGGCGACGACGAGCTGGGGGCACTGGGAATCCGGATCCTCAAGCTGGGCATGGTCTACCCGTTCGAACGCCAGATACTCGACGAGTTCGTGAGCGGCCTCGACGAGGTCATCGTCGTCGAGGAGAAGCGCGACTTCATCGAGACGATGATGCGCGACATCCTGTTCCGTCGCGCTGATGCCCCGGCGATCGTCGGCAAGACCCACGAGGACGGGTCCACCCTGTTCTCCCGGTTCGGTGAACTCGACATCGACGCCGTGACCCGTGGCCTCGCGGGTCGTCTCGCCCGTCACCACGCGGTCCCCGCCGCCACCGACTGGCTGGACCGCATGAGTCGCCGTCGCACCCGCATCGAACTCCCGCTGGCGGTGCGCAGCCCGTACTTCTGCTCGGGGTGTCCGCACAACAGCTCCACCAAGGTCGCCGACGACACCCTGGTAGGTGCCGGGATCGGTTGTCACGCCATGGTGTTGCTGATGGATCCCGCGCAGGTCGGCGACGTGACCGGGGTGACGCAGATGGGCGGTGAGGGCGCACAGTGGCTCGGGATGGCCCCGTTCCTGGCCGAGAAGCACTTCGTGCAGAACGTCGGTGACGGCACCTTCATGCACTCGGCCTCCCTCGCCCTGCGGTATGCGGTGGCCTCCGGGGAGAACATCACCTACAAGCTGCTGTTCAACGGGACCGTCGCGATGACCGGAGGGCAGGACGCGGTCGGTGGCCGGGGGCTCGTCGACCTGACGAAGCTGCTGCTCGCCGAGGGCGTCTCGCGCGTCGTGGTCACCACCGACGACCCGGCCCGCACGAAGGCACTCGGAATGCCGGGCGGGGTGTCGGTGCGCCACCGCGACGACACCCTCGACGTGCAGACCGAACTCGCGGCCACCCCCGGCGTCACCGTCCTGGTGCACGATCAGTTCTGCGCCGCCGAGAAGCGACGCAAGCGCAAGCGCGGGGCGTATCCCGTTCCGACGCAACGGGTGATGATCAACGAGCGCATCTGCGAGGGGTGCGGCGACTGCGGCGAGAAGTCCAACTGTCTGTCGGTGCATCCGGTGGAGACCGAGTTCGGCCGCAAGACGCACATCGACCAGAGCTCGTGCAATCTCGACTTCTCCTGCCTGAAGGGCGACTGTCCGTCGTTTGTGACGGTCACCCCCGGAACGGGTGCGAAGGTACGCCGCGTCGTCGCCGACATCGGCGCGGACGCGCTGATCGAGCCGGCGCACCGGCGCGATGCGGCGAACGGGTTCAGGTTGCGCGTCACCGGGATCGGCGGGACCGGTGTGGTGACCGTCTCCCAGGTGATCGCCACCGCGGCGGTGCTCGACGGGAACGACGCTCGGACCGTCGACATGACCGGCCTGGCCCAGAAGGGCGGGGCGGTGGTCAGTGACGTCAAGGTGGCCCCGGCGCGGACAGGGTCCGGTGGCGTCGAACAGGCGGCGAAGATCGCGTCCGGCGACTGCGACCTCTACCTGTCGTGCGACCCGTTGGTGGGCGCCGATCCGGCGAACCTCAAGGTGGCGAGTCCGGAGAAGACCGTGGCGGTCGTGTCCACCAGCGCCATCCCCACCGGCGCGATGGTGGTCGACACCTCGGTCGGGTTCCCGTCGCAGGAGCAGATCCACGACGCCGTCGACCACGCGACGCAGCGGACTGTCTACCTCGACCCGGCGGCGCTCTCGACAGACCTGTTCGGCGACGAGCAGTACGCGAACATGCTGATGGTGGGTGCGGCGTATCAGACCGGCGCCCTGGCGATCTCGGCCGATGCGCTCGAACGGGCCATCGACCTCAACGGCGTCGCCGTGCAGGCGAACCTGCAGGCGTTCCGCCGTGGTCGCCAGGTGATCGCCGACGCCGATGCGGTGGGCGCCGCGATCACCGCGATCCACCCGACGGTGGCGGCCGCCGAGCCGTCGTCGATCGCGCGGTCGATGATCGCGCCCCTGGGCTCACTCGACGACGACCTGCGAGCGGTGTTGTTGCGTCGTGTCGACGAGCTCATCGCCTACCAGGACCAGCGGTACGCGTCGCGCTACCTCGACGATGTCGCCGCGGTGCACGTGGCCGAGAAGCGACTCGGGTCGACGCGTCTGACCATGGCGGCCGCGCAGTACCTGTTCAAGCTGATGGCCTACAAGGACGAATACGAGGTGGCACGCCTCACCGGTGACGAGCAGTTCGCCGCCGAGGTCGCCGATCAGTTCGGAGACGACGCGTCGGTCGCGATCCGACTGCACCCACCGGCGCTGCGATCGATGGGGATGCGGAACAAGATCTCGCTCGGCGAGTGGGTCCGGCCCGGCATGTCCGGCCTGGCGCGGATGAAGCGCCTGCGCGGAACGCGTCTCGACCCGTTCGGTCGGGCCGAGGTGCGACGGACCGAGCGGGACCTGATCGTCGAGTACCGCGCCGTCCTGGCCGCCGTGGTCACTGCCCTGCGCTCGGGTGCGCTGGGCGTCGAGAAGTTGGACGCCGCGGTCGCGGTGGCCGAGCTGCCCGACATGGTCCGCGGGTACGAGGGCATCAAGATGGCCAACGTCGCTCGGTATCGGAAGGAGTTGGCCACCCGCCGGGCCGATCTCGGCCTCTGACCAGACGTCGACTGGGCGGTTGCGGACGTCGACTGGGCGGTTGCGGACGCCCAATGGGCGGGTGCGGCCGCCCGGCCGACGTTTCTGACACCGCTGCCATATTTCTGACACCAATGCTAAATTGGCTGCCATGGCGACATCAGCGGTGTCCGGGCAGGCCGACACCTTCATCCGGGAGAAGCGTCGAGCGCAACTGATCGACGCGACCATCGCGGTGATCGCCGAGGACGGGGTCACGCGCGCCACGTTCGTCGCGATCGCGGCGCGCGCCGGGGTGAGTCGCGGGGTCATCAACTATCACTTCGCCGACCGTCCGGCACTCCTCGACGCCGTGGTCACGCACGTCTACGCGCTGGGTCGCGAGATGGTCGAGGCTCCGGTCGAGGCGTCGACCACGGCGGCCGGCGCGATCAGCGCGATGATCGTCGGCAGCGTCGAGTTCTACGCCGCCCACATCCGCGAGATGTCGGCGTTGTCGTCGATCTTCCGTTCCGGCGACGCCGACGCCTCGACCCGCGATGCGCGCGCCGAACACACCACCGAATTGGCGAAGCTGACCGCAATCCTGCGCCGCGGCCAGCAGACTGGCGAGTTCCGCGTGTTCGACACGGGCGTCATGGCGACCGCGGTCCGCGCGACCCTCGACGCCGCGATCGGCCAGATCGCGGCCGGCTCCGACCCCGCCCTCCTCTCCCGTGAGATCGACGAATTATTCGGTGCAGCAACCAGATCGGAGCAGCGATGAAGAAGACCCTCTGTGCTGTCGCCGTCCTGGCCCTGCTCGCCGGCGCGGCGTGCACCGCCTCACGAGACGACTCCGCGCCGGTGGACGCGCCGTTGACCGTCTCCACCTCCAGTGGCGTCCTGCACGGCAAGGCCGTCGGCAGCACCCGCCAGTTCACCGCGGTTCGATATGCCGAACCCCCGGTGGGGCCGCTTCGATGGACACTCCCGCAGGCGATCTCGGCGACCGGGACGCAGGTCGACGCCACCGGTGCCGGACACCCGTGTCAGCAGAGCGGCGGGGCCGCCTCCTCCGGCCTGCAGACCCCACCGAGCGAGGACTGCCTCTACCTCACCGTGACGACACCGCGTCGACAATCTGCCGCCGACCGGCTCCCGGTGATGGTCTGGTGGCACGGCGGTGGGTTCACCACGGGGTCGGGCGGCGCCTACGACGCCCAGCGCATGGCCGACACCGGCGACGTCATCGTGGTGACCGTGAACTACCGACTCGGGGTCTTCGGGTACCTGGGGCTGCCCGGACTGCCCGGCTCGGGGGACTTCGGTTTCGCCGACCAGCTGGAGTCACTGCGCTGGGTCACACGCAACGCCGACGCGTTCGGCGGTAACCCGGGCAACATCACGGTGTTCGGCGAATCGGCAGGCGGCATGTCGGTGTGCGCCGCGCTCACCTCACCCGCGGCGCGTGGGCTGATCGACAAGGCCGCGATCTCGTCCGGCTCGTGCGCCCTGCAATGGCCCGCCGGCACGTTCTACCCGGGCGTGCCGAAGCAGACGCCCTACGTCTCACTGGCCGACAACGAGAAGACCGGTGTCGCCGCCGCGAAGTCGATCGGGTGCACCGGCCCCGACACCCTCGCGTGCCTGCGATCGGCGCCCGTCGACCGGCTCCTGACCACGAACGAGAACTTCAGCAACGTGCTCGCCTACGGCACCGACCTCCTGCCGCGCAACCCCGCCGATGCGGTGCGCGCAGGCGAGACCCTGCGCGTACCCGTCATCTCGGGCGGCAACCACGACGAGAACCGGGCCTTCACCGGCGGCGTCGTCATTGCCGATCCGAACGCGATCACGCCGACGACGTACTCGTCGCTCCTGTCCACCGCGTTCGGTACCCGAGCCGACGACGTCTCTCTGCGCTACCCGTTGTCGCGGTACGCATCCGCGCCGTTGGCGTGGGCCACGATCCTCACCGACTCGGCGTGGTCGTGCCCCACGGCCCGCGCCAACCGCGAGCTCGCCGCGTACGGCCCGGTCTACGGCTACGAGTTCGCCGACGACACCGCGCGCGATGTCGGCGGCATCAACACCCCTCTGGTCCCGCAGGCGGCAACGCACGCCGCCGATCTGCCGTACCTCTTCGACATCGGCGGACGGAACCTCGTGTCGAGTACTCCGCACGCCGAGCTCTCGCGCCACATGATCGAGTACTGGACGTCGTTCGCGCACACCGGCGTCCCCCGTGCCGACGGCGCCGCACAGTGGTCACCGACGACTCCCGCCTCCCGCTCGGTTCTGTCGTTCGACGACACCGGCATCCACGGGACCGCCTTCGACACCGACCACCAGTGCGCGTTCTGGGACACCGTCACACTGCCCTGACCAGGCAGTCGTCACCAATTTTGGCCAACCGGGAATCGAGACCGTCTGATGATAGTTGTGCTATACATCTAATTGGTCAGGAACGATTTCACGAGGGGACGTGCGATGAAGACACTCACGGGATGGTGGCGCAAGCGATACAGCTCGATGCCACCCGCACTGCAGATGATCGGACTCCAGCTCTGGCTTCCGGTGTTCTTCCTGTTCGCTTTCTGCTTCTGCTACCTCTGGGCGTTCCACTCGCCGCAGATCCATGACGCACCGGTCGCCGTGGTGAACTCCCCCGCGGCGTCGACGTTCACCGATCAGTTCTCCAAGGCGCAGCCCGGGATGTTCGACTTCCGGCTCTACCAGACCGCCGACGAGGCGACCGAGGCCGTGCGTGACGGCAGCGCCGCCGCGTCGCTCACCCTGCCCGCCCAGGCCGGCGGGCAGCCGACGGTGACGATCGCCAGCGCGCACCAGTTCCAGGCCGCTCAGCTGATGAAGACGACCTTCACCCAGACGTTCGCGCAGAGCGGTACGGCCGTGCAGGTCAACGACATCGCGCCGCTGCCCAAGGGTGACTCGTACGGACTCGGTGCGATGTACCTGATGCTGTCGTGGTGCATCGGCGGCTACATGGTCGCGATGTTCATAGGCATGATGGGCGCTCCCCTGAGCCACTTCACCCGTGTCGGCATCCTCGCCGGTGGCGCGCTGGTCGCGTCGGTCCTCACCAACGTCCTCGCCGGACCCGTGATCGGCGTCTACGACGGTCACCTGCTGCAGATGATCGGGATCTCGTTCCTGTGGATCCTCGCGGTCGGTCTCGCGGTGAACGGACTGTCGTACTTCTTCGGCCGGTTCATCACCGCCGTGGCGCTGTTGATGTTCGTCTTCCTGTCGATCCCGTCGTCGGGGGCGGCGTACCCGACGTGGATGGTGCCGCGCATCTTCGGCGACCTCAATCCCCTTGTGGTGGGCCACGGGATCACCGAGATGATCAAACGCGTCCTCTACGGCGTCGGCGAACCGTACTGGCAGCCGTTCCTGCTGATGGGTGGCTATGCACTGCTCGGCATCGTGACGATGATCGTCGGCAAGCGGTGGCGTGAGAGCAAGGAGTTCGACCGCATCCTCGCAGGCAAGACGACGATGATGGCCGCCGCTCAGGGCGCGATGATGCAGAAGGGCATGGCCGATCGCGAGCGAATCCTCACCGCGCACGGTCTCGACTCGAACGCCAACCCCGTCGAGGATGCCGCCGACGACACCGAGTCCGACGACCGCGGAACCGACACCGCCGACGAGATCCGTTCGGAGAGCGGCGATCAACGGCAGCTGGTCGGATCGGGTGCGTCGACGTCGACTGCCTCGGCGTCCACGTCGGGCAATCGGCCCGACTACCACTACACCGTCGAGGACATGGAGACGTCGTTCCCCGGCGACCCGCTGTTCAACGGCAACGGTCTCGGTGGGGGCTTCGCCGACGACGAGCGTGAGTACGAGATCCGCGAGTCGATGCACCACCCGCGCCACCAGGCGCCGCGGTAGGCCGATCCGCCGCCGACATCGTCCGACTGGAGACCGCTCGAGGGCATAGTGCCCTCGGTGGCGCTCCAGTCGGACGATGTCCGTTCGCTCAGCGCCGCAACGCCCGCCGGGCGAGGCTGTTGCCCAGCCACTGTCCGAGCTGCACCAGGACGACCAGGATCACGATGACGACCACGGTCAGCTGTGCGTCGAACTGCTGGTAGCCGTACTGCTGGGCGAAGTCGCCGAGACCGCCACCGCCGACGTACCCGGCCATGGCCGACATGTCGACGATCGCGACGAACACGAAGGTGTAGCCGAGAATCAGTGGGGCGAGCCCCTCGGGGATGACCACCGTGGCCAGCGTGCGCAATCGGCTGGTCCCCATGGCGCGCGCAGCCTCGACGACACCGGGGTCGACGGCGACGAGGTTCTGCTCGACCACGCGCCCGATCACGAACGCCGCCATCACCGTCATCGGGAAGATCGCCGCCTCGGTCCCGATCCGCGTGCCGACCACGTCACGGGTGACCGGAGCCATGGCGGTGATGAAGATGATGAACGGGATGGGACGGACGATGTTCACCGCGACGTTGAGAACGGCGTAGATCACCGGGCTGGCAAGCAGATTCGTCGGCCGCGTCGCGTACAGCAGGGCCCCGAGCGCGAGACCCAGCGCACCGCCGATGATCAGCGTGACCCCGACGAGCTGGAACGTCTCCAGGACCGCGTCCCACAGCACCGGGCGCAGTTCCGGCGTGATGATGTCACCGAGGAACATGCTCTACGACCCCACCCTCTCGTGCTCGATGACGTCGGTGACCTGACGCAGACCCGCGACGGCGGTATCGATCTCGGCGTCGGAGCCATCCAGTGCGACGGTCAGCGCCCCGAACGGGCGACGAGACAACTCGACGATCCCGCCGTAGACGATCGACGCCCGCACCCCGGCCTGTGCGAAATGCGTTGCGACGTCGACCATCGGCGAACCGTTCTCCCGGATCGCGACGGTCACGAAGCGGCCGGGATGTCGGCTGCGCAGGCGCGCCAACGTCTCGTCGGACGGCACGTCGCCGACGGCACTGCGCACGAGGCGACGGGTGATCGGCGACTGCGGTCGGGCGAACACGTCGTAGACGTCCCCCTGTTCGATGAGCCGTCCACCGTCGAGAACCGCGACGCGATCGCAGATCTCGCGGATGACGTCCATCTCATGGGTGATCACCACAATGGTCGTGCCCAGCTCGCGGTTCACCCGACGCAGCAGCGCGAGGATCTCCGAGGTGGTGTCGGGATCGAGTGCGCTCGTGGCCTCGTCGGCCAGGACGATCTTCGGCGACGTCGCCAGGGCACGCGCGATGCCGACCCGTTGCTTCTGACCGCCCGACAACCGTCGGGGGTACTGCGTCGCCTTGTCGGCGATGCCGACGAACTCGAGCAGTTCGGTCACCCGCGCCGCGCGTTCGGATCTCGGCACACCCGCGATTCGCAGCGGGAACTCGACGTTGCGGGCCACCGTCCGCGAGGAGAACAGGTTGAACTGCTGGAAGACCATGCCGATCTCGCCGCGCACCCGCCGCAACTGGCGTTCGCCCGCAGCGCTGATGTCCTCGCCGTCGATGATCACCTGACCCTCGTCGGGGGTCTCGAGCCCGTTGATCAACCGCACCAGGGTGCTCTTGCCCGCACCCGAGTACCCGATGACGCCGGTGATGGTGCCCGTCGCGATATCGAGGTCCACGCCGTCGACCGCGGCTGTGGCCGTCGGCTTTCCGCGACCGACCCGGCGGGACCCGCCGAACCGACGGGTGGCACCGCGAAACGAGATCGCCGGGTGATCAGCCACCGTTGGAGGCGACCTGCTTCTGCAGGTCGGCGGTGAGCTGCTGCAGCTCGGCGGGATCGTTGGCCTTGAGCACGCCGTTGCCGCCCAGCGACTCCTTCACGGCCTTCTCGACCTCAGGATCGTGGTAGATCGACACCAGTTTCTTGTAGGTGGCGTTGTCTTTGTCCTGCTGCCGGGCGACGAAGACGTTGATGTACGGCTTCGCGATGTCGCTGTTCGGGTCGTCCTTGGCGATGATCTTGTCCTCGCCCAGTTTCGCCGACGT
>NZ_JAEMTF010000020.1:0-2930 GCF_016462415.1 Williamsia sp. | reverse complement strand
GTGTGCTTGGTGGAATAGAGCGGCAGGGGGTAGACCGCAGTGGCACCGATCGGGACGAGCGATTGCTTGTTCTTCTGGTTGTACGTGGCGAGGTAGAGCATGTGCTGGAACTCGTTGAGCTGCAGCTCGCCCTCCGCCAGAGCAGGATTGGGCTGGTTGTAGTCGGTGAAGTTGACCAGGTCGACGGTGATGCCCTCGTCTGCGGCCTTCTTCGTGAAGACGTTCCAATAGCTCTCCGCCGCGTCGGCGACGCCGATCTTCACGGTGCCCGAGTCCGAATCGGACCCGCATGCGGCAGCGCTCCCCATCACCGAGACCGCCGCGACGAACGCGACGGCCAGCTTCTTCCAACCCGCTCTTCTCAGATGCACTGCCCTGTCCTTCTCCACGCCGGGATCGCCGGCTCACGTGCGCACCGATGATCGCGGCGCGTCGAAATGGTAGCCACGAACCGGACACCCAACCGACCACAGATGCGTTGTCCTCCAACGCAACACGGCCCTGAGCAGCTGCTACACCCCAGCCGTGATTTTCGATCCGCCAGATCGAAAAGCAGACCGGATCCGACATCACCGAGGTGAACCGCGTTGCCGTCACGCGGGCGGTGGGCGATGCTGGGGCGATGACGATCCCCGCGTCCGATGGATTCCGAGCCCGGTTCGACGAGTTGCTCGACGAACACCGAACGATGCTGCACGACAGCCTGAACGGGCTGACCGAGGACGAGGCACGCCGATCCCTGGTGCCGTCGTCGACGACACCGCTCGGCATCGTCAAGCACATCACCTTCGCCGAACGCGTCTGGTTCGACCAGGACATCAGCGGACGCCCACGTGCTGAGATCGGGTTACCCGAATCGGTGGAGGACTCCTGGGTGCTCGCACCTGAGGACACCATCGCCTCGATCCAGGCCGCGCACCGTCGCGCCTGCGACGAATCACGCCGGGTGGCAGCCACGTTGGACCTCGACACCGAGGTGCGCGGACGGACACCGCATCCGCTGTGGACGACGTACCTGCACCTGCTGCGCGAACTGGCCCAGCACTGCGGACACGCCGACATCCTCCGCGAGCAGATATTCGCCGCGCGCTGACGGGTCGGCACCTACGACAACGGCCCCGCCGGAAGGCGGGGCCGTTGCGGGAGAACTGCGCGCTTACAGACCCTTGTAGATCTCGCGTGCGAGGTCAGCGGTCTCGGACGGCGTCTTGCCGACCTTGACGCCTGCGGCCTCGAGCGCGTCCTTCTTCGCCTGGGCCGTGCCTGAGCTGCCGGACACGATCGCACCGGCGTGACCCATGGTCTTGCCCTCCGGCGCGGTGAAGCCCGCGACATAGCCGACGACGGGCTTGGTGACGTTGGCCTTGATGTAGTCGGCCGCACGCTCTTCGGCGTCGCCACCGATCTCGCCGATCATCACGATGACCTTGGTGTCGGGGTCCTTCTCGAACGCCTCGATGGCGTCGATGTGGGTGGTCCCGATGACCGGGTCGCCGCCAATGCCGATCGCGGTGGAGAAGCCGAGATCGCGCAGCTCGTACATCATCTGGTAGGTCAGCGTGCCGGACTTCGACACCAGCCCGATCGGGCCCTTGCCGGTGATGTTGTTCGGCGTGATGCCGACCAGCGACTCGCCGGGGGTGATGATGCCGGGACAGTTCGGCCCGATGATCCGGGTCTTCTCTCCCTTGGACTTGTTGTAGGCCCAGGCGTACGCGCTGTCCTGCACCGGGATGCCCTCGGTGATGACGACGAGCAGACCGATCTCGGCGTCGATGGCCTCGATGATCGCGTCCTTGGCGAACTTCGGCGGGACGAACGCGATGGAGACGTCGGCGCCGGTCTTCTCGATGGCCTCGGAGACGCTGCCGAAGACCGGCAGTTCGACCCCGCCGTCATGGCTGACCGTGGTGCCGGCCTTGCGGGCGTTGACGCCGCCGACGACCTGGGTGCCTGCCTTGAGCATCAGAGCGGTGTGCTTGGTGCCCTCACCGCCGGTGATGCCCTGGACGATGACCTTGGAGTCCTTGTTCAGAAAAATCGACATTGTTCAGCTCCTACTTGCTCGCCAGTTCGGCGGCCTTGTCGGCGCCGGAGTCCATGGTCTCGGCGAGCGTCACCAGCGGGTGGTTGGCGTCGGCGAGGATCGCGCGGCCTTCGTCGACCTTGTTGCCGTCGAGTCGCACCACGAGGGGCTTGTTCGCATCGTCGCCCAGCTTCTTCAGCGCGCCGACGATGCCGTTGGCGACCGCGTCACACGCGGTGATGCCACCGAAGACGTTGACGAACACGCTCTTGACCTGGTCGTCGCCGAGGATGACGTCGAGACCGGCGGCCATGACCTCGGCCGAGGCGCCGCCACCGATGTCGAGGAAGTTGGCGGGCTTCACGCCGCCGTGCTTCTCACCGGCGTACGCGACGACGTCGAGGGTCGACATGACCAGACCGGCACCGTTTCCGATGATCCCGACCTGTCCGTCGAGCTTGACGTAGTTGAGGTCGTTCTCCTTCGCCTTGAGCTCCAGGGGATCGGTGGCGTCGCGGTCCTCGAACTCGGCGTGATCTGGCTGACGGAAATCGGCGTTCGCGTCGAGGGTGACCTTGCCGTCGAGCGCCAGGATCTGATCGTCGGGGGTGCGAACCAGCGGGTTCACCTCGACGAGGAGGGCGTCTTCGTTGATGAAGACCTCCCACAGCTTCTGGATGGTGTTGGCCGCGGCGTCGAGGACCTCGGCGGGCAGCTTGCCTGCCTCGGCGATCTCGCGCGCGAAGGCGAGGTCGACACCCTTGACGGCGTCGACGGGGATCCGGGCG
Source organism: Williamsia sp. (assembly GCF_016462415.1). GTDB lineage: Bacteria > Actinomycetota > Actinomycetes > Mycobacteriales > Mycobacteriaceae > Williamsia_A. The sequence goes on along the minus strand of NZ_JAEMTF010000020.1, from coordinate 116 downwards.
AGCGCGTCCGGGTTCTCCTCGGCGGTCACCTCGATCTCGACGCCACCCTCGACCGAGCACATGGCGAGGTAGGTGCGGTTGGTGCGGTCGAGCAGGAAGGAGATGTAGTACTCCTC
>NZ_JAEMTF010000105.1 GCF_016462415.1 Williamsia sp. | reverse complement strand
TCGGTCCGAACATCGCCACGACGGAGCGAAGGTCCGACCACAGCGCGGTCACGGTCTGCCCGTGCCCGCGCTAGCGGCCTCAACCGACGCCATGACCGCAGATCGAGCGCCCGACACCAGACCCGAGCCGGTGGTCATCTGCGGACCTGGGGGCCGGGTGATGGAAGGTGTCTGGTGGCGCCGAGTAGTCGTCTCACATATCGCAGCTTATTACGGACAAAACATGTCTGTAAATGGCATCCGTCGATCCGTCGGCACCGATCGTGCGGCCGACGGCCCACGGACGCGTCGCATCGCGGTATTACTACGTTTGTGTAGCTTTTGAGGTTTTCGTAGTACGCTGCTGCTTGTGGCGCGGCACCGGGTGCTGTCGAACGGGTGGGCGAGACCGAACGCGGTGCCGGGAGAACGCTCTGAGTGCGAGGTGATCGGAGTTTCCTTGTGAAGCGTCATCGACCGCGACCTTCACCACCGCCCGCGGGCGTGACACCAGATCGAGCACATACCTACTTGGCGTTCATGAGCAAAGACTTTCGTATGCGGGAGCGACTGATCCGACTGTCGATCGCGGCGTTCGTGCCGGGGTTCGGGATCATCGCAGTGATCATGGTGTTCTCGCGAGAGGGGCCCGGTACCCCTACGCAGCGCATCGTCGCTCTCGCGGTGGCCGGATCGACCATTCCGGTTGCGGTCGTGATTGCCCGAACGGAACTCGGACCGATCTGGTGGATACGTGAGTCGCACTGGTGGAGCATGAATCACGCGCTCGTCATCTACGGCGATCTAGGCGTCACGACGGTACTCGTCACCTTTTCCACTCCAGAGGCATCGCTCTTCGGGACTACGTTGTTCGCGGTTGTGTCGGTGTACGTGGCGAACTTCGCCGAGACAATGGTCCGTAACCTGCACATCGTCTTCACCTCGATGACCATCGGGGTGTTCGCCGTACTCACATGGCGATCCGGGATGTGGGATCCCGCGGGCTGCATCGCTAGAGCCGTGGTCGCCGGGGCTGTTGTCAACGGAACAGTCCTGCTGCAGAGCGTGCACTCGATCGACGTTCGCCGCGACATACACGGAGCGCTGCAGAACGCTCATCGCGATCCCTTGACCGGACTGTGGAACCGGCGAGGATTCACCTACTGGGCCATCGAGACGATCAAGTGCTGCGACAGGTGCTTCGGCGTCCTGGTCATCGACCTCGACCGGTTCAAACACATCAACGACGCTCACGGGCATCACGTCGGAGACGATGTCCTCCAACTCGCCGCGAGACGGTTGCGCGAGGTGGTGGGCGATGTCGGTTCGCTCGCGCGCACCGGTGGTGACGAGTTCGCGGTCGCGGCGGGCATCGACGTCGGAGAGTTGATGGACCTCGCGCACGCCATCCGAACCGCGGTTCATCAACCCGCCGATCAGTTCCCGGTGACTGTGACCATCGGGGTCGCGGGCCGCTCCACGGACCACACGCACGATCCGGCCGCAACGCTCTCATCCACCCTGCGCGAGGCCGATGCCGCGCTATATCGGGGAAAACAGGAAGGTCGCAATCGGATTGCCCTTGCGCCGCCGTGGCCGATACACGGAAGCGGCGGAGTGGCGTGACGGCACCTGTTCAACCGGTCAGTTCCGGTGTGCGACTCCGCCGCCTGGCATGGCCGCGGCGAGCGCACCCGTGATCGCGCTGATCACCGACCAGGCCTCGTAGTCGGGGTCACTCGGCACGGTGATGGTGTGACTCGCGGTGGTGATCACCAGTGTTCCCCGGTCTTCCGCGGCGATGCGCTGAACGGTTGATCCGGTCAAGGTGTCGAGCAGAGCCAGATCTGCGATCGGTTCGATGTCCTCATCGAAATGGATGTGGTCGATGGACTCGATGACGATCCGCAGATCGTCGGCGAGATGTATCACCGTGCGGTAGGCCTCGTGATCTACGGCGGTGACCACGTGCGACTGGTCGACGAGTTCGATCATGGGCTGCTCCCGGTGCTCAGGGCTGTTCATTGTGGGTGCGCACCGTCATCGCGGTTGCTCCCGAGGCAGAACGCCTCGGTTGCAGACCCGGCTCGACGTGTGCGGCAACTACGCGCCCGTAGTATTGCCGTTGTCGGTCCTCAGCGAAAGAGGCGGTGTCGGGTAGCTGTGGGTTGCCGTCCAGGTTCCCGACGCGCGGTCACGTGAGCAGGGAATCGATCACCGCGTTCATGGTGCCGGCGAATCGGGCGGGCGGGAACTTCCTCGGATGCTTGACCACGAGCGCAGCTGAGCTCTCGAACACGGCCATCAATGCATGAGTCAGGACCTCCGCATCGACCTCCGTCGCGGTCGAACGCTTCAACGTCTTGTCGACGATGCCGGTCAGCCGCTTGATGATCTGTCCTCGGATCTTCGCACGTGTTGCGTGGAATTCCTCCGGCATGCCGGATACGTCCAGTAGCACGCAACGCCAGCGATCCGGCGCGTCGCGGACCGCTTCCAGGAAGCCGATGAAGATGTCGGCGAACGACTGGCCCCAATCGACCAGTCCGTCTTTTCCGGCGCCCGGCGGAAGGATTGACAGCATCTGCGCCATGGCCAGTTCCTGCTCGCGTTTGAGCAGTGCACCGAGCAGGTCCCCGCGGTTGGCGTACATCGAGTAGACAACCGGCTTGGTGACGCCGGCTTCGTCCGCGATCGCGGCCATCGTCGCGGCGCCGTGCCCACGGCTCACCACCAGACGGAGCGCGGCGTCGAGGAGCTGTGTGCGCCGGACGTCCTCGGAGACCCGCGGTGCATAGGGGCGACGCCGCCCGGCCGCAGGTGTGCTTGTCGCCATGTCCCGACTCTACAAGCCGGCGGGCGAGGGGACGTAGGCATGCGCGGCCACATCGGGAGACAAACGAATCCCATCCGGCTCCAACAACTACGCTCGCGTAGTAAGTGGATCTGCTGCGGCGCTCTGCTCTACCGCGACAGAAAGGGGAACATCATTCGGGTAGGGCGTAGGCGCGCAGTCGGGGCTCGCGCAGAGTGGCAGTGGCGGGCGCCCTGCGCAGCGCCTCGGCGGCGGCTCCGACGGCCGACGGCAGGACCTCACCGGCGACAGATGGAATCGTGAGGACCCCCGGCATCATCCACCTGCGGGTGCACACGCCGGGGGCCAACCGGTTGGGTTTAGCGGCCCCAGTGTGGGTGAGTGCGTCGATGACGAGTTCGTAGGTGAGGTTGTCGCCGAGAATCGTGAAATGTTCGATGGGCCAGAACGGGCAGATGTTCTGCAGAGTGATCGACGTGCCGCCGACCAGTGTGTTCGCGAGCGGCTGCGGCTGCATCAACCAGTCGAACTGACTGCCGATCGACGTGTAGCCGGGCCCCTTCGGCAATGGGCGACCGTTGAGCGCGTTCAGATAGGCCGAGCCGACGCTGATCTGACGTACCGCTGCCGGACACGCGGTGAGCGAACATGCCCAGTAGGGTTCCGCACCGCCGATCTGCGGTGTGGCCATGGAGATGTAGTCGGATACCAGATCGGCGAGATCCGGCCAGAAGGTGAGGGCCCACCGGTTGTTGAGTGCGCCGTGCTGGTGACCGATCAGCGCGACCTTGCGGTGCGACAGGCGGGAGATCCTGCGAACCGCCGCGACCACGTACTCCGCTGATATCTGCAGGTCGCCGAAGCCGTGGTCGGGCAGGTTCAACGAGCACGTGGGAACCCCGACAGCGGGCAGCTGGCGCAGGTAATTCCACGAATAGGACTGGGCGTCAGTGGAGAACGCCGGCGTGAGCAACACCGGATCACGCGTCGCGCTGGTGAGATCGGACGAGCAATCCAGTGCTTTCGCCACGGCCGCGCTGCTCACGCGAAGGCCGGGCCCCGCCTCCGTCGAGGTGGGCGCGGGTGTTGGCGGCGCGGCCGTTGCGACCGCCGAGGTACCCATCAGCGCCGTCGTGCCCAACAGCAGCACAAGGGCCCGCGCCAGCCGAACTGATCTCATGTGTCGCAGCTTATACTACGGAAGCGTAGTAAAAGGTGATTCGGCTCGCCTCTGGACTAATTACTACGTCTGTGTAGTAATTAGGTTCCGCACCATCGGGGCCGCGCAGAGGCGCGTTGGTCCCATTCGTACAGGAGGCTGAACATGAACACGCGTAACCGCCGGGCGACTGCACAGGACATGCCGCGGGACCACGGCTTCTTCGGGCCTGGTTCGGTGACCTGGAAGGTCTGGAGTCATCCCGCCGGTATGACCGTCGGATTTCAACGGGCGGTGGTGATCGAGGAGCTCGACCCGTTCCTGATCGCCGCGGTGCACGATACGGGCAAGATCTACAGTCAGCCCCGTATCCGTTACGACCACACCCTGCGCTACTTCGCGATCGTCGCGTTCGGTGACTCCCGTACCGCGGTGACCGCTGCCGATGTTCTCGTGCGAATTCATGCTCGCGCCGTCGGGATCGAGCCCGTCAGCGGCGGTGTCTACAACGCGAACGATCCCGCTCAGCAACTCTGGATCCACCTCACCGCGTGGCATTCGATCCTCTACGCATACGAGGTCTATGGACCGGGCCGGCTCTCCCCGCACGAGGAGGGAGAGTACTGGCAGCAATGCGCGATCGCCGCGCAGCTGCAGACGTGCGACCCGGCCGATGTTCCCCGCACTCGGGAAGGTGTTCGTGCGTACTTCGAGGCGATGCGTCCCCGGCTCGCGGCGAGTTCGGCGGCACAGGACGCGATGCGGCAACTCCTCGACGCCGAGGTGATGTTCCCCCCGACCCCGCGGTGGTTGCGGCCGGGAGCAGCGTTGATCAATCGCGTCCTGCGGTCGGCAACGCTCGCGACGATGCCTCGGTGGCAACGGGACCTGGCTGGAATGCCGCAGACAGCAGTGGTCGACGCGGCCGTCCGGCCGCTGATGAAGGTCGTCTTCCGGCTCGTGGCCGCCAACGCCAGGGTCGAGCTCGCGCTGCTGAAGTGGATCTCCCCGGGTACGTACCCCATAGTCCAACCGGTTCTGAAGAAGGCAATTCCCGACGACCCGCGAACGCGAGATCCGCAGGACGCGTTCGTCGAGCACGGGGTCACCCCGCCGTCCCAATCGGCAGCAGCCCTGCCGCCACTTCCCGATCTGGCAACCCTCGCTCCGTCGCGCCCGATGCCGGTGACCGCATGATCGCCACATGCTTCGGGGAGGGTGAACGATGACCCGGCGAGTTCGTCGTCGCCGGCGCCGAATCGCGATCACGTCCCCCGGTGTCATAGTCATCGACCCCCGTCGAGAGACTTCGCCCGGACGGCCATCCCGATGGACGAAGGCCGCGTCCCCCGCAGGGCTGGCGGTCGCGTCCATCGGCGCGCTGCACCTCGTGCAACCTCGATGGTTCGCTCGACCGATCGGCATGGCCTTCCCGGAGCATCGTCGGGCGTGGACGACTGCCACCGGTATTGCGGAGATCGTGCTCGGATCGGCGTTGTACAACCCGCGTACGAGGACTGCCGGAGTCGTCGGGTCCGCGGTCGTCCTCGGAGCGTGGGCGGGGCGGGTCAGTCGTCGACCGCGGGCAGCGCGCCGACGAGACGCATCGGCGTCGGCGACAACCCGGCAGGGCGTCCTGGCCCCGGCCGTCGTGGAGCAGGACGAGTTGCACACGCCACCGGCAGTGGCGCCCTCGGAGAGCTGATCTGATCGGGCAGTGACCGCACACCGGAGCCGGTGCGGAAATACTACGCCGTTGGAAATTCAGTATTACTACGCTGTTGACAATTATCAGGTCAACGCCCGACACTGAGGGCCGAACGTCGGCGCCCGCGCCGGCTGGATGTGGAGGCTGTCATGAGCGATGTCTCGAAGATCGCGCCCGGGACCGATCCGGTCAGGATCCGCGCGCGGCGGATCAGCTTCTCGTACCCGCGTGCCGACGCCGATCGACACTACGTCGGCGGCGACCTGATCATGAGTCACGCGGTCTCGATGCTCTCGTCGGTCTTTCCTGAGGGGGAGGACTTCTTCGTCCGGTCGGTTCGCCATTACCGGAACGACATCTCCGATCCTGTACTCCAAGAGCATGTTGCGGGTTTCATCGGGCAGGAGGTGACCCATGGTCGAGAGCACAGAAACATCAACGAGCGCCTGCAGGAGATGGGATACCCGACCCGCAAGTGTGATCGCTTCACGAAACGTTCGTTGGCGACGATCTATCGGCACGTCCCGCACCGGATCTCGCTCGCGATGACCGCTGGATTCGAGCACTACACGGCGACGCTGGCCCATCACCTGCTGACCGATGCGGCAGCGCGAGCGCTGCTCACGTCCGAAGAAGTCCGGAAGCTATTGCTGTGGCACGCCTACGAGGAGGTCGAGCACAAGGCCGTTGCTTTCGACGTCTATCGCCACACCGGCGGCTCCGAGCGCACGCGCATCTGGACCATGCGCCTCATCAACGCCATCTTCCCCGCCTTCGTCGTCGCATCCACCGTGGTGTCGATGCTCGTCGACCGAGCGTCCTATCGACCTACGGCGCTGGTGAGAAGTCTGTGGGCACTGCGGTCCAATCCGTGGCTCTCACGACCGGTCGTCGCCGAACTCCGCACGTACACGCGGCGGGGCTTCCATCCCGACGACAACCCCACGGCCGAGTTGCTCCAGCAGTGGAGCACGGAGCTTTTCGGAGATGCGGGATTGCTCGCGGACAACGTCGGTGCCGGCGCGGGTCGACGGTCCGTGCCGCGGTGAACCGATCGGAAATCTGAGCGAGATCGCCGCGTTCTGCGGGTTGATCATTGTCGAGTTGTGAGGAGAATTTGTGGGCATCATCCCCAAGAACCCAGGTGCGGTTCTCAGTCGAGCCGACAGCACGTTGGGGAACGCGGACCGAACACTGCAGCGCGTCGACACAACGCTCGGGCAGGTCGAGTCGACACTGACGACCGTCGATTCGACCCTGACCGAGGTGAATGGCACCCTCACCGAGACGAAGACAACCCTCAACGAGGTCAAAGGCCTGCTCGCAGAACTGAAAACGCAACTCGATGTGCTGGACCGGCTGCCGGCGATGGAGGCGAAGCTCGACCAGATCCACGACAACATCAGCGATCGGTAGCGCGCCATCGTGGTGATCCGACCGTCGGTCTACCGACCGCGCGGACTGGGTTGGGCGTACGCCCTGAACGATCGGACGCAGAGCTCGCTCGCGGCGGTCGGACACTTCGCTTCGTTCGTCTATTACTGCCTGCGTTTCATCCCGCAGGCACTGTCGAGTTACCGCGTCCAGACGATCCGGGCGGTCTCCGACCTCACCTGGGGGCGTGGCGCGATCATCGTGGGCGGCGGCACTGCGCTCGTCATGGTCGTACTCGGGATCGCGGCAGGCGCCACGGTCGCGATCGTCTCGTACGGAACTCTCAACATGCTCGGGCTGGGACCGATTACCGGAACGGTCTCGTCATTCGCGATCACTCGAGAGTTCGCGCCGCTGCTGGCGGCACTCGGCTTCGCCGTCCAGGCGGGCTGCCGGATGACGGCCGAGATCGGATCGATGAGGATCAGCGAGGAAGTCGATGCCCTGGAGGTGCTGGGTGTGCGATCAATCGCGTTCGTCGTCTCGACCAGAGTTGTCGCCGGCCTGATCACGATATTTCCGACGTTCCTCATCACGGTGATCGCGAGCTACGTGACGGCGTCCGCGGTGACCCTCTCGAGAGGGGAGTCGGCGGGGGCGTACGCACAGTACTTCGACCAGTTCGTCAATGTTCGTGACCTGGTGCTCGCCACGGCCAAGGTCGTGATCTTCGTGGTCGTCGTCACGCTGATCCATTGCTATCAGGGGTATTTCGCGGGCGGTGGTCCTGAGGGTGTCGGATTGGCGTCGGGTCACGCCATCCGCGCGTCGCTCGTCGCGATCGTCGTGATGGACATGGTCCTCACCGTGCTGTTCTACGGCGTGAGTTCCGACTTCACCTTCCGAGGCTGACGCGATGCCTGCTTTCGCCACACCCGGGATGCCCGGCGACAGATCGACGTTCGCCCGTCGTGCGTTGTGGACCCTCGTCATGGCAGTCGTCGTGACGGTGATCCTGGTGGTCGTCGTCAGATCGATACCCGACGACACCACCACCGTGCGGATCCACACCGACGACGTGGCCGGCGGCATCGCCACCGGTACCGCAGTGCTCCTCAACGGCGCCCATGTCGGTTCGGTCACCGACGTCGACGCCCAGGACTCAGGTGGGGGAAACGTCGTCACTGTCGAATTCGACTCCTCCTCGGCCGACCCGCGTTTGCTCACCACCGCCATGAAGGTCCGCTTCGCCCCCCGGAATCTGTTCGGGATCAGCGCTGTCGACCTCCAGGCGGCCGAGGGCGGCCGAACACTGTCGAACGATTCAGACTTCTTTCCCGACAACGTCGACGACGTGACGCTGTCGACGCTCCTGCGCACACTGAGTGATGTCAACGATCAGGCCTTCCGTCCGCATGTCAGCGCCATCCTCGACCAGGCGGCACAGGCGACTATGGGAATCGCACCGATCCTCGGTGTTCTCGGTCGGCTGGGCACGTCACTCTCGAACACCCAGAAGTTCCCTCCCGCTCAGACATTCCCGCGATTTGCCACCCTGGTGAGCGAATTCGGCGACGCGATCGCCCAGGTTCTGCCCGCGTTGTCGTATCTGGTGGCGTGGCCCGCCCCGCAGGAGACCGGCTACATCAGCCGTCAGAGGCGTGCGCTCGGATTCGCCGGCGACACCGTCGTCGGCGGAAGTCTGACTGATCTACTCGGACCCGACGAGCTCGGACGCCTGAGTCCCGTTGCGCCGACGCTGGTGGAGATCTTCGATCGGGTTCAGGCCACGTTCCCCGATGCGCGGTCCAACGGTGTGCAACTGGAATCACTCATCGATCGCATCCGCGCAGCCATGCCCGACGGTCCGAACGGTCCGGTGCTCAACGTCGATGTGGTGCTCCGTGGGATGCCCGCGGTAGCCGAGGCTCTCCGGGGTGGCAGATGAGATCGGTCCTGCGTCCGCTCGCCCTGCTGCTGGTCTTCGCGACTGTCGCGGTGTGCGGCGGGATCTTCGTGGTGAACGTCATCCGACGTCCCGTCGACGGCGCCGTCGACTCGTACACGGCGACCTTCACCAATGTCGCGGGTCTACGTGTCGGCAACGATGTCCGATTGCTCGGCGTACCCGTGGGCAAGGTGAACCGGATAGCGTTGCAGCAGAACAGCGACACGGTGACCGCTGAGGTCACCTTCACGCTCGCTCGCGATCAGCATCTGTACGCCGACAGCACTGTGGGGATCCGGTACCTGAACCTCACGGGCATCCGCTACCTGGATGTCGTGCAGCCGACCGTGTCCGGACCGCCGCGTCGGGCCGGTGACCACCTGAGCGTCGCCTCGACCACCCCGTCGTTCGACATCACCCGTGTGTTCCGGGGGCTCGCGCCAGTGTTTTCCGCCATGAACCCCGACGAGATCAACCACCTGTTCGAGGGCGTTCTCGCACTGGTCGAGGGGGATGGCTCGGGTTTGAGCACCACGGTCGCATCGTTGACCAAGGCGTTGCGTTTCGTCGACGACCGCAAGACGGTGGTCGACAAACTCATCTCCGACCTGACCGCGGTGGCCACCTCGATCAACGGTCGGTCGCAGTTTCTCGAACCCGTCTTCGAGTATCTCTCCGACCTGGTCGGCTCGTTGGTGGACAACGAGCAGCAACTCGAACTCCTGGCCGACAGTACGGGTGAGGTCCTGACGTCCGCCGAATACTTGTTGGCCAGCATCGGTCTGCGCCCCAATGAGACACCTGATCTCAATTCCTTCGTCCGCCAGGTGGTTCCGGCGGCCAAGTCGGTTCTCGGGGTGTTGTCGCTGACCCCGGGGATCCTGAACGCGATCAACGGTGCGTTGCCCGCGGCGCCCGGTACGGGGGTTGACCGTCGGTGTTCGAAAGGGGTCGCCCGACTGCCCGAGAACATGTCGGTGTTCCTCCGTGGCACGGAGGTGACGCTGTGTCGGCGATGACAGAGCGGCGACCGTCGCTCGCGCGCGCGGCGCGCAGGCTCACCGACCGGCCCGCCCGTACGCCCCAGCAGGAGGCGCGCTCGCAGGTGTACTGGGGTGCGGCAGCTGTCGTCTTCGTGGTGACGCTGCTTCTCGTGGCCGCCGGGCTCTACGTCTTCACCCCCGGTCAGCAACGTGTGCGGGCCGATTTCGCCGAGGCGGGGCTGATCAAGGTGGGTGATGGCGTTCGGGTCGCAGGCATCCCGGTGGGCAACGTCAAGAAGATCAGCCTGGCCGCCGACCACGCGGTTGTGGAGATGGCCGTCACGTCGTCGGTCCATGTGGGCGACGAGTCGTCGGCGGAGGTCAGGTTGTTGACCATCGTCGGCGGCAACTACATCGAGTTGAGTCCGGCAGGGCGGGACGAACTGGGCGGCTCCAGCATCCCCGTCACGCGAACGACCCTGCCCTACAATCTGATCCAGACCTTTGCGCAGGCGGCGCCGAAACTGTCACGCATCGACGCCAATCCGCTCCGGGAAACCCTGGTTCAGCTGCGGAAGGGGCTCGGAGACAATCCAGGCGCAGTTCGCGGTGACCTGACCGTCCTCAGCTCCATGCTCACGAATCTCAACGCGCGGCAAGACGACTTCGGCGCACTCCTGCGGCTGGCGTCGGAATACACCGCCCAACTCGACGCCAACGGCGACGTCATCACCGATCTGGTCCGCAATCTGAGCTCGTTCCTCACCGAGTACTCGACCTTCTACGAGCGGTTCAATCGGGCTTTCAATTCGCTCACGTTGCTTCTCGAACGCGTGCGAGGGATCGCCAGCGTCTACCAGTCCGACATCGACCCGCTCGTGCGTCAACTCGATGAGATCGGTCGAGGCTTCGGACCCGCCCTGCGGCGGTACACACCGCTCATCTCCCAGGGGCGTGACCTCATCACCCGGTTGGAGAAGATGGTCGGCCCCGACGGCACGGTCGACGTCGGCGGCGGTGCGGCGCCGTTGGTGCTCTCGTCAGACCTCTGCATACCGATGGCAGGGGTGAACTGCTGATGGTCCGAAAAGTACTCGGCGCCAAGTGGCTGATCTCGGCCACCGCACTGGTGCTCGCGGTGATCGTGGGAATCACCTCGTTCGCGCTCGTGACCGCGACGACCACATCCACCTCGTACTGCGCTGTCATGAACGACGCCGTCGGATTGTTCACAGGCAACGACGTCACCCGTCGCGGCGTCAAGGTCGGGACCATCACCGGCATCCGCACGCAGCGCGACAGTGCGGTCGTGCGATTCGACATCGATGCGAAGCAGAAGCTCCCCGACGATGTCGGTGCGGTCTCGGTGTCGCCGTCGATCCTGGCGGTGCGGCAGCTGTCGCTCATGGGTGACTACACCGGAGGCGCAACCTTCACCCCGTCACGCTGCATACCGCTGGATCGGACCAGCACGCCGGTGACCATCACCAAGTCCCTGGAGAGTGTCGCGAACCTGTCCAAGGAGATCACCACGGCCGGTGGTCCGCAGCAACTGGCGGATGTGCTCGGCAGCATCCAGACACTGAACACCGAACTGGGTGGTACCGGCCCGCTCATCAACACGCTGATCAAGCAGCTGGCGACTCCGGCGCGGTCCCCCTTTGCGACCGGTCTGGCCCAGGTCGGCAGCCTGATCGACAACATGAGTTCTCTGGTCGGCGGCCTCACCGACAACTGGCCCCTCGTGGCCCAGTTCGCCCGAACCGGAGCGGTGTTCGGGTCGGGCGCGGCGCCGCTGTTCGATCTGGTCGCACGTACCCTGCGCGCGTTGCCGGTCACCCTGGGTGTTCTCGCCGGTGTCATCTCGCGCTACCAGCACTTCGTCTTTCCCGGCGCCGACGCCGTCGTCCCGATCGCGCGACTGGTCGGTGCCGGATTCCGAAACTTCGGTGACCTGCTGGGCATCGTCCCACCGCTGATCCGCGCGTTCACGATCGATCTCGACGACGACACACTGGGCCTTCGTGTCCGCTACACGCCTCCGACCACCCTCATACCTGCCCGCAATCCCGCCCTGACGTGCGCGAACATCAACCGCCTGGCTCCGGGCAGTGCACGGTCGTCAATTCCTCGACGGTGCAGGTCGACCTCATCACCGCGGCGCTGCGGATGACGGGAGCGGGCCGATGACCGGACTCCGATCCCGTATGTGTTCCGCCGCAATCGTTGTCGCGATCGCGGCGTCGGCAGGTGGCTGCAGTGTGCTGTCGCCGGACGCGTTGCCCACCGCGCAGTCGTTTCGGTCCGGATGGGACCTGAACGTCCAACTCGGAAGTGTGGTCAACCTGCCGGCGCAGTCGCGCGTCCTCGTCAACGGCGCCGACGCCGGGGTGGTGCGGTCCACATCGGTACGCGGCTCCATCGCCACCGCAGAGCTCACCATCGACGATGACGTCCGAGTGGTCACCGACGCCACGGTGGAGGTACGTCAGGACACGCTGCTCGGCGACACCTACATCTCGATCCACAATCCGCCCGCGTCTCGGTCGGCCGTGGTCGCCGACGGCGGGACCGTCGCCCGCACGCAGGCCAAGGAGCCCGTGCAGATCGAGGATCTCTTTCGCGATCTCGCGAACTTCGTCGGCAGCGGCAGCATCGTGCAGTTGGGCGGGACGATCAGTTACGTCAACAGCAAGCTACCCGCCGACCCTGACGAGATCCGTCGGGCGCAGGTGCCACTGCTGCAGATCCTGCAAGTGCTGGGTGACGACACGGCGAACGGCAACAAGCTGCTCACCGGATTCGCGCGGGTGTCGCAACAGCTGGCCGCGCAGAAGGCGAAACTGTCGTTTCTCCTAAGTTCGGGCGGAAACCGCGCTGTCGAGGGGATTGCCGGGTTGCGGGACCTGGTCGATCTGTTCGGTCAACTGTCATCGGCGTTGGTTCCGGTCGTACCGCTCGCCCCGGCGTTGCGCGCCGGCGGTGATCTCGTGAACTCGGTACTTATCCCGTTCCTCGTTCCCGGTCGGCCGAACTCGGACAACGGCCGCTCCACTGCGGCCAACCTCGAGAACCTCCTCAGGACGAAGATCGTTCCGTTCCTGCAGAAGTCCCCCAAATTCAACATCCGCACGATCATGGTCGACAGCGGCATGTCGAATCGCGATGTCTCCGAACAGATGGTGCGGACCCTACGAATGATGGGGTTGACCCGGTGAGACAGAGGGAGATTCGTCTGCTGATGACGAACGTGATCGCTTTTGCGATGGTGATCACGCTCGGAACAGCGTATCTGGCGTTCGCGGTCTATCGCGTGCATCCGGGGCGCGAGACCACGTCGGTCAGCATGAACCTCGCGAACACCAGCACGATGTTGCCGGGCACCGGAGTGTCCATCAACGGGCTCCGGGTGGGTGAGGTCACCTCGATCGTGCCCACCACCACCGGTGCGCGGGTGACGGTGCGATACCCCACGAATCAACGCATCCCCCGCGACAGTCACGTGACCATCGGCCAGCAGTCCGCCCTGGGGGAGCCCTACATCGACTTCGAACCGCGCTCCGACACGGGTCCGTATCTCGCCTCGGGCGACATCGTCGCCGCCACGTCGATCGACGAACCCGAGTCCATTCCCGGTATCTTCTCGTCGCTGCAGGGCCTGACATCAGTTCTCTCCGCCGGTCCACTCGCCGGACTGCTGGCGACCCTGCAGCAGGCCTTCGAGGGCAACGGCGCCGCACTCACCGATCTGGGAACAGGTGCGCAGGCGGTGGCCGCGGTCCTCACGTCGCGAACTGCCGAGCTGGAGAGGATGTTCGGCGACACCCAGCGATACACCCCGCAACTGGGGGCCCTTGTCGACGGGCTTCCGTCGCTGGCGTCGGGAGTGGGTCTGCTCCTTCGCAGTCTCCGCAACACCGCGGACGCGACGTCGGAACTCGTCAACGGGACTGCCTACGAGGACCTCAGAGAGCAGATCCACCCGTTCCTCCAGCGGTTGAACCCCTACGTCAAGGACATACTCCCGAACGTCCTGGACGCCGTGGGCCCTTTGTTGCCCATCGCCACCGCGCTCAATGAGACTTTGCCGCAACTGAATGCAAGCACGCTGCTGTCGCAACTGTTGGGGCTCGTCGGTTCTGACGGCGCCACCCGGCTGACGCTGACCATCCCGCCACGATGACAGACCACGAAGAAAGACGATGATGACCGATCACACGACACCACCCACCCCGGACGACCCCGACAACGCAGACGACGCCGCTGTCGACGGCACCGACAACGCCGACACCACCGGCGCTCGGCCGCGGGGAGCAGGCCGGGGACGCGAGATCACGCTGTCGGTGCGAGGGCTGTTGGGTGCGGCGCTGATCACCGCCCTGGTCGTCACCGCGGGTGTGTTCATCTACCGCGACATCGGTGCCCGTGACCTGCTGGACCGGTCGCGGGCAGACGCCTCCGACCGGGCGAAGGCCGAGTCTGTCGCAGGCGGCTACGCCACCGGTGCCGCAACCCTGGACTACACCGACCTCAATCCATGGATCGCCAACGTCAAGAGGGGGGTGAGCCCGGAACTACAGAAGCAGTACGACGTGGTCGGGCAGGCGATGGGACAGATCATGGGGCCCCTGCGCATGCAGATGAGCAGCGAGTTGGTGATCGCCAAGACCACCAGGGTGGTCGGCAGCATGTACGAGGTCCAGGCGGTCGTCGACACGAACATCAAGAGCGCACAGGCACCCAACGGAGCCGGCTCGACCGCGGTGTACTCGCTGACCCTCGACAAGAGCAAGAACTGGGAGATCCAGAAGGTCGGCGATCCCACCAAGGTGATCGCCGACAATGTCGCGCCCCCGGCCCCCGGTGCCGGCCCCGCTGTTCCGGCCCCGTCGGGTGCTCCGCCGGCATCGCCCGCAGGCTGAGCGGTATGGCGACCACGTCGACGTCCTCGCGTCCGCCCCTGACATCAGTTCTGCGGGACAACCTCTCCACCAACGCAGTCGGCCCGGTCCAGACCCTGGGCCGGACGTTCTCGCTGTCGGTCACGTCGGTGATCACCATTGTCACCGATTCGCTGCGGGGCCGACTCAAGGTGCGCGAGACGGTCCTGCAGGCCTGGTATCTGGTCAGTGTCACCGCGTTGCCCGCCGCCTTGATGGCGGTGCCGTTCGGGGTCATCGTGACACTGCAGATCGGCAACATCATCAGTCAGTTGGGCGCACAATCCCTCCTGGGGGCAGGCGGGGGATTTGCGGTCATTCAGCAGGCTGCACCCCTGGCGTCGGGATTCCTGCTGGGCGGTGCCGGGGCGTCGGCCATTGCCGCAGACCTCGGGGCGCGGACGATCCGCGAGGAGATCGACGCAATGCGGGTGATGGGCGTCAATCCTGTACAGCGACTGGTCGTCCCGCGGGTCATCGCGTCGGTCGTGGTCGCCCCGCTGCTCGCGCTGTTCATCATCGCGATCGGCGTACTGGCCGCGTTCTACCTCGCGGTCACGCAACAGAACGTCGCACCCGGCAGCTACTGGCTGTCGTTCGGTGCCTTCTCCACCGTGCGCGATGTGGGTCTTGCGCTGGTGAAGGCGGTGATCTTCGGCTTCCTGATCGCGGTGATCGGTTGTCAACGTGGTCTGGAAGCTCGTGGGGGACCGCAGGGCGTGGCCGATGCCGTCAACGCGACGGTGGTCGTGTCGACGGTGGCGATCATCGGGGTCAATCTCGTTCTGACGGCCGTCTATCAGGTGTTCTTCCCGCTTCAGATCGGCTAGTTCCCGGACTGCTCCACCTGATCCGTACGGTCTGCGACTCAGGCCTTTTCGAGCAGATCGATGAGTGCGCTTGCCGCCTCAGCCGACGAATTCGGGTTCTGGCCG
>NZ_JAEMTF010000104.1 GCF_016462415.1 Williamsia sp. | reverse complement strand
ACCGGAACCGAGTCCACGCCGACCGACGCGGACGACACCGACGATGACGATGACGACGATGACGACGACGCCGACGCCGACGATCTCGAGGACGACTTCTGGGCCGGTGTCGGCATCGACCCCATCCGGATCGTCACCGACGCCGCCGAGTACCTCACGCTCCGCTGCTACCTCGGAGATGACCCGATCTTCCTGGGCCGCAACGGGAAGATCTTCGTCTTCACCTCCGAGCGCGCGCTGACCCGCTTCATCGCCGACCACGACGACCACGAACTGTCCGAGGTGAGCACGTTCGAGGAGGTCCGGGTGGCGGCCACCGACGGGTCGCTGGAGGTCGACGTGTTCGAAGAGAACGTCTACGTCCTGCCCGGGTTGGCGGCCGACATCGCCGACGGACCTCGCCGCATCGACCGCAAGCAGTTGGAGCTCGCCGTCGAGTTGCTCAACGACGCAGCCGATTTCGCGGACGACGACTCGGTGAGCGAGGCTCTCGGGTCGACGACCCCGCTGGGCTTCTTCGTCAGTTACGCCGTCAACCCCGACCCGAAGCGGCTCGCGCCCAGCGGGCCGTTCGACAACGAGTCCGAGGCGTGGCGTGCACTTGTCCACGAACTAGAGACGCGCCTGACCAAAAAATAGAGCCGAGGCGTGGCGTGCACTCGTCCACGAACTAGAAGGCCGCCTCACCAAGAAGTAGATTTGCCCCGTCACCCGATCAGGACGGCGTACCCCGGCTTGATCACGTCGTCGATGAGGGCGAGCCGCTCGTCGAAGTGCACGAACGCCGACTTCATCGCGTTGACCGTGAAACGTTCGAAATCGGCCCAGCCGTAGCCGAACTGATCGTGCAGCGTGACGAATTCCTTGCTCATCGACGTGTCGCTCATCAGACGGTTGTCGGTGTTGACCGTCACCCGGAAACGCAACCGCGCGAGCACGTTGAACGGATGGTCGGCGATACTCGCCACCGCACCGGTCTGCACGTTCGAGCTCGGACACAGCTCGAGCGGGATCCGTTTGTCGCGAACGTAGTTCGCGACGTCACCGAGTTCGGCGCCGGCGAAGGCGTGGGCGGCGAGATCGGTTCCCGCGGGCAGCGAGATGTCGTCGATGACCCGCACCCCGTGACCGAGCCGGTCGGTGCCGCAGAAGCTGATGGCCTCGTGGATCGACGGCAATCCGAAGGCCTCGCCCGCGTGGATGGTGAACGGCGCGTTGTTGGCGCGCATGTACTCGAAGGCGTCGAGGTGACGGCTCGGGGGATAACCGGCCTCGGCACCGGCGATGTCGAAGCCGACCACGCCGCGGTGTCGGAACCGGACGGCCAGCTCCGCGATCTCCCGCGACCGGGCCGCATGGCGCATGGCGGTCACCAGGCAGCGCATGACGATCGTCCGGCCGGCCTCCGCGGCGACGCTCACGCCCTCGGCGAAGCCGTCGAGCACCGCCTCGACGACCTCGTCGAGTGACAGTCCCGCGGTGAGGTGTTGTTCGGGGGCGAAGCGCACCTCGGCGTAGACCACGCCGTCGTCGGCGAGATCCTCCGCGCATTCGCGTGCCACCCGTGCCAGCGCGGGCGCGGTCTGCATGACCGCCACGGTGTGGGTGAAGGTCTCGAGGTAGCGCACCAACGATCCGCTGTCGGCCGACTCCCGGAACCAGCGGGCCAGCGAGTCCGCGTCGTCGGCGGGCAGGTCCCCGTAGCCCACCTCGCGGGCGAGGTCGAGGACGGTCGCCGGGCGGAGCCCACCGTCGAGGTGGTCGTGCAGCAACACTTTCGGCGCCAGCCGGAGTGCACCGGGATCGAGGGGCGCCACGTCACGAGGATCGGTCATGTTCCGACGGTAACGCGATCGAGGATCAGAGGCCCCGCCAGATCGCTCACACCGTCGCCCGTGTCGTCGACGATGGTGACCGCGTCGGCCAGCGCCTCGCGCGCCGCGCCGAACCGCTCGGGCGTCTGCGTCGACAGCGTGAACAGCAGATCGCCCGCGCGGACGCGATCGCCGGGGCGGGCATGCCATCGGACCCCGGCCTCGTGTTGGACTGCCTCGCCCTGACGCGCCCGCCCGGCACCGAGACGCCAGGCGGCCACCCCGACGCCCATGGCATCGAGCCGCGAGACGACCCCGTCGCGCTCGGCGGTGATCGTCTCCTGGTGATCGGCCCGGGGCAGCGGCGCGTCGGGATCACCGCCCTGCGCGGCGATCATCGCCCGCCAGCTGTCCATGGCGCGGCCGTTGGCCAGGTTGGTCGCGGGGTCGGCGTCGACCCCGCCGGCAGCGAGCATCTCGGCCGCCAGCGCGAGCGTCAGTTCCACCACGTCGCCGGGACCGCCGCCGGCGAGGACCTCGATCGACTCCTCCACCTCGACGGCGTTGCCCGCCGTGAGTCCCAGTGGCGTCGACATCGCGGTGACCAGAGCGACGGTCTCGACGCCGGCGTCGGCACCGAGCGCGACCATGGTCTCGGCCAGTTCTCGCGCGTCGTCGATTGATTTCATGAACGCGCCGCTGCCGACCTTGACGTCGAGGACCAGCGCGGCGGTGCCCTCGGCGATCTTCTTGCTCATGATCGACGACGCGATCAGGGGGATCGACTCCACGGTGGCGGTGACATCTCGCAGGGCGTAGAGCCGCTTGTCGGCGGGGGCCAGGCCGGATCCGGCGGCGCAGACGATCGCCCCGACCTCGGCGAGCTGGGTCATCATCTCGGCGGCACCGACATCGGCGCGCCACCCCGGGATCGACTCCAGCTTGTCCAGCGTGCCGCCGGTGTGGCCGAGCCCACGGCCGGACAGCTGCGGCACCGCAAGGCCGTACGACGCGACCAACGGTGCGAGCGGCAGCGTGATCTTGTCTCCCACACCGCCGGTCGAGTGTTTGTCGACCGTCCGCAGCGGGCGACCGTCGCGTCGCAGCGCACCGAAGTCCATGCGCTCGCCGGAGGCGATCATCGCCTGGGTCCACCGGGCGATCTCGTGTCGATCCATCCCGCGCAGGACGATCGCCATGGCCAGTGCCGACATCTGCTCGTCGGCCACGGCCCCGGTGGTGAAGGCGTCGACGACCCAGTCGATCTGGGAGTCGGACAGCGCGTGGCCGTCCCGCTTGGCGGCGATCACCGACACCGCGTCGTGAGTGCTCACGCGTCGACGCCCCGAGCGGCGGCGATGTCGTCGGGACCGAATGCGTGCGGCAGGAGCTCCGAGAGCAGCAGCGGACCGTCGCGGTGGTCGATCAGCAGCTCCGGCCCACCGTGCTCGAAGAGGATCTGCCGACACCGGCCGCACGGCATCAGCGCGAGGCCCCGCCGATCGGTCACCGCGAGGGCCAGCAGGCGACCCCCACCGGTGCGCTGCAGATCTCCTGCCAGCGAACACTCGGCGCACAGGCCGAGGCCGTATGAGACATTCTCCACATTGCATCCGAGGACTATCCGTCCATCGTCGACCAGGGCGGCAGCCCCCACCGGAAAGTCGGAGTAGGGCGCATATGCATGGCCCATGATCTCTGTTGCCTTGGCGCGCAACAGGTTCCAGTCGATCGAGGGCGACATACCGGCGTCTCCTCCCGCACGGGGATCCGACGACACCCGCACTGAGCTGCGTTGGAAGTGATGTAAGGCAAACCTAATTCGCGAGAACTGGTACCGATCGAGAACTCGGGCCGGTTCTTGCAACGCTCAGCATAGGTTTAAAGTCGTTGAGGTAGGCATGTCCGAGCCGGAAGAACGCTGGCTCACCGCATCCATCGACGTTGTTGGAGGCCCTTCCCTGATGAGTACTCAAACCGAGGTCGCGCCAGATCCGGTGCGCCGCCGTTCCCTGTACCGCGGGGACCCGGGGATGTGGTCGTGGGTCCTCCACCGCATCACCGGCGTATCGATTTTCTTCTTCCTCTTCGTCCACGTCCTGGACACCGCGATGATCCGCGTCAACCCGGACACGTACGACAAGATCATCGACACGTACAAGACGCCGATCATCGGTCTGATGGAGATCGGTCTCGTCGCCTGCGTGCTCTACCACGCACTCAACGGCGTGCGGATCATCCTGATCGACTTCTGGTCCAAGGGTCCGAAGTACCAGCGTCAGATGCTCTGGACCATTCTCAGCGTCTTCGTGATCGTCTTCGCCGCCGGCGCGATCCGGATGCTCCAGCTGCTGATCCACAACCTGTAGAGGCTCGCGACGATGACCACTTCACAAGCACCCAACATCGCCAAGACCGTCGGCACCGCCCACGACCGCCCGGCGAGCCTGGACAACCCCCGGTCCCCGCGCCGCCCCAAGGGCGGCAACTTCGAGAAGAACGCATGGCTGTTCATGCGCTTCTCCGGACTCGCGCTCATCATCCTCACGCTGGGTCACATGACGATCATGTTGACCCTCGACAACGGCGTGCACCGGATCGACTCGGCGTTCGTCGCGCAGCGCTGGGGACAGCCGTTCTGGCAGGTCTGGGATCTCACCATGCTCTGGCTCGCCCAGCTGCACGGCGGCAACGGCGTACGCACCGTGATCGCGGACTACTCGCGTAAGGACTCCACGCGCTTCTGGCTCAACGTGGTTCTCGCGCTGTCGATGATCCTGACCGTGGGCCTCGGTACGTACGCGATCCTCACGTTCAACTCGAACTAAACACGCCCAGCTCCGGAGGAGAACACCACATGCAGGAACATCGCTACGACGTGTTGATCGTCGGCGCCGGTGGAGCAGGGATGCGCGCAGCCATCGAGGCCGGACCCCGCGCCCGCACCGCCGTGCTCACCAAGCTCTACCCCACCCGCAGCCACACCGGCGCGGCTCAGGGCGGCATGTGCGCCGCGCTGGCCAACGTCGAAGAGGACAACTGGGAGTGGCACACCTTCGACACCGTCAAGGGCGGCGACTACCTCGCCGACCAGGACGCGGTCGAGATCATGTGCAAGGAGGCCATCGACGCCGTCCTCGACCTCGAGAAGATGGGGCTGCCGTTCAACCGCACCCCTGAGGGCAAGATCGACCAGCGTCGCTTCGGCGGACACACACGGGACCACGGCAAGAGCCCGGTCCGCCGTGCGTGTTACGCCGCCGATCGCACCGGCCACATGATCCTGCAGACGCTCTATCAGAACTGCGTCAAGCACGACGTCGAGTTCTTCAACGAGTTCTACGCACTCGACCTGTGCCTGAGCGAGAACGAGGCCGGCGAGCAGGTCGCCACCGGCATCGTGGCCTACGAGCTCGCCACCGGCGAGATCCACGTCTTCCACGCCAAGTCGATCGTCTTCGCGACCGGCGGCTCGGGACGCATGTTCAAGACCACCTCGAACGCGCACACCCTGACCGGCGACGGCATGGGCATCGTGTTCCGCAAGGGCCTGCCGCTCGAGGACATGGAGTTCCACCAGTTCCACCCGACCGGCCTGGCCGGCCTGGGCATCCTGATCTCCGAGGCCGTCCGCGGCGAGGGCGGGATCCTGCGCAACGCCGACGGCGAGCGGTTCATGGAGCGCTACGCCCCCACCATCAAGGACCTCGCGCCGCGTGACATCGTCGCGCGCTCGATGGTGCTCGAGGTGCTCGAGGGTCGCGGCGCCGGACCCAACAAGGACTACGTCTACATCGACGTCACCCACCTGGGTGCCGAGGTGCTCGAGGAGAAGCTCCCCGACATCACCGAGTTCGCCCGCACCTACCTCGGTGTCGACCCGGTGACCGAGTACGTGCCGGTGTTCCCCACCTGCCACTACGTCATGGGCGGCATCCCGACCAACATCCACGGCGAGGTCCTCGCCGACGCCGACACCGTCGTCAAGGGGCTCTACGCCGCCGGCGAGTGTGCCTGCGTGTCGGTGCACGGCTCGAACCGCCTCGGCACCAACTCGCTGCTCGACATCAACGTGTTCGGCCGTCGTGCCGGCATCGCGGCCGCCGACTACGCGACGTCGGCCGAGTTCGTCGAGCTGCCCGAGACCCCCACCAAGATGGTCGACGAGTGGCTCGAGTTGGTGCTCTCCGAGCACGGCCACGAGCGCGTCGCCGACATCCGTACCGAGCTGCAGGCGTCGATGGACGCCAACGCTTCGGTGTTCCGCACCGAGGAGACCCTCAAGCAGGCCCTCACCGATGTGCACGCGCTCAAGGAGCGCTACAACCACATCCGCGTGCACGACAAGGGAACCCGGTTCAACAGCGATCTGCTGGAGGCCATCGAGCTCGGCTTCCTCCTGGAGATGGCCGAGGTCACCGTGGTCGGAGCCCTCAACCGCAAGGAGTCCCGCGGCGGACACGCCCGCGAGGACTACCCCGACCGCGACGACACGAACTACATGCGGCACACGATGGCGTACAAGAAGGGCACCGAGCTCCTCTCCGACATCGAACTGGGCTGGAAGCCCGTCGTGCAGACCCGTTACGAGCCGATGGAGCGCAAGTACTGATGACCACCGCCCCCGACATCGCACGTGATCCGCGGACCGATGATCCGCCGTTGCCCCCCGTCCCCGACGAGGCGACGATGGTCACCCTCAAGATCGCCCGGTTCAACCCGGAGGATCCTGACGCGCAGGGCTGGGAGAGTTTCCGCGTCCCCGCACTGGACACCGATCGGCTCCTGAACCTGCTGCTCTACGTCAAGGGCTACCTCGACGGCACGCTTACCTTCCGCCGTAGCTGCGCACACGGTGTGTGTGGCAGCGACGCGATGCGTGTCAACGGTGTCAACCGTCTGGCCTGCAAGCTGCTGATGAAGGACCTGCTGCCCAAGAACAAGGACGGCTCGGTCAAGGACAAGGAGATCACCATCACGGTGGAGCCCATCAAGGGTCTCCCCGTCGAGAAGGATCTCGTCGTCGACATGGAGCCGTTCTTCGACGCGTACCGCAAGGTCAAGCCCTTCCTGATGACCAGCGGCAACGAGCCGACCCGTGAGCGCATCCAGAGCCAGACCGACCGCGCCCGGTTCGACGACACCACCAAGTGCATCCTGTGTGCGTGCTGCACCACGAGTTGCCCGGTGTTCTGGAACGAGGGCAGCTACTTCGGCCCCGCGGCCATCGTCAACGCGCACCGCTTCATCTTCGACAGCCGTGACGAGGGTGCCGCCGAGCGTCTCGACATCCTCAACGAGGTCGACGGTGTGTGGCGCTGCCGCACCACCTTCAACTGCACCGACGCGTGCCCTCGCGGCATCCAGGTCACGCAGGCCATCCAGGAGGTCAAGCGCGCACTGATGTTCTCGCGCTAGACCGCTTCACCCGTACGACACGAGACGCCGTGGGACATCAGTCCCGCGGCGTCTTCTCGTCGCCGGAGTCGAAACGCACCACGATCTGCTCGAAACCCTTGGCCCGCTGCGCCTTCGCCTGCTGCGTGTAGGCCCGGCGGTCCCCCTTGGTGAGGTCGACCGCGTCGGTGAACGGGGTGAGCAGCGCACGCGGGAAGAGCCGGTTCACCCACACGGCGTTGATCTCGGCGCAGAACACCACCGCCGCCGAGGTGAGGTAGAGGAAGGCCAACAGGCCGAGGACGACGGCGAAGACGCTGTTGGTGGCGCTCGCGTTGCGCACCACGCCGCCGACGTAGACCGCGCCGAAGTTCTGCAGCAGCTGCCAGGCCACGGCCATCACGATGGCGCCGGGCGCGACGTCGCGCAGACGCAGCGAGCGAGCGGTACCGATCCGGTACCCCTGCGAGAAGATGAACGAGTTCAACACGACCGCGGCAATGGTCAGGCCCCAGTTCGACACTGCGCCCAGGGAATCGAAGAAGTTCCCGAGCAGCGACAGCGCGGTCGTCGCGGCGAGGGCCATCACCAGCACGACCACCAGCCGCAGACTGTGCAGCCGGGACAGCAACGGGTTGGGGCGTGAGTTGCGGGGCACCGCCCACACGACGTTCATGGCGTTCTGCGCGGCCTGACCGATACCCGAGGCACCGTAGAGCGCCACGATCACCCCGATGACGACGCCGGCGGTCCCACCTCCGAGCTGTCTGGGCTGACCGAGCTGGTCCCCGATGATGGGGAACTCCCCCAACGCGGAATCGAGGAGGCTCGCCTGCATGGCCGGGTCGTCGGCGAGCAGGAACCCGAGGATCGTGGTCACCAACAGCAGGATCGGGAACAGCGACAGGAACGCGTAGTAGGTGATCAACGCGGCGAGATAGCCGCCCTGGTCGTCGATGAACTTGTAGATCACGCCGATCACATAGCCGACGACGCGATTGCGTCGTTGCAGCGCATCGACGCGAGCCACCATGTGCACAACGCTAGTACACCGACCTCACAGCGTCGCGAGGGGAAAGCTGCCAGGGTCGCTGCCTACACTCGCGGCCTGTGAGGACATCCCGGGCGGCGCAGGCGATCGCGATGACCGCAGCGGTGTGCGTGGCCGTCGGCTGTGCCCCCGCACCCGGCGCCCAGATCGACAGCGCAGCCGTGGCGATCCCCGGCGTCGCGGCGACCCCGCCGATGGGGTGGAACAGCTGGAACTCGTTCGGGTGCGACATCGACGAGACGACCATCCGGGCCCAGGCCGACGCGTTGGTGTCCTCGGGTCTGGCCGCGGCCGGGTATCGGTACGTGGTCGTCGACGACTGCTGGTACTCCCCGCAGCGCGCGGCCGACGGCACCCTGACCGCGTCGTATCAGCGCTTCCCCTCCGGCATGGCCGCACTCGGTGACTACCTGCACGAGCGCGGACTGCGGTTCGGCATCTACGCCGGGGCGAGTGAGCAGACGTGCGCCCAGCTCTCGGGCACCTATCCGGGCAGGACCGGCAGCGCAGGCCACGAGACGGCCGACGCGCGCACGTTCGCATCGTGGGGCGTGGACTTCGTCAAGTACGACTGGTGCTCGGCGAACTCCGATCTCGCCGACCAGAAACGGGCGTTCGTCGCGATGCGCGACGCCATCCGGGCCACCGGGCGGCCGATGGTCTACAGCATCAACCCGAACAGTGGCGTGACAGGTGACGGCGAGGTGCCCGGGGCGCGGTACGACTGGGGCGGCGTCGCGACCATGACCCGTCTGACCAACGACATCAGCCCGCAGTGGACCACCGACACCGGGTCGAGCGGATACCAGGGTGTCGCCGACATCATCGATGCGTCCGCCGACGCCACCACCCGGGTCTCGGCCGGACGGTGGCGTGATCTCGACATGCTCGAGATCGGCGTCGGTACGGATCTGACCGCGGCACAGCAACGCTCGCATCTCGCCTTGTGGGCCATGATGGCCGCCCCGCTCGTCGCAGGCAACGACCTGACCGTCATGGACGCCGCGACCGCGGCGCTACTGCGCACACCGGGTGTCCTGGCGATCGATCAGGACACCGCCGCACGCCCGGCGACATCGGTCGCCGCCGACGGATCGGTGCGTACCCGCGAGCTGACGAGCGGTCGACGCGCGGTGTCCTTGACCAACCGCGGTGCCACCGCGACGACGATGTCGTTCGCGCCGAGCACATCCGGACCGGTGCACGACGTGTGGACCGGTGCGGTGGTCCCGGTCGGATCCGACGGAAGGGTGTCGATCCCCGTCGCCCCCGGCGACACCGCCCTGTTCGAGACCTCACCGGGTCGCGCGGATCAGTAGTGGTAGGTGTCCGACGGTGCCGGGACGTGATCGGGGTCGTCGTGGTCCGGGTGGATCTCGATGCCGTAGGAGCGGGCGAGGTCGACGATCTTCGTGGCTCGTGCGATGCGCGGGAGATCCGATCCGTTACGTATCTCGCCGCCGTCGCGTTCGAACTCGGCGAAGAACTCACGGGCCCAGGCGATCTCCTCCTGCGAGGGTGACAGCCCCTCGTTGACCGCGGCGCACTGGTCCGGGGCCAGACAGATCTTGCCGGTCATGCCGAACTCGGAGCTGACCGCGGTCGCCTCGCTGAGCTTGAGTGCCGACGAACCCACCGTCGGTCCGTCGATCGCACTGGGCAGATGCGCGGCCTTGGCGGCGATGGTGAACCGGGAGCGTGCGTAGGCCAGGGTGGCGGGGTGATCACCGAACCCGGTGTCGCGGCGGAAGTCGCCGATGCCGAACGCGAGGCGGAACGTTCCCTTGGCCGCGGCGATCTCGCTGATGCGCTCCAGACCACGTGCGGTCTCGACGAGGGCGACGATGCGCACGCCGGGGAGCTTCTTGGCGGTCTCGGTGACGTGGTCGACCGACTCGACCATCGCCAGCATCACCCCGCCGACGGTGGCACCGCTCTCCCCGACCGCACGCAGTGCGTCGAGATCGTCGGCCCACCACGGCGTACCGAAGCCGTTGACGCGAACCCAGTCCGAGTTGCCTGCGGCGATCCACTCGATCACGTTGTCGCGGGCGGCGACCTTGTCCTTCGGTGCGACGGCGTCCTCGATGTCGAGGACGACGATGTCGGCCCGGGAGTGCGCGGCCGCCTGGAAACGGTCGGCCGACACACCGTTGACCAGGAGCCAGCTACGGGCGAGCACGGGGTCGATGCGCGAGCCGATATCCTCGGCATCGACATCGCTGTCGGTTTTCGGTGGCGGGTTCATCGCCGACCATCGTCTCCCACCGGGACGGCCAGAGCAATTGAAGGGGCGTCGAACGTGGCAGAGCGAGAGCAGACGTCGGAGCGGGAGCTGACCGCCGCCGACTTCCCGGTGCTGTGGCCGGTGACGACCCGCTGGGCCGACAACGACATGTACGGCCACCTCAACAACGCCGTCTACTACCAGCTGTTCGACACCGCCATCAACGGATGGATCATCGGCGCCACCGGTATCGACCCGGTCAGCGCGCCCGCGCAGGGTGTCGTCGTCGAATCCGGCTGCAAGTACTTCCGTTCCGTGGAGTTCCCCCATGCGCTCACGGTCGGGATCCGCGTCGCGCGGCTGGGGAACTCCAGCGTCACCTACGATCTGGGCCTTTTCGACGCCGAGGGGGACGACGCCACGATCGCCGCCCGGGGCAGCTGGGTGCACGTCTACGTCGACACCGACTCGCGGCGCCCCGTCGGTATCCCCGAATCGATCCGTGAACTGCTCACGACAGCACAGACAGGTGACCCGAGTTGAGAATCGACGCAGCCGTCCTGATCGAGTCCGGCCGGACCCGCCCCTACGCCGAGTCCGAGCCGCTCGTCGTCACCACACTCGAGCTCGACGAGCCGGGACCCGGCGAGATCGGCGTCCGGATCGAGGCCGCGGGCGTCTGCCACTCGGATCTGTCGGTGGTCGACGGCAACCGTCCCCGACCGCTGCCGATGGCGTTGGGCCACGAGGCGGCGGGGATCGTCGAGTCGCTCGGCGAGGGCGTCGACGACATCGAGATCGGGACCCGCGTCGTGATGGCGTTCCTCCCGCGGTGCGGCGAGTGTGCCGAATGCGCCACCGACGGGCGCCTACCCTGCGCACCCGGATCGGCGGCGAACAACGCGGGCACCCTGCTCGGTGGTGACAAGCGGCTGCACGGCACCGACGACTCCGAGGTGTTCCACCACCTCGGGGTGTCCGGGTTCGCGACCCACGTCGTCGTCGACCGGCGCTCGGCGGTCGCCGTCGGCGCGGACGTCCCGCCGGAGGTGGCTGCGGTCCTCGGGTGCGCGGTGCTCACCGGCGGCGGCGCGGTGATCAACGCGGGTAAACCGTCACCGGGTGACACGGTGATGGTGATCGGGCTCGGGGGCGTCGGGATGGCAGCGGTGCTGACCGCGGTGTCCCTGGGAACCGGGGACGTCATCGCCGTCGACTCGCTGCCGGAGAAGCTCGCCGCGGCCACCGCGGCGGGAGCGTCGGCGGTGTACACGCCGGCTGAACTGGTCGATCAGGGCATCACCGCCGCGGTGGTCATCGAGGCGGCGGGCAACGCGCGGGCCTTCGAGACCGCGGTCGCGGCGACCGCGGCGGGTGGGATCACCGTGACCGTGGGTCTGCCCGCACCCGACGCCCGCTCGTCGATCTCGCCGCTGGGGCTGACCGCACAGGCCCGCACGATCGTCGGGAGCTATCTGGGGTCGGCCGTGCCCAGCCGCGACATACCGATCTACGAGCAGTTGTGGCGTGAGGGCCGACTGCCGGTGGAACAGCTCATCTCCTCGCGCATCGCGCTGGGTGACATCAACGCGGCCATGGACTCGCTGGCCGACGGGGCCGCCATCCGCCAGGTGATCGTCTTCGATCAGGACTGATCGAGCGCGGCTGCCGGTGTGCGGTTCTTCTTGATGCGATTGCGGATCACCAGCGCGATGATCGCGACGACGAACAGCCCGATGAAGACGTACGACGTGTAACCGAGATCCTTCTCGACGGTCTTGTACGACTTACCCGCGATGTAGCCCAACGACCCGACGACGCACGCCCAGATGGTGCCGCCGATCGCATTGGCGATGACGAAAGTGCGCAGCCGGACGTCGGACATGCCCGCGAGACCGGGGATGAGAGCGCGCAGCGCAGCGATCCACCGACCGAACAGCACCGCCACGGCGCCGCGTTTGCGCAACGCCTCCCGCCCGCGCTCGACGTGTTCGGGTTTGACCAGTCGCTTCGGGAGTCTCTCGAGCAGAGCCGCGCCCCATCGGCGACCCACCTCGAACCCCACGAAGTCACCGATGACCGCGCCCGCGCACGCCGCGACGAGTACCTGCCACAGCTCCAGACGACCGCCGTTGGCGATCACGCCGGCGATGAGCACAGCGATCTCACCGGGCACCACCACACCGATGAAGATCGAGGCCTCGAGTGCGGGGAACGCGAAGGCCATCAGGAGAGCCACCCACGGCGGGAGGTCCAGGAGCCATTCGACCAGTGCATCGATCACCCGTTGACGATAGCCGCACCATGGTGCGGCACGGTTGATCGAGCCGACCGGCGGTTAGCGCGGGTAAAAACGACTGAATCAGTCGCCGTGTTACCGCATCGAAAACAAATCCGTCGTTCGAGCGCGGACTGGGTGCGGAAATCGTAGTGTCGGCCCATGGCCGTATCAAAGCCGGTGTCCATGCTGCCGGCACCGTCGTCCGACAAAGGACTCCGAGCGGGATCCCTGGGGCTCGTCGGGAACGTGGTGATCGGGCTGTCGGCGGTCGCACCGGCCTACAGCCTCGCCGCCACCCTGGGGTACGTCGTCGCCGAGGTGGGGACCAAAGCCCCGGCGATGTTCGTCCTCGCCTTCATCCCGATGTTGCTCATCGCCTTCGCCTATCGCGAACTCGGTGAGGACACCCCCGACTGCGGCACCACGTTCACGTGGGCGACCAAGGCGTTCGGGCCCTGGATCGGCTGGATGGGCGGGTGGGGCCTCGCGGTCTCGGCGATCATCGTGCTGGCCAACGTGGCCGAGATCGCGGCCATCTACATGTTCAAGTTCCTCGGACTCGAGTCGCTGGCCGACAACCTGCTCGTCAAGGTCGGCGTGGGCTGCATCTTCATCATCGCGATGACGTGGGTCAGCATCCGCGGCATCCTGATCAGCGAACGTATGCAGAACGTCCTGATCGCCGTGCAGTTCGGTGTCCTGATCGTCGCCAGCGTGATCGCACTGGTCAAGGTCGGCTTCGACAAGGCGGGCCCGCAGGCCATCACCCCGAGCTGGGACTGGTTGTGGCCCAGCGGAGTCAGTTCCTCGGAACTGGCCGCGGCCATCATTCTCTGCATCTTCATCTACTGGGGCTGGGATGCGTGTCTGGCCGTCGGTGAGGAGACCAAGGACGCGACGAAGACGCCCGGTCGTGCCGCGGTGCTCACCACCCTGATCCTGGTCTGCACGTACGTCCTGGTGGCCTACGCCGTGCAGTCGTTCGCAGGCTTCGGCGACACCGGCATCGGCCTCAACAACCCGGACAACACCGACGACGTCCTGACGATCCTCGGCGACCCGGTCGCCGGCGTGGTGATGTCGTCTCTGCTGCTGCTCACGGTGTCGATCTCGGCGCTGTCGTCCACGCAGTCCACCATCCTGCCGACCGCTCGCGGCACCCTGTCGATGGCCGTCTACAAGGCGATCCCGCAGCGGTTCGCGCGGGTGCATCCGCGGTACATGACACCGGCGTTCGGCACCGCGGTCATGGGCGCGGCGGCCCTGTTCTTCTATCTGGTCCTGGCCCTCGCCAGCGAGGACACCCTCGGCGACTCCGTGTCGTCACTGGGCCTGGCCGTGGCGTTCTACTACGGGATCACCGCCTACGCGTGCGTCTGGTACTTCCGCCGGACGTTGTTCGCCTCGGCCCGCAACTTCTTCATGCGCGGACTGTTCCCCCTGCTCGGCGCGCTCGCGATGACGTGGGCGTTCGTGCAGAGCTCGATCGACATGATCGCCCCCGATTACGGGTCGACCTCGTTCGGCGGGATCGGCGGGGTGTTCATCCTCGGAGTCGGCATGTTGGTCCTGGGGATCCCGTTGATGCTGCTGTGCGTCGCCGGCGGCAAGGACTTCTTCCGCGGCAAGACCCTCAACGCAACCACCGAGGTCAAGGTCCCCGATGTCTACTGACGCCCGCTCCCGAATCACCGTCGGCTATCTCGCCACGCAGTCCGGCGACGACGGGGTCGCTCTCGCCGTCGCGCTGGCCGAGGCAACCGGCGCCGCGGTCGATCTCGTCTGCGTCGTCCGATCCGAGGAACCCGACGGCACTCCCGGCCGCGCGGCGTACCAGGACATGCTCGTCGCCCGGGCGCAGGAGTGGTTGGCTCAGGGGGCCAAGCTCGTACCCGAGGCCCTCGGCGTGGAACTGCACGCGCCGGTGGCCGAGTCGTTCACGGAGGGATTGATCGATTTCGCCGCCGCCACGGGCGCCGAGATGATCGTCGTGGGCGGGACGCGGGACGGACTGTTCGGTCGACACACCCTCGGTTCGATCAGTTCCGAACTGGTGCACTGCTCCCCGCTGCCGGTCGCTCTGGCCCCGCGGGGTTACTCCGACCGCGCGGACGTCCCGCTGACGTCGGTCACCGTGGCGGTGCCCACGACGACCCGCGGCGACAACCCGCTGCCGTTCGCACTGTCCCTGGCCGAGGAGGCGGGGATGTCGATCCGCCTGGTGTCACTGGTGTCGTTGGACGACGGGCCGCTGGCCGACTCGGAGACCTCGGCACAGACCCGTGCACGCCACGTCGCGGCGGCGACGGCGATCCTCGACGAGGCGCGCGACGGCGCCGAGACGACGCAGAAGATCGAATCCGTTGTCGCCGAGGGTGACACGCTCGACGAGGCGATGGAGATGCTGCGCTGGACCGAGGGTGACATCGTCGCGGTCGGCTCGGCCCGACTCGGACCGCCCAGCCGCGCGTTCCTCGGATCCACCGCCGCACGCATCCTGCGCGGCACCACCGCGCCGATCATCGTGGTCCCGAAGTCGGGCGTATGAGTTCCCGGCGGCGGGGCGCTATGCGCCCGTGGTCGCCGCAGCGAGACGTCCGAGGCTGTCCTCGAGATCTTTCTCGCTGACCAGCGGGAAGGAGATCTGCTTCAGCAGTTCCTTGTCGGTCACGTTCGACCAGTCGTAGGTCTGGCGCACCAGCGTTGCGTCGGGCCCCTGGGGCTCGAGCTCCCACAGCCACTCCCACCCGGGAGGCTCGGTGCCCGCGGGGGCGGTCTTCCACGCGAGCAACTTGTCGTGGGCGTAGCCGCTGACGTGGTTGTCGGTCTTGTACTCGCCGCCCATGTGCGGGCCGTCCATGTTCATGGTGAACACGTCGCCGACCTTGCTGATCCGCTCGCCGTTCTCGTCCCCGCGGACGAAACCGGAGCCGTCGAGTTCGACGTGGCGTTTCGGGTTGGACAGGATCTCGAAGATGTCCTTCGCGGACGCGTCGATGAGACGCTCGACCGTGATACTCGTCTGATTGCTCATGTGATCCACGGTACGCGATGGCGACATTCAGATGTCGAATCCGATCGCGGAGCGGTCAACTGTCGAATCCGATCGCGGAGCGGTCAACTGTCGAATCCGATCGCGGAGCGGTCAA
>NZ_JAEMTF010000181.1 GCF_016462415.1 Williamsia sp. | reverse complement strand
CGGTTCCAGCCGGCCACCCCGACGTTCCTCAACTCGGGCAAGAAGCAGCGCGGCGAGCCGGTCTCGTGCTTCCTGCTGCGCATCGAGGACAACATGGAGTCGATCGGTCGCTCGATCAACTCGGCGCTGCAGCTGTCCAAGCGCGGCGGCGGAGTCGCGTTGCTGCTGAGCAACATCCGTGAGCACGGCGCGCCGATCAAGAAGATCGAGAACCAGAGCTCGGGCGTCATCCCGATCATGAAGCTGCTCGAGGATTCGTTCAGCTACGCCAACCAGCTCGGTGCCCGTCAGGGTGCCGGCGCGGTGTACCTGCACGCACACCACCCCGACATCTACCGCTTCCTCGACACCAAGCGCGAGAACGCCGACGAGAAGATCCGCATCAAGACGCTGTCGCTGGGCGTCGTCATCCCGGACATCACCTTCGAGCTGGCCAAGCGCAACGACGACATGTACCTGTTCTCCCCGTACGACGTCGAGCGTGTCTACGGGGTGCCGTTCGCCGACATCAACGTGAGCGACAAGTACCACGAGATGGTCGAGGACCGTCGGATCCGCAAGACCAAGATCAAGGCGCGCGAGTTCTTCCAGACCCTCGCCGAGCTGCAGTTCGAGTCGGGCTACCCGTACATCATGTTCGAGGACACGGTGAACCGCGCCAACCCGATCGACGGCAAGATCACGCACTCGAACCTGTGCTCGGAGATCCTGCAGGTCTCGACCGCGTCGACGTTCAACGACGATCTGTCCTACTCCACTGTGGGCAAGGACATCTCGTGCAACCTGGGGTCGCTGAACATCGCCAAGACGATGGACTCGCCGGACTTCGGGCAGACCATCGAGACCTCGATCCGTGGCCTCACCGCGGTGAGTGATCAGACGGCGATCACCTCGGTCCCGTCGATCCAGGAGGGCAACAACAGCTCTCACGCGATCGGCCTCGGCCAGATGAACCTGCACGGCTACCTCGCCCGTGAGCGTGTCTACTACGGCAGCGAGGAGGGCATCGACTTCACGAACATCTACTTCTACACGGTGCTGTTCCACGCGATCCGCGCATCGAACCTCATCGCCAAGGAGCGCGGTCAGTCGTTCGGTGGCTTCGAGAAGTCCAAGTACGCCAGCGGCGAGTTCTTCGACAAGTACACCGATCACGCCTGGGAGCCGGCCACCGCCCGTGTCGCAGAGCTGTTCTCAGAAGCAGGCGTGCACATCCCGACCCAGGACGACTGGCGTCAGCTGCGCGCATCGGTGCGCGAGCACGGCATCTACAACCAGAACCTGCAGGCGGTGCCGCCGACCGGATCGATCAGCTACATCAACCACTCCACCAGCTCGATCCACCCGGTGGCCGCCAAGGTCGAGATCCGCAAGGAAGGCAAGATCGGCCGCGTGTACTACCCGGCGCCGTTCATGACCAACGACAACCTGGACTACTACCAGGACGCGTACGAGATCGGCTACGAGAAGATCATCGACACCTACGCCGCGGCGACGCAGCACGTCGATCAGGGCCTGAGCCTGACGCTGTTCTTCAAGGACACCGCCACCACGCGCGACGTCAACAAGGCGCAGATCTACGCATGGCGCAAGGGCATCAAGACGCTGTACTACATCCGCCTGCGCCAGCTTGCGCTGGAAGGCACCGAGGTCGAGGGTTGCGTCTCGTGCATGTTGTGACCACTCGCCCCTCGGCAACCCCCATCTTCGAATCGACCTGCAGGAGCGCACGATGACGTCCACCCAGAGCCATTCGCCTGCCGACGGCGCGCCGATCAAGTTGGTCAGCCGGGTCTCGGCCATCAACTGGAACCGCGTTCCCGACGAGAAGGACGCCGAGGTCTGGGATCGCCTGACCGGTAACTTCTGGTTGCCGGAGAAGGTGCCGGTGTCCAACGACATCCCGTCGTGGGGCACGCTCACCGATCTCGAGAAGCAGCTCACCATGCGGGTGTTCACCGGCTTGACGCTGCTCGACACCATCCAGGGCACCGTCGGTGCGGTCTCGCTGATCCCCGACGCGGCCACCCCGCACGAGGAGGCGGTGCTCACCAACATCGCGTTCATGGAGTCGGTGCACGCCAAGTCCTACAGCTCGATCTTCTCGACGCTGTGCTCCACCAAGGACATCGACGAAGCCTTCCGCTGGTCGGAGGAGAACGTCAACGTCCAGCGCAAGGCGAACATCGTCATGGACTACTACCGTGGCGACGACCCGCTCAAGCGCAAGGTCGCCTCGACACTGCTCGAGTCGTTCCTGTTCTACTCGGGTTTCTACCTGCCGATGTACTGGTCGAGCCGCGCAAAGCTCACCAACACAGCCGATCTCATCCGTCTGATCATCCGTGACGAGGCCGTGCACGGGTACTACATCGGTTACAAGTACCAGCGCGCGCTGGAGGTGCAGACCCCCGAGCGTCGCCAGGAGCTCAAGGACTACACCTTCGAGCTGCTGTTCGAGCTGTACGACAACGAGACCGACTACACCGAGACCCTCTATGACGAGGTCGGTCTGACCGAGGACGTCAAGAAGTTCCTGCGGTACAACGCCAACAAGGCCCTGATGAACCTGGGCTACGAGGCCATGTTCCCGCGGGACGAGACCGACGTGAACCCGGCGATCCTCTCGGCGCTCTCACCCAACGCCGACGAGAACCACGACTTCTTCTCCGGGTCGGGCAGCTCGTACGTCATAGGCAAGGCCGTCAACACCGAAGATGACGACTGGGATTTCTAGGCAGCCTTCGGCTGGGATTTCTAGCCTCGAGTTGTAGACGCTCCACTTGTGACGAAACGCTCCGGTTGCAACCGGAGCGTTTCGTCGTAACCGGAGCGGGTAGAGCAGTTTTCAGGCAACGCCGCCGTTGACACGGATGATCTGGCCGCTGATCCAGCTCGCTTCCGGCGACGTGAGCAGGGCGACGGCGTCGGCGATCTCACTGACCTCGCCGAGTCGGCCTGCGGGGGAGGCCTTCTCGATCGAGGCGAGCTGCTCGGGGGTCTTGCCGTCGGCGAACATCTCCGACCGGACGAGGCCCGGTGCCACGGCGTTGACGGTGATCCCGCGCGGCGCCAACTCTTTCGCCGCGACCCGGGTGAACGTCTCGACCGCGGCCTTCGCCGCGAGGTAGACGCCCATCCGCGGCGTGGTGATCGCGATGGCGGTGCTGGACAGGTTGACGATCCGCCCGCCGTCGGCGAGATGCCCGGCCGCGACGCGCAATCCGTTGTAGGTGCCCCGCGCGCTGACGTCGAAGACGCGGTCGTAGGCGTCGTCGTCGAGTTCGGACAGTTCACCCAGGACGCTGACACCGGCATTGTTGACCAGGATCCCGACGGCGCCGAATTCCGCACGCGCGTTCGCGAACAGCCGCTCGACATCCGCGGCCGACGCGACGTCGCCGCGTGCGGCGATCGCCCTACCGCCGGCGTCGACGATCGATCGGACCGTCTCGTCTGCGTCGGATGCACCGTGGGCGTAGTTCACCAGGACGGGATGTCCGTCGCGGGCGAGGCGCTCGGAGATGGCGCGGCCGATGGAACGTGATCCGCCGGTGACGATGGCCGCGGCAGGAGTGAGGGTTGTCATGACAACCAGGGTAGGCGCGATCGGTTGTCATGACAACCCGCAGGTCGATACGGTGGTCCCATGACATCAAGTGCTCGCCTCACATCGACGGAACTCGCGCTGTGGCATCAGTTCAAGCTGGTCGGGGAGAAGGTGAACGCGGCGGTCGAGCGCGACATCCTCACGGCGTCGGAGCTGACCGGGGCCGAGTTCGGGGTGTTGACGCGTCTGGTCGATCTCGGCGGTGGCACGCTGCGTCAGGGGGAGTTGGCCACGTCCATGCGGTGGAACAAGAGTCGGCTGTCACACCAGATCACCCGCATGGAGAAGCGAGGCCTGGTGTCACGCGCTGCCGAGGACTCGTCGACGGTGACGGTCAGCATCACCGACGACGGCGAGCGTGCGCTGCGTCCGGCTCGGCCTGCGCACGCCGAGTCGATCCGGGCGAACCTCACCGAGAAACTGACGGCGGATCAGCGGTCGGCGCTGGCGTCGGCGTTCACAGCACTGCTGGAGGACTGACGCAGATCCGCGGCACCTGTCTGCAGACGCGGCAC
>NZ_JAEMTF010000019.1 GCF_016462415.1 Williamsia sp. | reverse complement strand
GGGCGGTGTCGGCGGGGCGGGTGAAGCTCTCGGTCGGTTGCCGGTCGCTGTCCTGTGGTTCGTTCGGATGTCCCATGTCGGCGACGCTAATCGGCGCCGACACGTCGAGGCTGAAGAAGCTCTGAAGGTGGCACCCGGACTCCTCCGCGACCATATTCCCGATTCACGGAGGTTCCCCTGTCCGCGAACAGCGCTTTCTTTCGTTGACTTCAAGTTAACTTGATGTCTTACGCTCGAATCCATGAGCATGGAATCCGTCGCGTACAACTCGCTGTATCGCACGATGAGCCGGTCGGAGAAGAAGTCGCGACTGTCCCGTGCCGAGCGCCGCGAGACCATGCGTCGGATCGGACGTTTCGCCGCCCCGCATCGCATGCGGATCGCGATCTTCCTCGTCTTCAGCATCGTCACCGCGATCCTCACCGTCGCCACCCCGATCCTCGCCGGTCGGGTGGTCAACCAGATCACCGGGAACGGGGCGACCTCGACGATCGTCTGGCTCTCGGTGCTCATCGCGATCATCGCCCTCGTCGAGGCCGGCGTCGGACTGTTGGTGCGGTGGCTGTCGGCCACCATCGGCGAGGGGCTCATCCTCGATCTGCGGCGCAAGGTCTTCGACCACGTCCAGACCATGCCGATCGCGTTCTTCATGCGCACCCGCACCGGAGCGCTGGTCAGCCGGCTCAACAACGACGTGATCGGGGCGCAGCGCGCATTCAGCGACACCCTCTCGGGCGTGGTGTCGAACTTCGTGACCCTGATCCTGACCATGACGGTGATGCTGTTCATCTCGTGGCAGATCACCCTGCTGGCCCTGGTGCTGTTGCCGCTCTTCGTCATCCCGGCCCGCCGGATGGGCAACCGGATGGCGGCGCTGTCGCGGGAGGCCGCGGAGTACAACGCGCAGATGTCGACGCAGATGACCGAGCGGTTCTCCGCACCCGGCGCCACCCTGGTCAAGCTGTTCGGCCGACCCGACGAGGAGTCCCGCGAGTTCGCCGCGCGCGCAGCCAATGTGCGCAGCATCGGAGTGCGTCGCGCGGTTCTGCAGTCGGTCTTCGTCACCGCCCTGACGCTCGTCTCGGCACTCGCGCTGGCGCTGGTATACGGCCTCGGCGGCTACCTCGCCGTGCACGGCAACCTCAACGCCGGTGCCGTGGTGTCGCTGGCGCTGCTGCTGACCCGGATGTACGCGCCACTGACCGCGCTGGCCAACGCGCGGGTCGAGATCATGAGCGCCCTGGTCAGTTTCGAGCGGGTCTTCGAGGTCACCGACCTGGTGCCGCTGATCGCCGACAAGCCCGACGCCGGCGAGGTCCCGCCCGGGCCGGTCACGATGCGTTTCGACGGGGTGCGGTTCGCCTACCCGTCGGCGGACAAGGTGTCGTTGGCGTCGCTCGAGGAAGTCGCGCAGCTCGACAACCGCGGCGGCGTGGAGGTGATCCACGACGTGTCGTTCGAGGTCGCGGCCGGATCGATGGTCGCCCTCGTCGGCAGCTCCGGCGCGGGTAAGTCGACCATCGCCCAGCTCGCGACCCGCCTGTACGACGTGGACGAGGGGTCGGTGTCGGTCAACGGCGTGGACGTCCGCGATGTCACATCGGCCTCGCTGCACCGCAGCATCGGCCTGGTCACCCAGGACGGACACCTCTTCCACGAGACCGTGCGCTCGAACCTGTTGCTGGCCAACCCGTCGGCCACCGAGGACGACATCTGGGCGGCGTTGCGACGCGCCCGCCTCGAGGACCTGGTGATGTCGTTGCCCGACCGTCTCGACACCGTCGTCGGCGAGCGCGGCTACCGACTGTCCGGTGGCGAACGTCAGCGGCTGACCATCGCGCGGCTGCTGCTCGCCGCACCGTCGGTCGTCATCCTCGACGAGGCGACGGCCCACCTCGACTCCACCTCGGAGGCGGCGGTGCAGGAAGCCCTCGCCGAGGCGCTCCAGGGGCGGACGTCCATCGTCATCGCCCACCGACTGTCCACCGTCCGTGCGGCGCAGGAGATCCTGGTCATCGAGGACGGTCGCGTCGCCGAACGCGGTACCCACCTGACGCTGCTCGCGGCCGGTGGACGCTACTCCGAGCTCTACCGCACCCAGTTCGCCGACCAGCGCGAGGTGGTGGCCGACGCGCCGGTCACCGCCTGAGTTCACGCTCCGCTTCTGCGGTCACGCTCCACCTGCAAGCGGAGCGCGGCTGTGAAAGTGGAGCGCGAACGGTCAGGTCGGTGAGACGAGCAGCAATTCGACGTTGTGATCGACCGAGGTGCCGAGGCGTATCGGGTCGTATCCGGTGTCGTTGTAGGAGAACTCGCGGTACATCGACCCCAGTCCGGTGACCGAGTGATCGGAGTAGGCGACCTCGTAGGGGGCCGCCGATTCGATCAGCGTGCAGAACACCGAGAGCGTGCCGTCTTTGTTGTCGTTCACCTCGATCACCCGCGCGTTCTGCGGGAAGTCGATGTGTGACGCGGTGTTGATCTCCCAGAAGCTCTGCGCCGGGGTCGCCCCCTTGTGCGGGGTGATCTTGTTCTCGTGGGTGTGGCCGTTGACCCAGGCCACGACGTTGGGGAACCGGTGGAAGAAGTCGACCAGTTGCGGCCCGGTGTTGCGCCGCTCGAACGGGTGTTCCGGATCGGGGATCGGCAGCTCCATCGTGTCGCTGGTGTGATGACTGAACGCGACGAACAGCGTGTCGTCGGCCTCATGCGTGACGAGTTTGCCCGAGCGATCGTGGTACTTCCGCGACCCGGCGACGATCAGCTTCTCCATCCAGTCGAGCTGCACCTGCCCGATCGACCCGTCGGTGAAGCCCGCGTGGTTGGTGGTGTCCATCGAGATGCCGACGACGCCCGGTGCGATCTGGAACGAGTAGTACGTGATACCCGATTGCGGTGCGTGCGAGGCGAACCCGTGTCCGACGGGGCCCGGACCGGTGTAGCGCGGTCGGAAGTGCTCGGCCATGTACTGCCGCGGGGTGAACGGAGCGCGACGCGCGTCGGGGGTGATGCGACGGATCGGGCCGGTCTGCACCTGCTCCGCCAGCACCTTCGCCGCCGACGCCGGGGCCGTGTCGTACGCAGCCGCGACACGATCGATCGCGGCCTGGTTCTTCGGGATGTCGAGCTTGATGGAGCCGGTGTAGAGCGCGTCGATGAAACCGATCCCGCTGGGGATCACGCCCGAGACGCTGTCGTCGTGGTTGCCGAAGACACTGAACCACCGCGTGTCGAGTCCGGGGCTGGTGATCGGAGTGATGCTCGACGACAGCAGCCCGGGGATCTGCGGGAACCCCTTCTGCTTGTAGATGTCGTTGACCGACGACTCCGGCTGCCAGTAGAGCGTCGATCCCCAGACCTGCACGCCCTCATAGCGGTTCGGGTCGCCGGTGGACTGCGCCAACGTGCCTCCGCTGAACAGCGTGAGGAACCATTCGAGCTCGACGAACTCATGGTTGTCGGTGTTGTCGCCGGTGGACACGACGCAGTCGAACGCACGACCGTTGAACGGCGCCGACCCCAGGTCGTTGATCCGCTTGACCAGGTTGACCGTCGCGGCCGCGCCGAGCTTCTCGTGCGGTCGGAACGCCGACCCGTTCTGTGGGTGGATGAACTCGGCGCGCACCGGGCTCTCGGCATCGACGATGTGTACGTCGGTGGTCTGCACGATCGACGCCAGCCCGACGCGACGGTCGTCCCGACCCGCCTTGGGGGCCGCGAGCTCGGATCGCACGATGAGCGGCCAACCGGCGCCTGCGGTGAGGCGGCGGTACTGGCGGACACCGGTCGACGCGGGTGTGCCGACGACCTCCAACGTGGTCCCGGCGATCGACACCGCCCGTGACCCGACGGCGGGATCGGCGTACGCGAGGGGCGCGGCCTTCGAGGTGGCGGCTCCCACGGCGGCAGCGGCGCCGAGGGCACCTGCCCCCTTGAACAGGGTCCGACGGTCGAACTCGGTCATCTCGGATCTCCATCGCCGTGCAGACGGTCTCGCCTGCGTCACCGCACCTGACTGTGCGCTACGAATCTTGCCTCAGTACCGCGCCCTGGCCACACACATCGTCAACTATTCATCATCGGCAACGACCGATCAGGATGTCTTCGCGACCCGCAGACCGGCGATCAGGACGTCGACCATGCGCCGCGCGTCGTACCGCGGATCGCTGCCCGCACCGATGCACAGGTTGCCCACCGCCCGCATCAGTTCCAGTGGCCGCACGTCGGACCGGATCTCGCCTGCGCGCACGGCGGCGTCGAGGATCTGCGCGCACACCGGGACGAGGCTGTCGAGGAAGTAGACGTGCAGGGTGTCGAAGGTGGGGTCGGTGGACTGCAGCGCCTCGGCGAGCCCGTGCTTGGTGACCAGGAAGTTGACGAACAGGTCGATCCACGAGGCGAGCGCGACGTGCGGCGAGGTGCGCTCCGCCAGCAGGACCGGTCCGGCCTGCGCGCAGGCGTCGACCTGGTGTCGGTAGACGGCCACGATGAGATCGGCGCGCGTGGGGAAGTGACGGTAGATGGTGCCGACGCCCACCCCGGCCGCGGCGGCGATGTCGCGGACCGGCACCGCCACGCCTGCGGTGACGAAGGCCGCGGCGGCCGCGTCGAGGAGGGTCTCGGCGTTGCGCCGGGCGTCGGCCCGTTTACGTGCGGCCGGTGGCGGCGGATCGGCGGTGGTCATCGACCGACTCCTCTCACCCCTTGGCAAACGGAACCTGGTTCCGTATGTTGGTTAACGGAACATTGTTCCGCTTGACGTCAGGATGCCAGATCGCTGGCACCACATCCACTCGCACCACGAGAAGGACCCCACATGAAGTACCGCACTCTCGGCCGCACCGGCGTCCAGGTCAGCACCCTCGCGCTCGGCGCCATGAACTTCGGTGCCATCGGCCGCACCACCCAGGAGGACGCGACGGGCATCGTCGACGCCGCGATCGACGGCGGCATCAACCTCATCGACACCGCCGACATGTACAGCCAGGGCGAGTCCGAGGAGATGGTCGGCAAGGCCATCGCCGGCCGCCGTGACGACATCGTGCTGGCCACGAAGGTGTTCAACCCGATGGGCGACGAGCGCAACCACCAGGGCAGCTCGCGCCGCTGGATCGTCACCGAACTCGAGAACAGCCTGCGCCGACTCGACGTCGATCACGTCGATCTCTACCAGATCCACCGATGGGACCCGCGGACCAGCGACGAAGAGACCCTCTCCGCGCTGACCGACCTCCAACGCGCAGGCAAGATCCGCTACTTCGGCTCTTCGACCTACCCCGCCTACCGCATCGTGCAGGCGGAATGGGCCGCACGGGACAACCACCTGAGCCGGTTCGTCACCGAGCAGCCGCCGTACTCGATCCTGCAGCGCGGCATCGAATCACACGTGCTGCCCGTCACCGAGCAGTACGGCATGGGCGTACTGGCGTGGAGTCCGCTGGCCGGCGGGTTCCTCTCGGGCGCGATCCGAGCGGGCAAGGAGAGCACGACCAACCGCGCGAAGCTGATGCCACAGCGGTTCGGACCGGACGCACCGGCTGCGAAGGCCAAGATCGAGGCCGTCGAGAAGCTGGTCACCCTGGCCGACGAGTCCGGTCTGACCCTGATCCAGCTCGCACTCGGGTTCGTCACCGCCCATCCCGGCGTGACGAGCGCGATCATCGGACCCCGCACGCTCGAGCATCTGCACTCCCAGATCGCCGCCGGTGACACCGAGTTGTCGGCCGACATTCTCGACGCCATCGACGAGATCGTCGCCCCGGGAGTCGATCTCGCGCCCGAGGAGAAGTTCGACACGCCACCCGCCCTGCTCGACGCCTCGTTGCGACGGCGCTGAGTTCGTCGGGTCGGGCGTGAACGCGCGTCCACCGTTCAGACGCGCGTCGAGGTGGGCGCGCGTCTGAACGGGAGACGCGCGTTCACGGGGCTAGGTGGCGATGCGCGCCTGGGCCACGAGTTCGGCGGCCTTGGCCAACGTCAAGCCCTTGTCGGCACGGCGCAGCGTGCGTATCTGGGTGAGCTCGCCGTGGATCGGCTCGATAACCGCTCGCACCTCGTCGACGGTCCAGTCGCGCGGCTTGGGCGTCGGCTTGAGCCGAACCACGACGACACCCAGGTTGACGGCGATGACGATGACGCCGATGGCCAGCCACGCCCACCGCTTCTCGTCCCACCAGCCGACCATCAGATAACCGACGCAGCCGATCAGGATGATCGACCCGATCAGGGTCAGGATCTTCGAGAACGTGCGCATGCCCTGCTCCATGGGCGCCAGCTTAACGAATGCCGTTTTGTCCGATGCTCAGCGGAAGGCGTCGCGACCGGTCAGCGCCTTGCCGACGGTCAGCTGGTGCATCTCGCTGGTGCCCTCGTAGGTGAGCACCGACTCCAGGTTGTTGATGTGCCGGATCACCGGGTAGTCCAGCGTGATGCCGTTGGCACCGAGGATCGTCCGGCACTCCCGCGCGATCTGGATCGACTCGCGCACGTTGTTCAGCTTGCCCAGGCTGATCTGCTCGGGGCGCAGTGAGCCGGCGTCCTTGATCCGGCCCAGGTGCAGGGCCAACAGCTGCCCCTTACCCAGTTCGAGCGCCATGTCGGCGAGCTTGGCCTGGGTGAGCTGGTAGCCCGAGAGCGGCTTGTCGAACACCTCCCGCTCGGCGGCGTAGGCGATCGCGGTCTCCAGGCAGTCCCGCGCGGCGCCGAGTGAGCCGAACACGATGCCGAACCGGGCCTCGTTGAGGCAGCTCAGCGGGCCCTTGAGTCCCTGCACGCCGGGCAGCATCGCCGACTCGGGCAGCCGGACGTCCTCGAGGACGAGCTCGGAGGTGACCGACGCACGCAGCGACAACTTCCGCTTGATCTCCGGGGCACTGAAACCGGGGGTGTCGGTGGGGATGACGAAGCCACGGATGCCGCGAGCACCCTCGTCGAGGTCGGTGCGCGCCCAGACCACGGCGACGTCGGCGACCGATCCGTTGGTGATCCACATCTTCGACCCGTTGAGCACCCAGTCGTCGCCGTCGCGCTTGGCGCCGGTCCGCATCCCACCGGGGTTGGAACCGTAGTCGGCCTCGGTCAGCCCGAAGCAACCGATGGCCTCACCCGCCGCCATCTTCGGCAGCCACTCGTTCTTGTGGTCCTCGCTGCCGAAAGCGTGGATGGCGAACATCGCCAGCGATCCCTGCACGGAGACGAAGCTGCGCAGGCCGCTGTCGACGGCCTCGAGTTCCAGGCACGCCAGGCCATAGGTGGTGGCCGACGTTCCCGCGCACCCGTAGCCCTCCAGATGCATGCCGAACAGTCCGAGCGCACCGAGCTCGGGCGCCAGTTCGCGGACCGGGAAGTTCGCGTCCTCGAACCACTCGGAGACCTGCGGACGCAGGCGCTCGTCACCGAATTTGCGCACGGTGTCGCGGATCTCGCGTTCCTCGCCGTCGAGCAGACCGTCGAGAGCGAACAGTTCGGACACCGATTGGCTGGCCATGTGCGTGACTCCTTCACTCGTGCGACAGATGTGTCGCGCCGCGTTCCCCACACTATCCCCGGCGAGGGAGGAGGACGATGGAGACGGTGAACCGACAATCGAACCCCGGCGATCGCGAATCCAAGGCCTGTGAGGTGTGCGGACGGCCCTTCACCAACCGCAAACGCTGGAGCGGACGCGGCCAGTGGGACGAGGTCCGCTACTGCTCACAGAAGTGCCGCTCCGAGGCCCGTCGCATCCGACGAGCCTCCGAGCGCGGCTGACCTGTCTCAGCCGGTCTTCCCGTGCATCTCCTCGGCGTCGAGATCGGCATCCTTGGCCGCCTGCAGCGCCGACGTCACGAACTGACTGGCCAACGCGATCGCCTCGAGCGTCTCGGGATGCTTGCCCGAGATCGCGGGGAACGCGTGGATCTGCCAGGCGAAGCTGTGCGCGACCGCGGTGCCGCCGTGGGCGTCGATGGATTCGACCAGCTCGATGATGTCGGGCTCGAGCATCTCGTCCTGCGCGCTGGTGAACAGGGCGGGCGGAAAGATGTTCGCCGGCAGCTCGGCGATGCGACGGACGCCGTTCAACTCGATCGGCCCCTGGTCGAACAGCGGCGCGAGCTCGGCCATCTTCGACATCGGCAGGTAGGCGTCGCTCCGGCTGCTGCGATCCGGGTTGGCGGCGAGGTCGAGATCCAGCAGAGGC
This sequence comes from Williamsia sp., assembly GCF_016462415.1. Taxonomy (GTDB): domain Bacteria; phylum Actinomycetota; class Actinomycetes; order Mycobacteriales; family Mycobacteriaceae; genus Williamsia_A. Next base: position 47,710 of record NZ_JAEMTF010000019.1, on the reverse strand, counting down.
GAGAACCCGACGTAGGCCGTCGGCGGGGTCAGATCGTCGCGCAGCGCGTACTCGGTGATCTTGGCGGCGAGGAATCCGCCCGCCGAGTCGCCGGCGACCACGACGTGACGGTAGCCGCGCTCGAGGAGCAGCTCGCGGTAGGCGTAGTACGCGTCGTGGACCGACGTGCCCACACCCGCCTCGGGCAGCTGGCGGTAGGCCTGAGAGAACACCGGGAGACCGGTGCCGCGCGACATCCGCGCGGCCACGAGCCGGTGCGTCGCGAGGCCGCAGGTGATGAACGCACCACCGTGGAGATACAGGACGGCGGTGTCGCTGTCGCGACGACTCGGCCCCGCGGGGACAATGAGCTCCACCGGTCGACCCGCGAGCTCGATCTGCTCGAGGACGACCCCGCGCGGCTTGGGTCCACGGGACGCGGCACGGTCCACGAGGTACAGCAACTTCATCCCGGACGGGGACAGCGGCCAAACCTTGAGTATCGGCCTGATGAACAGTCGGGAACCGAACCACATCGGTCGCGATCCACGGCTCGGGCGGGTGTGCGTGATCACCGGCATCGAAAACCTCCTCCGGTGTGTCTGTCGACTCTGGATCGCCCGCCGGTTCTTGTCGGTGCGTGCCATGTCGGACGGCAGGTCCTGGCCGTGAAATGCGCCATTGGTTGATGGACCTACATCGAATGTAAACGAAACTTACTTCACAGTCTCACCCCCGATCCGGGTTTTGCTCCATCCGAAGCACGTCTCCGGTGGGCGACCTCACCACCTGTGCACCGTCGAGAGCTGCAACACTGACACCGTTCAAATGCGCCATGATCGCTTCTCGTCCGCCGTCGAACCGCGCGGAGAAAGGACATCGGTGACCACCCCGATTCCCCCGCAGTTCCTTCTGTCGTCGCAGGCAGGCGCGCCGCGAACGCTCATCGACATCCTCGCCGAGACCGCGCAGAGGTACCCGCAGGCACCGGCGATCGACGACGGTGACGTGGCGTTGAGTTACTCCGAGCTGTCCGAGGCGGTGCTCGAGGGCGGCCGGTGGCTGACCGGTCAGAAGATCGGGCGCGGCGACCGGGTCGGCATCCGGATGCCGTCGGGATCCCGCGAGCTCTATCTCGCGATCCTCTCGGTGCTCTGCGCGGGCGCGGCCTACGTCCCGGTTGATGTGGACGACCCCGACGAGCGCGCCGATCTGGTGTTCGGCGAGGCGCAGGTCGCCGCCGTCATCGACGCGACCGGACTGCACCGCACGCCGGCGGTCCGCGACCGCGACGTCACGGTCGACACCGAACAGACCCCCACCCCCGACGACGACGCGTGGATCATCTTCACCTCCGGGTCCACCGGCACGCCCAAGGGCGTGGCGGTCACCCATCGCAACGCCGCGGCGTTCGTCGACGCCGAGGCCGACCTGTTCCTGCTCGACGAGCCGATCGGCCCCGGCGACCGGGTGCTGGCCGGGTTGTCGGTCGCCTTCGACGCCTCGTGTGAGGAGATGTGGCTCGCCTGGCGCCACGGTGGCTGCCTGGTGCCGGCGCCGCGGGCACTCGTCCGCAGCGGGATGGACCTCGGTCCGTGGTTGGTCTCGCGTGACATCACCGTGGTCTCCACGGTCCCGACGCTCGCGTCGTTGTGGCCGGCCGAGGCGCTCGAGGCGGTGCGGCTGCTGATCTTCGGTGGCGAGGCCTGCCCACCCGAACTCGGTGAACGCCTCTCGGTGCCCGGCCGCGAGGTGTGGAACACCTACGGCCCGACCGAGGCCACCGTCGTCGCGTGCGCGGCGTTGCTGACCGGTGAGTCCCCGGTGCGCATCGGCCTGCCCCTCAAGGGGTGGGACCTGGCCGTCGTCGATCCCGCGGGCAACCCCGTCGCCGAGGGGGAGACCGGCGAGCTCGTGATCGGCGGCGTCGGACTGGCCCGCTACCTCGACCCGGCCAAGGACGCCGAGAAGTACTCCCCCATGCCGACTCTCGGCTGGGACCGCGCCTACCGCAGCGGAGACCTCGTCCGCCTCGACGCGGCGGGGCTCGTGTTCGCGGGCCGTGCCGACGACCAGGTCAAGGTCGGTGGCCGACGCATCGAACTCGGCGAGATCGACACCGCGCTGCAGAACCTTCCCCATGTGGGCGGGGCCGCGGCCGCGGTGCGCAAGACCGCGGCCGGCAACTCGGTGCTCGTCGGATACCTCGTTTCCACCGACCCCGCGTTCGACATCGCCGCCGCCCACGCCGCGCTCGTCGCGCAGCTTCCCGCCGCGCTCGTCCCGCGTCTCGCGCTCGTCGACGAGCTGCCGGCCAAGGTGTCGGGCAAGGTCGATCGCAACGCGCTGCCGTGGCCGCTCCCGGGTTCCGCAGGCGACGGCGAACCGAGCGACCTCGGGGCCACCGAGCAGTGGGTGGCCGACAAGTGGACCGCGGTGCTCGGGGTGACCATCGTCGACCCCGACGCCGACTTCTTCAGCGAGGGCGGCAGTTCGCTCGGCGCGGCACAGCTGGTGACCGGCCTGCGGGAGCGCTACCCCGAGGTGACCGTCGCCGATCTCTACGACCACCCCCGACTGGGGTCGTTGGCGCAGATGCTCGACGACCTCAACCCGGGCATCACCGCCGAACCCCGCGAGGTGGCCCCGACGCCGCGCGTCACGGGCCTGATCCAGGTGGCGTTGTCGGTGCCGCTGACGACTCTGACCGGACTGCAGTGGGCGACCTGGCTCGGGGTCGCCAACAACATCGCCGCCACGTTCTCCGACGCCCCGTGGCTCATCACGGTCAACTGGTGGATCCTGCTGGCAGCGTTCATCGTCTTCATCACCCCGCCCGGGCGCATGGTCATCGCGGCGGTGGGGTGTCGGACACTTCTCGGCGGCCTGACCCCGGGCAGCTACCCGCGCGGCGGCTCGGTGCACCTGCGGCTGTGGTTGGCCGAACGTCTGACCGAGGCCAGTGGCGCCGCCAACCTCGCGGGCGCGCCCTGGATGATCTACTTCGCGCGCTCCCTGGGCGCCGACATCGGCCACGGCGTCGACCTGCACACGTTGCCGCCGGTCACCGGGATGATCTCGCTGGGCGATCAGTGCTCGGTGGAACCCGAGGTGGACCTCGCCGGGTGGTGGATCGACGGCGACGTCGTCCACATCGGTGACATCGAGATCGCCGAGCGCGCCACCATCGGTGCCCGATCGACGCTGCTGCCCGGCGCCCGCGTCGGCCGTGACGCCGTCGTGGCCCCGGGTTCGGCGGTCATGGGACGGGTCAAGGCTCGCCAGCACTGGGCCGGCTCCCCGGCGGTCAAGACCGGGAAGGCGACCACCCCGTGGCCCGCCGAGCGGCCCCCGCGCCGCAGCCGGTGGGTACCGATCTACGGCATCACCTCCATCGCGCTCGCCGGGATCCCGCTGGTGTCGCTGGCCGCCGGACTGGCCGTGATCGGGTCGTGGGCCGCCGACGCCGACCGACTCCGATCGGTGGCCCTGCGCTCACTGGCCCTGCTGCCCGCCGCGACGGTGACCGCACTGCTCGTGTTCGCCGCCATCACCGCGATCGGCGTCCGACTGCTCTCGGTGGGGATGGTCCAGGGCTACCACCCGGTCCGATCCCGCGTGGGCTGGCAGATCTGGGCGACCGAGCGACTGATGGACTCCGCACGCACCTTCCTGTTCCCGCTCTACGCGAGCCTGCTGACCCCGGGGTGGTTCCGACTGCTCGGCGCCGACATCGGCAAGGGCACCGAGATCAGCACCGCGCTCGTGATCCCGAAGTTCACCTCCGTGGGTGACGGCGCGTTTCTCGCCGACGACACCATGGTCGGCTCCTACGAACTCGGCGGCGGCTGGATGCACATCGACGAGGCGAAGATCGGCAAGCGCGCGTTCCTCGGCAACTCGGGCATGACCGGTCCCGGCCGCAAGGTCCCGAAGAACAGCCTCGTCGCCGTCCTCTCGGCCACGCCGAGCAAGGCCAAGGCCGGCTCGAGCTGGCTGGGCAGTCCCCCGGTGCGTCTGCGACGTACCGCCGCCAACTCCGACACCAGCCGCACGTTCGACCCGCCGCGCAAGCTGAAGGTCGCGCGCGCGATCGTCGAGACGATGCGACTGATCCCGGTGATGATCACCTTCGGCCTGGGCCTGTTCGTGCTGATCGGGCTGCAGTACATCGCCTCGCGCTCCCAGTACTGGGTGGCGGCGTTGGTGAGCGGGCTGATCCTGCTGGTGGCGGGCGCCATCGCCTGCTGTGTGGCCGCGGCGGCGAAGTGGCTGGTCGTGGGCCGGATCGAGGTGGGCGAACACCCGCTGTGGAGTTCGTTCATCTGGCGCAACGAACTGTCGGATGCGTTCGTCGAGACCGTCGCCGCACCGTGGTTCGCCAACGCCGCGACCGGCACACCCATCCTGAACGTCTGGCTGCGGTTGCTCGGTGCGCGCATCGGCAAGGGCGTCTGGTGCGAGACCTACTGGCTCCCGGAAGCCGACCTCGTGACGCTGGGCGACGGCGCCACCGTGCAGCGCGGGTGCGTGGTGCAGACCCACCTGTTCCACGACCGGGTGATGGCCATGGACCGGGTCACCCTCGGCGTGGGCGCCACCCTCGGACCGCACTGCGTCGCGCTCCCGGCGGCCGGGCTCGGTGAGTCGGCGACCGTCGGGCCGGCGTCACTGGTCATGCGCGGCGACGTCGTCCCGGACCACACCCGGTGGCAGGGCAACCCGATCGCGCCCTGGACACGGACCGATGCGTGAGGTCAGACCTCGCGTCTGCTGCGCCGTCGGCCGGTGACGAAGCCGTCCACCCCGGTGCGTCCGGTGTCGGCCAGGCCCACGGCGACCAACGCCGCGATCAGTGCGAGCGGGAACTCGTAGCCCCCGTCGAAGTTCCAGAACCCCTTGTCGGCGTGGACGGTGACGATCGCACCGATCATGTCGATGATGAGCAGGATCGACACCAGCGGCGTCAGGATGCCCACGATCAGCAGGATGCCGCCGACGAACTCCACCCACGTGGCGTAGTGGGCACTGAACTCGGGGAACGGCACGTCCATGGCGCGAAAACCCGCCTCGGTCTTGTCGATACCGTTGGTGTGCAGCTTCTGCCATCCGTGCATGATGAAGATGAATCCGAGGATCACCCGCGCCACCAACGACGTGAAACTTCTCGATGTACCCATGAGGCGTCCTTCCCGACGACTGCGCCCGACATGTCCGGTCCGCTCGAACGCTACCGGCTGCGCCGCCGGGTCACACCGAACCCGGCCGATCCGCGGGCCCGCGGTGCGGCGGGTAACCTCGTACCACCACAACCGAACCGACGAGATGACGTGCGCGACTGGAGGATGGGTGCCGAGTAGTACTGGCAAGGGTGCACGTGACTCCGGCGGCGGGACGGGTCCTCTGCTCGGCGACCCCGACGACGGTCTCGATCCGTACCTCCCGAAGAACGGCAACCTCGGCTATCGCGTGAGCCGCTACGAGCTCGACCTCGAGTACAAGGTGGCCAGCAACCGACTGGCGGGTACGGCGACGATCACCGCCACCGCGATCAACACCCTGGGCCGGTTCAGTCTCGACCTGGCGACGTCGCTGTCGGTGTCGCGGGTGTCGGTCAACGGCAAGCGGGCCTCCCGCTACAGCCAGCGCACCAACAAGCTGTCGGTCACCCCGGCCGACTCGCTGCCGCCGGGCGGGGCGATGACCGTCGTGGTCAAGTACTCCGGCTCACCGAAGCCGATCCGCGGACCGTGGGGCGAGGTCGGATGGGAGGAGCTGACCGAGGGCGCCCTGTGCGCCAGCCAGCCCAACGGCGCCGCGTCGTGGTTCCCCTGCGACGATCACCCGAGTTCCAAGGCGAGCTATCGCATCGCGATCACCACCGAGTCGCCGTACCTCGCGGTGGCCAACGGGACGCTGCAGCGCAAGCGCACCAAGGCCGGCTCGACGACGTGGATCTACGAGCAGGTCGAGCCGATGGCCACCTATCTGGCGACGATCCAGATCGGTCCGTACGTGCAGACGACGCTCTCGACCCGGCCGGTGAAGATCAAAGCCGTTCTCCCCGAACGACTCAAGAACAACTTCGCGTCAGACTTCGCGCGCCAGAAGGACATGGTGTCGGCGTTCGGCGAGATGTTCGGCCCCTATCCGTTCCCGGAATACACCGTGGTCGTCACCGACGACAACCTCGAGATCCCCATCGAGGCGCAGGGGTTGTCGACGTTCGGGGCCAACCACTGCGACGGCACCGGACGCTCCGAGCGTCTCGTCGCCCACGAGTTGGCCCACCAGTGGTTCGGCAACTCGCTCACGCTGGCACGGTGGTCCGACATCTGGCTGCACGAAGGATTCGCCTGCTACAGCGAATGGTTGTGGTCGGAGCATTCCGGCGGACAGTCCGCGGACTCGTTGGCCCGGTACCACCACCGCCAGTTGTCCGGCGCGCGCCAGGATCTCGAGATCGGTGATCCGGGTCCGGACTCGATGTTCGACGACCGGGTCTACAAGCGCGGCGCGCTCACGCTGCACGCGCTCCGGGTCAGCGTCGGTGACGACGAGTTCTTCGACCTGCTGAAGGAGTGGACGCGCGAGTACCGCTACAGCTCGGTGTCGACCGACGACTTCACCGCACTCGCCGCGCGCCACAGCGAGGGATCGCTCAACCGCCTCTGGCAGCAGTGGCTCCACGAGAAGCCACTGCCACCCTTCCCCGAGGACGGCTGAGCGAGTCCTCTGGGCTCAGGCGCGCTCGTCGGGTACGACGTGCACGGCGGCCTCTTCGGCCGATGCCGCCGCCCCGTCGAATCCGACGTCCTCGGCCGTCTCCTGGCTCGACAGATGCGCGTCGACGCCCTCGTCGGGTGCGAGCAACCGACCGGACCGCTCGTCGCCGACCTCGTTGTCGTACTCGTCGATGTCGTCGGGGACACCGTCGGGATCGGGCGCGGGCGGGTCGTCGTGCAGGTTGATCTGCGCGGCCGGATCCGGCTCCTCCTCGGCGAGGTGTTCGTCGAGCGACTCGCCCTCGCGCTGGTCCTCGGCCGTCACGCCGTAACGCATTGCCTTGCTGGGCTTCTCCGGCGGGGAGTAGCCCTCGTCGAGGATGTCCTCGACCCCTCGATCGTCGAGCGTGTCCCCAGGCTGGAGCTGGTCGTCGGAGTCGAGGCTGTACTCGCCGTCCGAACCTTCGGGTGTGCTGTCGACGTCATCACTCATCTCTCCACCCTAACCATGCGCATCACGGGCGGTTGCCTGCGGCGGGGCCGGGGGCGATAGTCGACTCATGGCGACCTCATCGGCACTGCTCGACCTCATCACCGCACACGACCAGGGTGTCCTCGCGACGATCCGCCGCGACGGCCGCCCGCAGCTGTCGACGGTGAACTACGCGTACGACGAGGCGGCGAGACTGCTGCGGGTGTCGATCACCGACGGACGCGCCAAGACCGCCAACCTCCGGCGCGACCCTCGCGCGGCACTGCACGTCAGCAGTCCCGACGGGTGGTCGTACGCGGTCGCCGACGGGGCCGTCGAGCTCAGTGCCGTGGCGGCGGCACCCGACGACGACGCGGTCGCGGAGCTGATCGACCTCTACCGCGCCATCGGCGGCGAACACGACGACTGGGACGACTACCGTCGCGCGATGATCGCCGACCGTCGTCTGGTCCTGCGCCTGCACGTCGACCACCTCTACGGACAGGCCCGCTGACCCGTCGACTGGGCGGATGCGGACGCCGACTGGGCGGATGCGGACGCCGAGTGGGCGAATGCGGTCAGGCGTCGCGTGCGGCGAGGCCCCGCAGATAGCGGTCGACGTCGTCGAGGTGCGGCAGCAGACCGGTCGCAGCGGCCTGCTCCAGCGTCGGGGCAACGGTGTCCTTGTCCGACAACGACACCTCGAGCGGGCTCCCGTCGCGGCCGACGACAGGCCAGTCGATGCCGATGGCCGGGTCGAGCGGGTGGATGCCGTGTTCGCCGGCCGGGTTGTATCCGGTGGAGCAGAAGTACGCGACGGTGGAGTCGTCGGCCAGCGACAGGAACGCGTGACCGAGCCCCTCGGAGAGGTAGACCGCACGACGATCGACATCGTCGAGCACGACGCTGTCCCACTTCCCGAAGGTCGTTGACCCGACGCGGATGTCGACGACCACGTCGAGAACGGCGCCGCGCGAACAGGTCACGTATTTCGCCTGCCCCGGCGGGGTGTCGGCGAAGTGGACACCCCGCAGCACGCCGGCCGCCGACACCGAGATGTTGACCTGGGCGAGGGAGAACTCGTGTCCGACCAGATCACCGAGGACCGGAGCCTTGAACGCCTCGAGGAACACCCCGCGCGGATCGGGGCGCTGGACCGGCGTGAACTCCCACGCCCCGGCGATCGACAGCGGACGAACGCGCACGTCTACAGCCCCCGCTCGAGGATGTCGAGAAGGTAGCTGCCGTACCCGGACTTCATCAGTTTCTCCGCCCGCGCCCGTAATTCGTCGGCGCCGATGTAGCCGCGTCGCCAGGCGATCTCCTCCGGCACGGCGATCTTGAGGCCCTGGCGTTGTTCGACCGTTCGGACAAAATTCCCGGCGTCCTGCAGCGAGTCGAACGTGCCGGTGTCGAGCCACGCGGTTCCCCGCGGCAGCACGTGCACCTGCAGGCGCCCGGCGTCGAGATACGCACTGTTGATGTCGGTGATCTCGTACTCACCGCGTGCGCTCGGCGAGAGTCCGCGCGCGATCTCGACGACGTCGTTGTCGTAGAAGTACAACCCCGGCACCGCATAGTTCGACCGCGGGTTGTCCGGTTTCTCCTGCAGCGCAATGGCTTTGCCCGAGTCATCGAAGTCCACGACGCCGTATGCACTGGGGTCGGCCACCCAGTAGGCGAACACCGCTCCGCCGTCGACATCGGAGAAGCGCATCAGCTGGTTGCCCAGTCCCGGGCCGTAGAAGATGTTGTCGCCCAACACCAGTGCGGCCGATTCGTTCCCGATGTGGTCGGCGCCGAGCACGAAGGCCTGAGCGAGGCCGTCGGGGGACGGCTGCACCGCATAGGTGATCGAGATACCGAACTGCTCGCCGTTGCCCAACAGACGTGAAAACGCGTCGGCATCAGCGGGTGTGGTGATGACCAGGATGTCGGTGATGCCCGCGAGCATCAGCGTGGACAGCGGGTAGTAGATCATCGGCTTGTCGTAGACCGGGACCAGCTGCTTGCTCACCCCGAGGGTGATCGGGTGCAGACGCGACCCGGTGCCACCGGCCAGAATGATTCCCCGCATGGCGTCACACTATGCCCGGGTGGGATGACCGGCTCAACCCCGCGAGCTGCGGTCGCCGGCCGGTAGGCTCGCATCGGTCGCACCGACAACCGGAAGGATGTGCGATGCACGCACTGGTCACGGGGGGCGCCGGGTTCATCGGCGCCAACTTCGTCCTCCGCACGGTGGCGAACCGTCCCGATGTCGCCATCACCGTCCTGGACAAGCTCACCTACGCCGCCAACCCGTCGACGTTGGACTCGGTCGCCGACCGCATCGAGATCGTCGTGGGTGACATCGCCGACGCCGACCTCGTCGACCGCCTCGTCGCGCAGGCCGACATCGTCATCCACTTCGCCGCGGAATCGCACAACGACAACTCCCTGGCCGACCCGTCGGCGTTCGTCCAGACCAATCTGGTCGGGACCTACACCCTGCTCGAGGCGGTGCGGAGACACCGAACCCGCCTGCACCACATCAGCACCGACGAGGTGTACGGCGACCTCGCCCTCGACGACCCCAGCCGGTTCACCGAGACCACGCCCTACAACCCGTCGAGTCCCTACAGCTCCACCAAGGCGGGCAGCGATCTGCTCGTCCGAGCCTGGGTCCGGTCGTTCGGCATCCACGCCACCCTCTCCAACTGTTCCAACAACTACGGGCCGTATCAGCACGTCGAGAAGTTCATCCCGCGCCAGATCACCAACGTGCTCACCGGCGCCCGGCCGCGGCTCTACGGCACCGGGGCGAACGTCCGCGACTGGATCCACGTCGACGACCACAACGACGCCGTGTGGACCGTCATCGACGCCGGCGTCGTCGGCGAGACCTACCTGATCGGCGCCGACGGCGAGACCGACAACCGAACGGTCGTGGAGACCATCCTGGAGATACTCGGCGAGCCCACCGACGCATACGATCTCGTCACCGATCGGCCCGGACACGACATGCGCTACGCCATCGACTCCACCCGTCTGCGCACGGAGTTGGGGTGGTCGCCGCGGTACACCGATTTCCGCGCCGGACTCGAGGCGACCGTCGACTGGTACCGCGAGAACGAACAGTGGTGGCGTCCGGTCAAGGACGGTGTCGAACGCGGTTATGCGCGCACCGAGAAGGTTCTCGGCTAGACCGAACCGGAGGCCTTCGCGTCGGCCCCCAACATCCGCAGCACGACGTCGATCACGTCGGTCATCGGCGGGATCGCCTTCGAGTGGCCGAAGAGCTTGGGCTGCGCCGACCGCAGGAACGTCGCACTGACCATCAGGTAGGCCGCGGCGTCGGTGTCCACGTCGGCTGCGATCAGTCCCGCCTCACGGAGGGCGCCGAAGTACGCGCCCATGGCAGCGACACCACGATGTGGACCGAAATCGTTGGCGGCGACCACCGCACCCACCTCGTCGCGCAGACCGCCGTCGCCGTGCGCCGCGACCAGGACGTCGAGACCGTCGTCGAGGAACGTGTGCACCGCACCGACGTACTGCTCGAGTACCGCCCGGACGTCGGACAGCGTGCGGACCAGGGTCGGATCCATGTCGTTATTGAAGGCGAACAGCGGGCGCAACGCCTCGTGGAACACCGCGGTGAGCAGGGCCTGCCGGTCACCGAAATGGTAGAAGATCGACCCCTCGGAAACGTTTGCGCGAGAAGCGACCTCACGCGTGGTCAGCCGTGCGACACCCCGCTCGCGGAGCACCGCGAGAGCGGACGACAACAGCTCGTCGCGTCCGATCGCCGGGGGCCTTCCGCGTCGTGCCATGGAAGCCACACTACCCAAGAGATGTCAATTGTTGAGTGTTCACTCAGAATGTGCAACGATTTTCTGAGTCCGCACTCAACCTGGAGGCACCATGGCCCGCAAGTGGCTCACCCTGACCGCCGTTTGCACCGGCGTGTTCATGCTCCTGCTCGACGTGACGATCGTGAACGTCGCGCTTCCCGACATCCAGACCGACCTCGGATCCGATCTCTCCGACCTGCAGTGGGTGATCGACGCCTACGCGCTCGCACTGGCGGCGCTGCTTCTCACCTCGGGCACGATCGCCGACATCGTCGGCCGCAAGAAGGTCTTCGCGACCGGCATCGTGGTGTTCACGGTCGGGTCGCTGGCCTGCGGCCTGGCCCCCAACATCATGACGCTGGTCATCTCCCGCGTCGCCCAGGGCGTCGGCGGGGCCATCATGTTCGCGACGTCGCTGGCGTTGCTCGCACAGGCCTTCGCCCCCCGCGAGCGAGGTGTCGCGTTCGGCGTCTTCGGTGCCGTCACCGGCGTCTCGGTCGCGGTCGGACCGGTCCTCGGTGGCATCCTGACCAGCGGGCTGTCGTGGCACTGGATCTTTTTCGTCAACATCCCGGTCGGCATCTTCGCGCTGGTGATGACCGTCATCGGCGTCGACGAATCGAAAGCCCCCGGAGCGCACCGCATCGACTGGCTCGGCTGCGTCACGTTCAGCGCGGCACTCGCGTTCCTGGTCTTCGGCCTCATCCGCAGCCACGCCGACGGCTGGGGTTCGCTCGAGGTGGCCGGCTCGCTCATCGCCGCCGCCGTGCTGCTGACCGCGTTCGTCGTGGTCGAGAGAATGTCCGACCAGCCGATGGTCGACGGGTCACTGTTCCGCGTGCCCACCTTCACCGGCGGACTCATCGCCGCCTGGGCCATCTCGGCATCGATGTTCTCGCTGCTGACCTACATCGTCATCTACCTGCAGAACACGATGGGCTACTCCGCGCTGCAGGCCGGTCTGTACTTCCTGCCGTTCTCCGGACTCGTCTTCGTCGCCGCGGCGGTGGCCGGGCGCCTGTCCGACAAGATCCCCGCCCGCTGGCTGATCACACCGGGATTCGTCCTCGTCGGCGCCGGTCTGCTGCTGATGCGCGGCACCGACCCGACCGGCGGCTGGACGCAGTTCATCCCGGGATTCATCGTCGCCGGCATCGGGACCGGCCTGATCAACGTCCCGCTGGCATCCACCGCGGTGGGCGTCGTCGAGCAGTCCCGCGCGGGTATGGCCTCGGGCATGAACTCGACGTTCCGTCAGATCGGCATCGCCACCGGTGTTGCGCTTCTGGGCAGCCTGCTGTCATCGCGGTTGAGCAACAACATCTCCGACTCGCTGGCCGGCACCCCCATCGCCGACAAGGGGCGCGAGATCGGTGACGCCGTCGCCAACGGTGGTGCTGCTCAGGTCATCTCGTCGGTACCGGCCCAGCTACGCGAGATGGTCACCGCGAGTGCGGGTCGGGGGTACGCCGACGCCCTCGACCTCATCCTGCTGATCGCGGCGTGTATCGCGGCGGTCGCCGCGATCTCGACCGCGTTCCTGATCCGGTCGAAGGACTTTCACGCCAACCGCGTCGAGGCCGAGCAGAAGGCGGACGAGGACCTGACCACCGCCGATTCGTGACCGGCGCGGGCTAAACCGCGATCGGTTGCGGCTCGGTCCGGGGCGCCTCGACGACCTCGTCGAACCCGGGGCGTGCGGTACCGACGAACGACCGCACCCAGGCGACGACCGCCTTGGCCCGATTACCCACGCCCGCCAGGTAGTAGAGGTGCACACCGAGCCAGGCGACGAAGGCGATCAGACCGCGGAAGGTCACGCGCTCGGTCAGCTTCGCGACCGCCCGACCCCGGCTGATGATCGACATCGACCCCTTGTCGAGATAGTGGAAGACGCTGCCCGGGGCCCGCTTCCGGGTGATGATGTCGACCGCGTGCCTACCCTGCTGCATGGCGACCGGGCTCTGTCCCGGGTAACCGTGCAGCGACGTCATGTCGCCGATCGCGTAGATGTTGGCGACACCGCCGACGGTCAGATCGTCATTGACCAGCAGGCGCCCGGCGCGGTCGGTGTCGCAACCGGTCGCGTCGGCCAGCACGCCGGCGAAGTCGCTCGCCGCGACCCCGGCCGACCACACGACGGTGTCGGTGGCGATCTTGCGGGTGGCCGCACCGTCGTTGACGTTCACGGTGACGACCCCGTCGGCGATGTCGGTGACCATCGACCCGGTGAGTACCTCGACACCCGCCTTCTCCAACGCACCTCTCGAGTACTCGCTCAAGCCCCCACCGAAGGCGGGCAGCACCTCGCCGAGCCCCTCGACCAGCGTGATCGCGACCTCGCGACGCTCGTGTCGGCGGGCCAGTTCCGCGATCTGACCGGCCACCTCGACCCCGGTGGCGCCGGCACCGACCACGACGAACGTGGTCGCCGCGGCGTCGTCGGCCGGCGCGTCGAAGCACGCGCGGAGATGCGCCCGGAGTCGGGTCGCGTCGTCGATGGTCTTGAGGGCGAAGGTGCGATCGGCGTACTCGTCGCGGCCGAAATAGCTCTGGGCGGCGCCGGTCGCGGCGATCAGCGAGCCGTAGTGGACCCGATGGTCCTGACCGCCGGCCCGGTAGGTGAGCACCGCGGGCATCGCATCGACTGCGGTCACGACACCCTCGACCACCTCGACGTCGCGATTCCGACGCAGCAGGGTGTCGGTGCGGGGCGCGATGTCGTCGCGGGCCAGGACGCCGGTGGCCACCTGGTAGAGCAGCGGCTGGAACAGGTGTTCCGGAGTGCTCGAGATCAGCAGGGCGGTCTTGCCCCGGCCGCGCAGGCGGCGGGCGGCGGCCATCCCGCCGAATCCCGATCCGACGATCACCACGTCGTAGTAGGTCGCGTCATCTGTGCGCATGTCGTTCTCCTCTCGCTACTCATGAACAACACCCATGGTCCCGGTTTGTGCTCCCGCCGTCACGCGCGTTTTTCAGATGCAATTGATCTGGATCGCTCATGAGTGAGGCGATATGATCCGATGACCTGCGAGAGGGGCGACATGGAACTGCGACAGCTCACCTACTTCGTGGCGGTGTGCGACGAACTGAGTTTCAGCCGCGCCGCCGAGCGCACCTTCATCTCGCAGTCCGCGATCAGCCATCAGGTGGCCCGCCTCGAACGCGACCTCGGTGCGACCCTGCTCGAGCGCTCCACCCGCACGGTGACCATCACCGAGGCCGGCGAACGTCTGCTGCCCGTCGCCCGTCAGATGATCGACCTGGAGAAGCACGCGTACGCGGCGGTCCGCGATCCCGGGTCCCGGGTGCGGCTGGCGGCGAACATGTCGTTCGCCCGGCGATCGCTGTCGGCCATCGCCGACGTCCGCGAACGACATCCTCACGTCGAGATCGAGTTCGTCATCAAGAACTTCCAGCAGCGGGTGGACGCCGTCGTGTCCGGCGACGTCGACATCGCACTGATCCGCGGCACGGTCAGCGATCCCCGGTTGCGGGTCGAGCAACTGTGGGTCGAGGAGCTCGTGGTGGCCGTCTCGGAGAAACACCCGCTGGCCGGGGCGGCGGAGGTCGACCTGCGCGAGCTCGTGTCCCACCCGCTCATCCTCCCGCCGCAAAAGCAACAAGTGTTGCTGCACAGCGTGATCCGGCGGGCCTTCGCCGACATCGGTGCGGTGCCGCGCTACGGGTTGCCGATCGCCGCCGACCACACCGCGGCACTCGAACTGATCAACCACCCGGAGACCTGGACGGTCCTCTACGACGACCAACCCGGACCCGCGATCGCGCTGTTGCGGGAGAAGAACGGGCGTCTGCGGGTGCCGGTGAGTGCCGTCGTCCGGACCCACGCCCTGCAGGAATCCGGCGCCGGGGAGCGCGCGGCGATCATCGGGGATCTGATGGCGAGACTGGGCGCGGGAACCGGGGTCGCGCCGTGATGGAGTGGCCGCGGTACATCCCCACCCTCACCGACGGGGTGATCACGCTGCGCGCCCTGGAGCCGTCCGATGTCGACGATGTCCTCGAGACCGCCTCCGACCCGGCGTCGGAGGCCTTCACCACCGTCCCGAGTCCGTACACCCGCCAGGACGCGGTGGAGTTCGTCGAGACGAACGCGGCCAAGGTCTGGCCTGGTTTCGAGGTCGCGATCGCCGACGTGGACGACCGCCTCGTGGGCACCTGTGGTCTGCGCATCCGTGACGAGGACAGCGGCGTGACCGAGATCGGCTACATGGTGGCCCCGAGGGCTCGCGGCCAGGGGATCGCGACGCGCGCGACCCGACTGCTCGTCGAGTACTCATGGACGATCGGGGCCGCCCGGGTCGCGCTCGATGCGTTCGCCACCAACACCGCATCGCGGACGGTGGCGCTACGGTGCGGGTTCGTCGAGGAGGGGACGCTGCGGTCGGCGCACCTCGGCAACGGCGGGATCCGGCACGACGTCGTGGTGCACGGACTGCTCCCCACCGACCCCCGCCAGTTGGGCACGTAACCACCGCAGTTGGGCACGTAACCGCGTCAGTTGGGCAGCACCGGGGGCGGCAGTCGGTAGGTCGGCGGCGTCACCGACATCCCGATCGGGTTGCGCACCGTCGGGGTCGGTGTCCCGGGGATCCGCGCCGCGGGATCGATGCCGAGCCGTCGCGCGAGGTCGAAGGCCTCGGCGACGTCGTTGATCGGACCGGCGGGAACGCCTGCGGCGGTGAGGACCTCGAACCAGTGGTCGGCGCCGTGCGGGCGCAGGGCAGCAGCGATGTCGGCGACAAGAGCGTCCCTGTTTTTGATGCGTGCGGTGTTGGTCGTGAATCGCTCGTCGGTCGCGAGTTCGGGGGTCCCGATCGCCTCGGCCATGCGGGTGAACAGCTTGTCGTTGCCCACGGCCACCGCGAGCGGACGGTCCGCGGTCGAGAAAACCTGGTAGGGAACGACACTGGGATGGCGGTTGCCCATCGCCGCGGGCACGACGTCGGCGGCGAGGTAGCCCGCGGTCTGGTTGACCATCGACGACAGGGCGACCGAGAGCAGATCGAGATCGACCCGCTGACCGACGCCGGTGCGATCCCGATGTCGGAGAGCGGCGAGAATGCCTGCGACCGCGTGGACACCGGTCAGCACGTCGATCACCGCGACCCCGACCTTCGACGGCGCATCCTCGGGGCCGGTGACGCTCATCAGGCCGCTCATGGCCTGGATGAGCAGGTCGTATCCCGGCATGGACGCGCCGCCGTCCCGACCGAATCCCGTTATCGCACAGTAGATGAGCTCGGGCTGGTCCGCGGCGAGGGTGTCGTACCCGAGGCCGAGGCGTTCCATCGTCCCGGCGCGGAAGTTCTCGATGACCACGTCGGACCGCTCGACCAACGCCCGCGCCGCACGCCGTCCGTCGTCGGTCTGCAGGTCGACGGCCAGCGACGTCTTGTTGCGGTTCACCGAGGTGAAGTAGGTGGCCATGGGCTCGACGCTGTCGGGGGCGTACTTCTCGTACGGCGGTCCCCACGATCGGGTGTCGTCTCCGAGACCCGGACGTTCGACCTTGACCACCTCGGCACCGAGGTCGGCCATCAGCATCGTCGCGTACGGGCCGGCGAGGACCCGACTGAAGTCGGCGACGACGATGCCGTCGAGCGCGCCGGTCATGGGGCTCCGTTCAAGTGGGGGTTCGGACCCGTCCAACGTAACCACCGACACCGCGCGTGAGCCACGCCACAGTCCCGATCGCTTGCCTGGTTAACAGTTGTAGTTTCACAATGGTCCGGTGGAAACCGAGACCTACAGCGCGCGGCGCAAATGGATCATCCTGTGCACCTGCTGCCTGAGCCTGCTGATCGTGTCGATGGACGCGACCATCGTCAACGTCGCGCTGCCCGCCATCCGCCGGGATCTCGACGCCTCGGTGTCCGGGCTGCAGTGGGTCATCGACATCTACACGTTGGTCCTGGCCAGCCTGCTACTCCTCTCGGGCGCGATGGCCGATCGCCTCGGCCGCCGGCGCATCTTCCAGATCGGGCTGGTCGTGTTCGCGCTGGGGTCACTGCTCTGCAGCCTGTCGACCAGCGTCGAGATGCTCATCGCGGCACGGTTCGTGCAGGCCATCGGCGGTTCGATGCTCAACCCGGTCGCGATGTCGATCATCACCCAGGTGTTCACCGGTCGCGCTGAGCGTGCTCGCGCGATCGGCGTCTGGGGTGCCGTCGTCGGCATCTCGATGGCGCTGGGCCCGATGGTCGGCGGCGTCCTCATCGACCTGCTGGACTGGAAAGCCGTCTTCTGGATCAACCTGCCCATCTGCGCAGCGGCGATCATCCTCGCCGCGATCTTCGTCCCGGAGTCGAAGTCGGCCACCGTCCGCAAACTCGATCCGCTCGGCCAGGGACTCGGCATCCTGTTCATGGCGTCCCTCATCTCCGGACTGATCGAGGGACCGAACCTCGGGTGGGGCGACCCGCGCACCCTCGGCATCTTCGCGCTCGCCCTCATCGGCCTGGTGGGGTTCATCCGCCACGAGGGACGGCACGCCTCTCCCTTCATCGACCTGCGGTTCTTCCGGAGCGTGCCGTTCGCGACGGCGACCGTCATCGGGATCGTCGCGTTCTCGGCTTACGGCGGATTCCTGTTCCTGATGTCGAACTACCTGCAGAACGTCCGCGGCTACTCGGCCGTCCACACCGGTCTGATCTACCTCCCCATCGCCATCGGCACGCTCATCTTCTCCCCCATCTCCGGCCGTCTGGTCGGGCGCTACGGGACGCGACCGTCGCTGATCGCCTCAGGGCTGCTGCTCGCCGTCGCGTCGGTCCTGCTCACGACGTTCACCCCGACCACCCCGGTCTGGCTGCTGATCATCACCTTCGGGCTCTTCGGCGTCGGATTCGGTCTGGTCAACGCCCCCATCACCACGTCGGCGGTCAGCGGCATGCCGCGCGACCGCGCCGGCGCGGCATCGGCCGTCGCATCCACCAGCCGCCAACTCGGCGTGAGCCTGGGTGTCGCGATCAGCGGATCCATCGCCGGAGCCGCGGTCACCGCATCCGACGGCGCCTTCACCGACGCCGTCCAACCGCTGTGGTGGATCACGACGGGACTCGCACTGTCGATCACCGCTCTCGGCATCATCAGCACCACCGCGTGGGCCAAGAGCACCGTCGAGAAGACGGCGTTCCTGTTCGTCTCGCCGAGTGAGCCGAAGGCACCGGCGCATGTCTGAGGATCCAGGCGGCACGCCGGGACACGATGCCGCGCGCGCCTGGCAGCTGATGGCGCACTTCGTGATCGACCACCGCGGTCCATGGCGCAAGGCGATGATGGCGCGAACCGGATTGCCGTTCAATCACTTCCGGCTATTGCGCCGCATCGGCTCCGGGGCGGTCACCATCGGGGATCTGGCGGCCGCGGCGACCATCGACGCGCCCGCGGCCACCGTCGGCGTCAACGAGTTGGAGAAGCGCGGTCTCGCCGAGCGAACCGTCGACCCGACCAATCGTCGCCGCAAGTTGGTGTCACTGACCGACACCGGCCGCGCAGTTCTCGCCGATGCGATGACCACCGACGATCCGGCGCCCTCGGCGTTCGACGCCCTCGACGACGCCGAGATCGCCGAACTCGTCCGGCTGATCTCGAAGCTGGACGCCACCGCCCACGGCTGACCTCAGCCCGGCGCGCCCGAATCCTGTGCGGCGAGCACGCGATTGGCCTCCCGCACCGCTGCGGCGTTGGACTTGCCCTGACGCGAGCCCGCCAGCTTCGCGGCGATGTGGTCACGCACCGTGATCGGTTCGTATGCCATCCCGTCGGCGGAATCGAGGTGATCGGGCAGGGTGGCGATGACCGCCTCGGGATTGCCGTCGTGGAAGAACGCCGCCGAACGACGTCGCCGGATGGTCCCGTCCACGATCGGCGGCTTGACCCGGTGCAACGTCGACATCCATCGGTCGTTGGTCAGACGCGCGGTGAGGTCACCGAGGTTCACCAACAGCGCGCCGTCGACCGGGGAGACGTCGTGCCATCGCCGGTCCGACCCCAGAACCTGCAGGCCCGCGACCTGATCGGCCCACAGCACCGTCACGATGCCGAAGTCGGTGTGCTCACCCATCCCGGTCAGTTCCCCGTCCAGGGTGACGGTGCCCTCGGGCAGTGCGTAGTTGTTCATCCGCAGCACGTCGATGGAGTGATCGGTGACGGCGGTGAAGAAGTCCTCCGCCACCCCGAGCGCCGCGGCGAAGATCGTGGTGAGCGTGCGCGCGACCCGAGCGGCCGCGTCGAAATAGGTTTGCACGCCCTCGGCGAACCCCTCGACGTCCGGCCAGACGTTGATCCCGTAGTCGTCCTCGGAGAGTTCGAGGTCGGTGAACGACCGACCCTCGACACCGACGTTGAACGCCTCGAAGAAGTCGTTCATGCGGGTCGCGGCCTCCACCCCGAGACTGAGGCTGAGCGATTCGCTCTTCGGCGGGCTGTAGCCGCGGTTGGCGCCGGTGACCCGATAGGTCTTGCGCACCTCGAGCGGTTGGGCGAAGAACGCGTCCATCGCCCGGGCCAGGCCGTCGACGACATCGTCGTCGATGCCGTGTCCGCGGATCTGCATGAAGCCGACGGTCCGGCATGCGTCGTCGACCGCGGTCACCACATCGGCGATCTCGACTGCGGAGCCACCGCGCACCACCGGCCCGATGTCGATCACCGGAACATGAAAACTGGTCATGGTCATCCCTGATGCCCTGCGCCCTCGCGGGTTGCCGACGCCGCTGCCATTGTCGGACGGCAACCGTCCGCGCGCACCCCGACGCGTCAGATGTCAGTCGGCCACAGTTGCCGCGTCAACCATCTTCGACGGTAGGCGCCTATCAGCAACCGACGCCGAGCGGGACATCTCGACCATGTGGGCGTGCATCTCCAGATATGCGCTGCCGATGCGATCGACGTCGCGGGGACTCAACACGTCGAAGACGTTCGACCGCACTGCCGCGACGTGGCCGGGGCTGGCGGCGGCGAGCTTCGCCGCACCTGCATCGGTGAGTTCGGCCAGCGCTCCGCGGCGGTCGTCGGGACAGGGCACACGGCGCACCCATCCTGCCTCGACCAGCCGGTTGATCGCCCTGGTCACGCCACTCTTCGTCGCGGTCACCGCATCGGCCAGCGGACGCATCCGCATCTGACGATCCGGCGCCTCGGACAACTGCACCAGCAGTTCGTAGTCGGTCAGCGAGATGTCGGCGTCGCGGACCAGTTGGTGGTCGAGACGTTGCAGCAGCAGGCGCGTGGCGTTGAGATAGGCGCGCCACGTGCGCTGCTCGTCCGCGGTGAGCCACTGAACCTGTTCCATGCTGTCGATGATAGAGGAAATGGTTGACAACGCAACGACATCAGCTAGGGTCGTCAGTAGTTGATCGCGCAACGACATGTGCGCGCACACCACGACGAAGGGTTGCACCATGACGAAGCTCGCCATCCTCTACTACTCGGCCACCGGACACGGCACGGCCATGGCCGACCGGCTCAAGACCGCCGCCGAGGCCGCAGGCGCCGAGGTCCGCGTCCGCCACATCGCCGAGACCACCGACCCGTCGGTCTTCGCCGAGAACCCGGCCTGGAAGTCCAACTACGAGGCCACCAAGGATCTGCCCGCCGCCACCGGCGACGACATCGTGTGGGCCGACGGCGTGATCCTCGGGTCGCCGACCCGCTTCGGCAACACCGCCGCGCCGTTCCAGGCGTTCATCGACACCCTCGGCGGACTCTGGGCCCAGGGCAAGCTGGCCGACAAGGCCTACGCCGGGTTCACCTCGAGCCAGACCGCGCACGGCGGCCAGGAGGCGACCCTGCTGGCGCTCTACACCTCGGTCATGCACTGGGGTGGCGTCGTGGTCGCCCCCGGCTACACCGACGGCATCAAGTTCGCCGACGGCAACCCCTACGGCGTCGGACACGTGACCGGCGCGAACAACACCGACGAGCTGAGCAGCGCCACCCTCGATGCGCTCGATCACCTCGCGACCCGCGTCGTCACCGTCGCCGGCAAGCTGGCCTGACCGGCCTCCCGTAGTACCCACCGCACTCGAGTCAGGTTCACCATGAGCACAGCGATCGCACCCGAGCTCGACGTCCGGCGTTCCGATGATCGGGACAAGACCCGCATCGGGTGGCTGGACTCGAAGCACTCGTTCTCGTTCGGGGGCAACTACGATCCCACGAACACCCATCACGGGGTGCTCATGGTGAACAATGACGACATCGTCACGCCCGGAATGGGTTTCGACACCCATCCGCATCGCGACATGGAGATCATCACCTGGGTGCTGCAGGGCGCGCTGGTGCATCAGGACTCGATGGGCCACTCCGGCATCATCTACCCGGGTCTGGCCCAGCGGATGAGCGCGGGCACGGGGATCCTGCACTCGGAGAAGAACGACTCGTGGCGTCTCGGCCCCGCCGACGGCGGTGACGGCACGAAGCACGACAACCCGGTGCACTTCGTGCAGATGTGGGTCGTCCCGGACGAGGCGGGGATCACCCCCGGCTACGAGCAACTCGAGATCGACCACGAGTTGCTCGCCGGTGGACTCGTCCCCGTCGCGTCGGGGATGCCCGGGCACGCAGAGCATTCCGCCATCCGCATCAAGAACAAGTACGCGGCGATGCACGTCGCCCGCATGCAGCCCGGCCAGGCACCCGTCACGCTGCCCGACGCACCGTTCCTGCATGTGTTCGTCGCTCACGGTGAGGCGTCACTCGAGGGCGTCGGTGTCCTGCACGAGGGCGACGCCGTCCGCGTGCGCGGTGGCGGCGGTCAGACGATGTCGACCACGGCAGGCGCCGAGGTAATCGTGTGGGAGATGCACGCGACGATCGCCGCCTGAGCCGCGGGTCTACAGCGGCAGCGCGGTCAGTTTCGGACCGTCGGCGCCGCCGGCCCGACGGAACGTCTCCACCCCGAACGCCATGGTGAGTATGTCGGTGGGCATCTGCAGGAACGGCCCGAAGTCGCCGATCTGGGACGCGTGGGCGACCATCGCCGCCCGCTTGGTCTCGATCAGGTCGCCGACGTCGACCATGACGGAGATCTCCGACTCGGGGACTCCGAACGTCTCGATGTCGAGGCCGGAGTCCTCGCTGGCCCACTGCGGGTTGGCGGTGATCAGGGTCCGCATGAGGTCGCGGTTGGCGACGCTCTCGAAAACGTGTGCCGTACCGGCGATCTCGGTCGCACGCAGCCCCACGTGATGGACCTTGATGTGATCGGGGTGTCCGTAGCCCCCGTTGCTGTCGTAGATGGTGACGACGTCGGCGTGCTCCTCGATCAGGATGTCGGCAAGTCGCTGCGCGGCGTCCTCCACCGGCACGTTGGTGAAAGCGTCAGGCTTGTCGTTGTCCGGGGTTCCCGCCATCCCGGAGTCGGGGTAGTCGAGCATCACCAGTCGGTGTACGCCGAGGATCTCCGCCGAGTTCGACAGCTCCATCCGGCGACGTGACAGCAGCGACTCCCCCTCGGCGAGCAGATCGTCCGGGAACTCGCCGACCGCGCCGTCGGTGGCGGTCACCAACACCACGCGATGACCGGCGTCCGCGGCCCGGCGCATCGTGCCGCCGGTGCTGAACACCTCGTCGTCGGGATGGGCGTGAAAACACACGAGAACACTCACTGATTGCCTGCCGCTCGAAGTCCGGGCCCCGTCGGGCGAGATCTGAAGTCTAATGCCGCCACGACGTCAGACGCCCGCCGCGGTGACCTCGGCGCGGGCCGCCGCGGTCGCGCGGCAGTGCAGCACGAACACCACCACCCCACCCAGCGCCGAGATGACGGCCGTGACGACGGCCGCGACGTTCCAGCCGGAGACCAGATCCTCCGCCGCGCTCCCCGGGCCGGGTCGGGCCGCGATCACGGCGACGATGGTGACCCCGACGGCCGAGCCGAGGTACCGCGCGGTGTTGTTCGCGCCGCTGCCCATGCCGCCGCGTCCGGCGGGCACACTGGCCACGGCCTCGCGGCCGAGGTTCGCGTTGACCAGGCCTGTCGCGATGCCGGCGAACAGGAGACCGGGCAGGAAGCGGACCCATCCGGAGGTCTCGTCGATCCCGGTCAGGGCCGCGAGCCCGGCGGCGACTCCGATGAGGCCGACGGCGAGTTGAACACGACCGGAGACGCTCGCCGGGATCCGACGCGCGAGCAGTGCGGTGACGACCGACGTCCCCGACCACGCGAACAGCAGCAGCGCCGAGCCGATGGCGGAGATCCCCAGCGCGGCACCCAGGAACCCCGCCATGTACGACATCAGCGCGATCGCGCCGGCACCGATCGCGACCGCGGCCAGGGTGGCCGCACCGAATGCGGGCGAGCGCAACAGCGACAGATCGAGCATCGATGTCGCACTGCGGTGCTCGATGACCACGAAGGCCACGAGCAGCACTGCCGACGCCACGAACAGCCCGATGACCACCGGCTGCGTCCACCCCTGCCTGCCCTCGACCAGACCGGCGAGCAGCGTTGCGATGCCTCCGGCGAACAGCAGCGCCCCGGGGAGGTCGAGGCCGCGCGGATGCTCGGTGCGCGACTCCGGCACGAGTCGTTCGGCGGCGACGGCCAGCAGGATCGACGCCCCCGCGAGCGCCCAGTACGCGTCGTGCCAGCTGTCGGCCTTCTCGAGCAACGCCGACAGCAGCGGGCCGATCGCGATACCCGCACCGACGCTGGCCCCCCAGACGCCACTGGCCGCGGCTCGCTGCGGACCCGGCGGGAACGTGTGGGCGATGATCCCGAGGCTCGACGCGATGACCGCGGCGCCGCCCACGCCCACCAGCACGCGGGTGAGGACAAACACGAGAACGTCCGGGACCAGCACGCCGACAACCGATCCCGCGGCGATCACCAGCAGACCGATGGACAGTGTGCGACGGCGACCGAAGTCGTCGGAGATCGTGCCCGCCGACAACAGAGCCGCGGCGAGACCGATGCTCATCGAGCTGAGGATCCAGGTGCGGCCGGAGACGTCCGCGTCGAGAGCGGTCGCGGTGACGTTCAGGGTCGACAGCGGTGCGGTGAACGCGACGAGTACGAGCAGGGTGCCCAGCGCCGACACGGTCAGCGTCGCGCGCGCGGACTCGACGGGTACGGCGTCGGTGTGCGTCGTCACGACTGTGCCCCGATCGCGAACAGGACCTTGCCGGTGCGGTCGCGGCGTGCGGCGTGCGCCAGGGCCGTGTCGAACTCGGTGAGCGCGTAGGTCGCGTCGATCGTCGCGTGCAGTGTCCCGTCGGCAACCAATGCGGCCAGCTCGCGGTAGTGCTGCGCCACCGTCTCCGGCGGCAACGAGTCCTGCCAGTGTTTGAGCCAGAACCCGCGGACGACGAGGCCGCGGAAGATCAGATCGGGAATGTCGATACTGACGGGCTGACCGCCGCGCGAGGTGTAGCTGATGATGGTGCCACCCACCGACATCCGCGACGCGAGGGCGGTCGTCGTGGGGCCGCCCACCCCGTCGATGAGCAGATCGATGGTGTCGCGGCCGAGGGCCTGCTTCACCTCTGCCGCGATGTCGGGCCCGTCGACGAGCACGACGTCGGCGCCGGAATCACGCAGTGACGCCGCTGATTCCGGGCGGCGCACGATGTCGACGAGGCGGAACCCGGCGCGCCGCGCCAGCGCACGGACGTAGCCGGCGGTGGCCGAACTCGCCCCGGTCTGCGCCACCCAGGCACCGGGGGTCAGATCGGTGAACCCGTGCAGCATGCCCCACGCGGTCATCGGGTTGATACCCAGCATGGCCAGCTGCGCCGGGTCGCCGTCGACCGCGATGGCGGTGGTCGCGTCGATCACCGTCTGTTCGCGCCACGTGGTGTCGGTCAGCGTGGGCAGGACGAGGACCTGCTCGCCGATCCGTCCGGCGTCCACTCCGGCGCCGACCGCCACGATGCGCCCCACTCCCTCCGCGCCGAGGATCGTCGGGAGACTCGGGCGATAGCCGTAGTGTCCGGCGATGAGCAGCAGGTCCGACGGGTTGATCGGCGCGACGTCCACGGCCACCGCCACCTGTCCGTCACCCGGTTCGGTGGCGGGGACGTCGATGAGCTCGATGTTCGCCGACGTGGCGGCACCGTAGGTGGTCAGTTGCAACGCTTTCATGGCGCGGCTCCTCGTCGCGAGCAAGCGCGATGACGACCGTCATCGCTGTGGTCACGCTAGCAGACGATGACGACTGTCATAATTCGTGGCTAGACTTCGGACATGTCCACCACCGACACCCCCGAACCACCCCGCGCGCGCATGGTCCGCAGCGCCGCGCGGATGATCCGCGAACGCGGGGTCACCGGGGTCGGCCTGCGGCAGATCGCCGCCGACGCCGACGGTCCGCGCGGGTCACTGCAGCGGTACTTCCCGGGCGGCAAGACGCAGGTGTTGCTCGAGGCGATCGACCTCGCGGTGGACGACTTCGCGACCGGCACCCGTTTCGCGTCCGCCGAGGCGCAGACCCTGCCCGACGCCGTCCGGATGATCGTCTCGTCGTGGCGAGAGGTGTTGGTCGACAGCAACTTCACCGTCGGCTGCCCGATCGCGTCGTTCGTGGTGGACGTGTCCGCGGTCGACCCGCTGCGCGAGCGGGCCGATGAGCGGTTCACGAACTGGCGCAAGGCGATCGCGGCGATCTACCGACGGTTCGGTTACGACCGCGCGGCCGCGTGGGACGAGGCGGTCCTGGTCATCTCGGCTCTGGAGGGGGCGGCGCTGGTCGCCCGCGCCGCGCGCGACATCGAGGCGATCGATGTGGTCGAGAAACTCCTCGTCGATCGCTTGACCTCAAGCGCTTGAGGTCTGCTGTCATGGGGACATGACAATCTTGACCATCGGTGATGTGTCGCGGCAGAGCGGGCTCAGCGAGCCGACCCTGCGGTACTACGAGGAGGTCGGGCTCATCGGCCCGATCGCACGCGATGTCGGCAGCGGACACCGTCGCTACGACGAGCACGACCTCGACGACGCCCAGATCCTCGCGTGTCTGCGGGGCATGGGCGTCGGTATCGAGGACATGCGCACCTACCAGGCGAACCGCGCGTTGGGTCATGCTGCCGCCGGCGAGCAGCGCGATCTGCTCCTGCGGCACGCGACCCGCGTCGAGCAGGAGATCGAGACGCTTCGGGTCCACCTCGACTATCTGCAGTTCAAGGCCGCGCTGTGGGACGCGCGCGACCGCGGGGACTCCGCCGACGAAGCCGAGGCCGCCCTACGCGTCACCGCGATCGTCCCGAAGCTGCAGGAGGTGATCCGATGAGCACGGTCCTGGTGACCGGGGCCTCGGGATACCTGGGCACCCGACTGATCGCCGACCTCCTCCGCTCCGGCGTGCAGGTGCGCGGGACCCTGCGCTCACGTGCCGCCGGCGCCGACGTGCGTGCGGCCGTGCGTCGAGGCGGGGCCGACGATGCGGGGCTCGAACTCGTCGTCGCGAGCCTCACGCACGACGACGGTTGGGCAGCGGCCGCCGACGGTGTCGACGGCGTCTATCACGTTGCCTCGCCGATGATCCAGACGTCCGACGTCGACGAGGCCGTCGTCCCCGCACGGGACGGCACCGTGCGAGTACTGCGCGCAGCGCGCGATGCCGCGGTGCCCCGCGTGGTGCTGACGTCGTCGTTCGCGGCGGTCGGTTACTCCCCCAAGCCGGTCCGCGACTACGACGAATCCGATTGGACCGACCCCACGACACCCGGACTCCCGGCCTACCCGTTGTCGAAGGCGGTGGCCGAACGCGCGGCCTGGGAGTTCATCGAGACCGAGGGCGCCGGAACCGAACTCGTGGTGATCAACCCGACGTGGATCGCAGGTCCCACGCTGACCACGGCGGCGCGATCGTCGCTGCAGCTGTTCGTCGCGATGCTCGACGGCACGATGCCGTCCGTCCCGAAGCAGTTGTTCGGCATCGCCGATGTGCGCGATGTGTCCGAGCTCCACATCGCCGCGATGTCGACACCCGAGGCGGCGGGACGGCGCTACCTCGCACTCGCCGATGGACCGACCCAGAGCTTCCTGGGTGTCGCCGGCGTTCTGCGTGACCGACTGGGCGCGCTCGGCGCGCGGGTCCCGACCGAGGAGATGCCGGGCGACGATCCCACGCCGTTGGTCATCCACAACGACAGAGCCAAGCGCGAACTCGGGTTCCGACCGCGGACGGCGGAGACGACCATCGTGGAGACGGCCGAGAGTCTGCGCGACCTCGGGATGGTGTCGTAGCCGGACTGACGGCGACCGCGAGTCGTCAGTTCGAGACGGGATCGAGGGTGATGCTCACCGACATGCGGCCCTTGGGGTCGTGCACGGTCACGGCGTGGCCGGGGCGTGCGACACCGGCGATCTCGACCGTCACCCGGCCCCCGTCGCCGTCGAAGTTGCGCCACCAGTTCTTCTTGTCCGGCATCATCACCGCCACGGCGAGCGAGTCCCCGTCGCGCTTGTAGGAGACCGGCAGGCTGAACGTCTTGCCGGACTTGCGGCCGGTGTAGGTGATCAGCGCCGTCGACTTGCCCAGCACCTTCTCGAGCACCGGCGCCTTCATCAGCGTCACGAAGAACTTGTTCCACACCGCTGCGGATTTCTGGAAGGTGTTCATGAGCCGTGCCTCCGGTTCGTGTTCCGTTCGGGCATTGCTGGGGCCGCCTGCGAGGGTAGAGCGCGCGACACTGCCACCACAAGAGAGCAGAGGGGCTGTTCACCACTTCGACGTGCGATCAGCCGGACTCACGCACCACGAGCTCCGGGGGCAGGAGTTCGGACTCCGGCGCCCCACCGCCGATCACGTCGATGAGCAGCTCGACACCGCGCCGCCCCATCTCATGCATCGGTGACCGGACCGTCGTGAGCGGGATGGTGATCTCCGCTGCCAAGGGGGTGTCGTTGTACCCGATGAGCGCGACATCCTCCGGAACCCGCAGACCACGATCACGCAGGACACCCAGCGCGCCGATGGCTGCGAAGTCGTTCGTCGCGAAGATGGCGTCCACGAACGGCTCTCGGTCCAGGAGCTGCTCTGCACCCAACCGGCCACCGGCGGCGTCGAACGGCCCTTGCACGATGCGATGCGCGGGCACGTGCAGTCCGGCGTCCTCGAAGGCGTCCACCGCACCGCGGGTGCGCTCCACTCCGGTCGACGCGAACGGTAGTCCCGCCAAGACACCGAGTCGGGAGCGACCGCAGGCCACGAGATGCTGTCCGACGAGCCGTCCACCCGCGAGGTCGTCACAGGTCGCGGACACGTGCTCGCCTGCCCGTCGGGAGACCAGCACCAGCGGAACACCTCTTGCGGCAACCGAATCGAGGAACATCCCGTCGAGGTGGGCATCGCCGAAGATCATTCCCTCGACGCGACGCTCCAACATCATCTCGGTACGCGCCGCCTGATTGGCGGGATCGTCGAGGGAGTTGGTGACGAACGTCGACAGTCCGTGTTCGATCGCGGCTTCCTCGATACCTTCGTACACCGTGGCGAGGACGAAGTCCTGCAGTCGTGGGACGAGCACCCCGACCAGCCCGGAGCGCGCTGTGCGGAGACTCGCGGCGTGCGGATTGCGTCGATAACCACGGTCGCGAGCAACCTCGCGGATGCGGGTGACGGTGTCGCGGCCCGCCCAGCGGAGTGCGTCGTCATCGTTGGTCGTCAGCACACGGGACACGGTGGACACCCCCACACCGACCTCGGCGGCGATCATCCGCAGGGTCACCGGCGCCGCCGGACGATCGACCATGTCGGTCCTCCTCGTCCGGTGCTGCGCTGCCGTTGCAAAGCAAGCCTATCGACACGTAACACGACGCCACGCCGCTGACCCGCAAAGTTTACACAATCGATTGGCCCAAACGATTGCCACAAACGTTTGTGTGGTGTTCACTCAGTTGTGTCGGACACCACACGGATGGCCGATTCGCCGAGCCCGACGCACGTCAGACCGTCAGCAGAAACGGAAATCCCGATGCCGAACGTAGTAGTCCTCGCCACCGGAGGGACCATCGCTTCTCGCCGTGGTCCCGGTGGTGCGGTCGTCGCCACCGATGACCCGTCCGCGCTGATCCGCGACGTTCGTCCGGACGTGTCCGTCGAGGCGCACGAGGTCGTGCGCACCGGGTCATACCGACTGGACTTCGCAGACTTCCGGGCCATCGCGGACGCGGCCCACAAGCACCTTGCACGCCCCGATGTCGACGGCATCGTGATCACGCACGGAACCGACACGCTCGAGGAAACGGCCGTGTTGCTCGATCTGATCCACAGCGATGCACGACCGGTTGTGCTCACCGGCGCGCAGCGGGCCGCCGACGTCCCCGACACCGACGGGCCCCGAAACCTTTCCGATGCCATCGCCGTCGCCGCAAACCCGTCGGCAGCTCATCACGGAGTCCTCATCGCGTTCGCGGGCACGGTGCTGGCGGCGCGGGGAACCCGCAAGTCGCACACCACGGCGTCAGCCGGATTCACCAATCCCGCAGGCACCGTGGGAACGGTCATCGACGGCCACGTCGACATCCACGCCACGACCATCCGCCCGAAGGCCCTGGAGCCGGTCACCGAGGACTTCGACACCACCCGCGTCGACATCGTCTCGGTCTACCCCGGCGGCGACGACGTCCTACTGCGCGCGGCAGTCCGGGCCGGGGCCCGCGGCGTCATCGTGGTGGGCACCGGCATCGGCAACGCTCCGCGCGGCATCGCCGAGGCCATCAGAGAACTCTCCGACGACGGAGTCGTTGTCGGGTTGGCCACCAGGGTTGCCGCGGGACCCGTGCAGGCGGTCTACGGCGACGGTGGCGGCACCGACCTGGTGGCGGCGGGCGCGGTTCCGTTGCAACTGCCGCCATCGCAATCCCGGATGCTTCTCGCACTCCTGTTGTCGGCGGGTCACTCGCCCCACGACGTCCGCGAACTCCTGATCCATCACACCTGAGCACACGCTCTACATCTGCAGTACCGGAAGGACTCTCATCATGGCAAAAGAAATCTTCGTGGCGTTCGGCATCGACGTCGACGCCGTCGGCGGGTGGCTCGGATCCTACGGCGGTGAGGATTCCCCGGGTGACATCTCGCGCGGGATCTTTGCAGGCGAGGTGGGGGTGCCGCGCATCAACTCGATGCTCGAGCGCTACGACCTCCCGTCGACCTGGTTCTGGCCGGGTCACTCGGTCGAGACATTTCCCGAGCAGTTCCAACAGATCGTCGCCGCGGGACACGAGATCGGTGTCCACGGGTACAGCCACGAGAACCCGATCGCGATGAGCCGTCAGCAGGAGTCCGACATCCTCGACCACTGCATCGACCTCATCACCCGCGAATCCGGTTCCCGGCCAACCGGATACGTCGCGCCGTGGTGGGAGTTCAGCAAGGTCACCAACGAACTTCTCATCGAGCGCGGCATCAAGTACGACCACTCGCTGATGCACCGGGACTTCGAACCGTATTACGTCCGCGTAGGTGACCAGTGGACGCCGATCGACTATCAGCAGCCCGCCGCGACCTGGATGAAGCCGCTCGTCCGGGGCCAGGAGACCGACCTGATCGAGATCCCGGCCAGCTGGTACCTCGACGACCTGCCTCCGATGATGTTCATCAAAGGCAGCCCGAACAGCCACGGCTTCGTCAACCCGCGACACATCGAGGAGATGTGGCGCGACCAGTTCGACTGGGTCTACCGCGAGAGCGACTACGCCGTGTTCACCTTCACCATCCACCCCGACGTCTCCGGGCGTCCCCAGGTGCTGCTGATGCTCGAGCGGTTGATCGAGCACATCAACTCCCATGAGGGGGTGACCTGGACGACCTTCGACGCCATCGCGACCGATTTCGCCCAGCGGCGCCCCCGGACCACCTGACACGCCCCACCGCCGACCCTCACACCGGGTCGGGGCACCGATGCGACCCGAGGCCCCGACCCGATCCTCCGCTCACCCCACACCTGTCACGGCATCGAGTCACGGAAGGACTCCATTATGACCGCACAACCCATCGACACCCCGCCGCTCCGGCGGGTGTCCGTCCGCGAGACCCGACGGGCAACCGGCATCGCGTTCTTCGCGTGGACGATCGCCGTCTACGACTTCATCCTGTTCGGCACACTGCTGCCCCGCATCCAGGAGTCCTTCGGCTGGAGTACGAGCCACGCGTTGCTGGTGTCGACCCTGGTCAGCGTCGGGACGGCATTCGTCGTGCTGGCCGTCGGCCCGATCGTCGACCGATTGGGACGGCGCAAGGGGATGATCATCTCCGTCGGTGGCACGGCCGCGTCGTCGGCGGCGACCGCCGCGACCATCGGGGCCGGATCACTGATCGGCGTGCGGTCGATCAGCGGCCTCGGGTTGGCAGAACAGTCGGTCAACGCCACCTACCTCAACGAGCTCTACGAGGTCACCGAGGACGAGAAGATCCGCCGCAACAAGGGCTTCGTCTACTCGATGGTGCAGACCGGCTGGCCGATCGGCGCCCTCCTCGCGGCCGGCTTCGTCGGTGTCGTGACAGCGATCTTCGGTGCCGACGCTTGGCGTCTGGCGTTCCTCCTCGCCACCGTGCCCGCCATCATCGTCGCGCTGCTCTGCCGAAAGCTGCGGGAGAGCCCACAGTTCGAGCTCCAGCAGAAGCTGCGGTCGATGCGCAAGAACGGTGAGACGGTCCGCGCAGGCGAACTGGCCGCCTCGCACGGCGCCAGTGAGAACACCTCGGCGCCGTTCAAGCGGATCTTCCAGGGCCCGCACCTGCGCAACACCGTCGTGCTGTCGGTCGCATGGCTGTTCAACTGGTTCGCGATCCAGACGTTCTCCGTCCTGGGGACCACCGTGCTCGAGGAGGGCAAAGGTATCGACGCCTCCAGCACCTTGCTTCTCGTCGTCGTGTCCAACCTCGTTGCCGCATTGGGATACCTGGCCCACGGATGGGCCGGCGACCGCTTCGGTCGACGCAACACGATCGTCGTGGGGTGGCTGCTGTCGGGCGTGTTCTTCGCAGCGATGCTCCTCGGCCCCAGTGGCGAGGTCTACGTGGTGTTGACCTACATGATGGGTCTGTTCTTCCTCCTCGGTCCGTATGCCGCGATCCTGTTCTTCCAGGCCGAGTGCTTCAGCACCGACTGCCGCGCCACCGGCAGCTCGTTCATCGGCGCCATGAGCCAGCCGGGCGCGATCATCGGCGGCTTCATCCTCACCGGACTCACCGCGGCGTCGGTGTCGTACTCCGCTGCGGCCCTGTGGGTCGGCGCGTTCGGCGCCGTGGTGTCGGCCATCGTGGTCCTGTTCGCCAAGCGGATCGCGTCCGTCGACGACGACGTCGAGGTCGACACCCTGAGTCCGACCGGGGTCACCGCATGAGCGAGCGCGTCGCCGTCATCACAGGTGCGGCATCGGGCATCGGTGCGGCCACCGCCGTCCAGCTCGCACGCGGTGGTCACCGGGTCGCGATCGGAACGTACTCGGGCGACCCGCATGATCCGCACGACACCCTCGCCGCGGTGGAAGCCGCCGGCGGCGAGGGAGCGGTGATCGAGGTCGACGTCCGCAGCACGGAGTCGGTGAACGCGTTCGTCGCCGAGGCGGTGGACCTCTGGGGACGAGTCGACTGTGCCGTGGCCAACGCCGGGATACTGCGCGCGGCGTCGTTTCCGTCGATGACCGACGACCAATGGGACGACGTCCTGCAGGTCGACCTCCATGGCGTGATGCGCACGGCCAGAGCGGCCGCACCTCATCTCCGCGACGGGGGGTCGGTCATCGCGATCTCCTCGATCGCCGGCGGTGTCTACGGGTGGGCCGAGCACTCCCACTACGCGACGGCCAAAGCCGGTGTCATCGGCCTGGTGCGGAGCCTCGCTGTGGAACTCGGCCCGCAAGGGGTGCGCGCGAACGCCATCATCCCCGGGCTGATCGAGACGCCCCAGTCGCTCGACCCGGTCAACTCACTCGGTCCCGACGGGCTCGACGCAGCCGGCGGGTACATCCCGGCCGGCCGCGTCGGCCGCCCGGACGAGATCGCCGCCGTTGCCGAGTTCCTCGCCGGGCCGGGGGCGTCGTACATCAACGGACAGGCGATCGTGGTCGACGGCGCGCTCACCGTCGCCATGCGGGACTGAAGGAGCATCATGGCAATCCCCAGAACCGACCTGCTCGCCGGTCGAACGGCTCTGATCACCGGCGCCGCGAGCGGAATAGGACGGGCTGTGGCCCAGCACTTCCTCGCCGCCGGTGCGCAGGTCACCCTCGCCGACCGCGACGGTTCGGTCCGCGACGTGGCCGACGAACTCGGCGCCGCCGGCGGATTGATGGTCGACGCGACCGATGAGGACAGGGTCGGCGCAACCGTCGTCGAGGCGGAGCAGATCCTGGGTCGGATCGACGTACTGGTGACCTCGCATGGGATCCTCACGCAATCGCCGATGCAGGACATGCCGCTGCGCCAATGGGACGAGACGATCGCGGTCGACCTGACCAGCGTCTTCCTTCTTGCGCGGGCTGTGCTGCCCGGGATGCTCGCCAGGTCCGACGGTCGCATCATCAACGTTGCTTCCCAGCTGGGTATCAAGGGTGGCGCGTCGTTGGCGCACTACGCGGCAGCGAAGGCCGGGGTGATCGCGATGACGAAGTCCCTCGCGCTCGAGGTGTCGGCCCGCGGTGTCCTCGTGAACGCCATCGCGCCGGGGCCCATCGAGACACCGATGGTCGACGGGATCGACGAGGACTGGAAGCGGGCCAAGCGGGCGGAGCTGCCACTGGGCCGCTTCGGTACGGCCGATGAGGTGGCACCGACCGCGGTGCTGTTGGCGTCGAACCCGGGCGGAAACCTGTTCGTGGGCCAGGTGCTGGGACCCAACTCGGGCGACGTGATGCCCTGATGTGCGGCGGATGCGGTGCGGCACCGCACGATCCGGTCGGCGGGCTCGTCTCGGGTCCGCTGCGGCGGTCGGCGATTGCCCGCGCCGCATCCGCCGTCACGCCGACGCTGGTGGTGAAACCGGTGACGGGCGGATGGACGGTGAGCACACGCACCGGACGGAGCAGCGTGTGTCGCACCCTGGGCCAACTGGTCGATGCGATGCTGCCCACCGACGCCCATCGTCGTGCCGAACTCACGCGCGCGCTGCTCGACGTAGCCGAGAACGCGGTCATCGATTCCGGGAATCACATCGTCTGAGATGTTCCGGGCATTGCTGGAGCCGCCTGCGAGAATCGAACTCGCGACCTTTTCATTACGAGTGAAGCGCTCTACCGACTGAGCTAAGGCGGCGTGCCGCCCGAAGGCAGCGTCAGCCAGTCTATCGACCGGGCCGGTCCCGCCACAAACCGCCGTCCCGGCGCCCGGAAATGTGCGGTTCCGGCGACCGCGACCTGGGCTTTCGGTCACCGGAACCACACATTTCCGGACGTGCGGGGGTCAGTGGCGCAGGGCGGTGGACACCTTGGCGACCATGGCGTCGACCGCGAAACGGGGTTTGACGTTGAAGTCGAGCACCTCGCGGCACTCCAGGACCGCCTCGACGCACTGCAGCAGTTCCTCGGGCCGTGCGTAGCCGGCCATCTTCACCGTCTGATCGGCCATGTCAGGGTGCATCGAGGCCACCGGGGAGGCGTACGACGCGACCAGCGCGTCCCGGAACAACGCCGCCAGATCGACCAGGGCGCGGTCGAGGACGTCGCGCTTGAGCCGGGTCGTTCGCGACTTCTGTTGCTGTTCGAGGGCTTTGAGCACCCCGGCCGAACCACGCATCGCACCGCCCGAGCCCTTGCCGGTACCGCCGGCTCCGAGCGCGGTGCGCATCTCCTCGGTCTCGGCCTCGTCGAGCGGCGTGGCGATCGCCTTGGCGACCGTCTCGGCCGACCGGACGAGGTCCTCGGCGGAGGCGTACGCGGTGGTCTCCCGGGTGGCCGCGCGGGCCAGCCCG
This sequence comes from Williamsia sp., assembly GCF_016462415.1. Lineage (GTDB taxonomy): Bacteria > Actinomycetota > Actinomycetes > Mycobacteriales > Mycobacteriaceae > Williamsia_A. The sequence goes on along the minus strand of NZ_JAEMTF010000019.1, from coordinate 12,812 downwards.
AGCGCGCGCGTGCGTTGGTCGCGCGCGTCGGCGTCGGTGGCCAGCCGCCGGGCTCGTCCGACGTGTCCGCCGCACACCGACGCCGCCCAGCGGGCCATCTCCGCCTCGATCCCGTCCGCGATCAACACCTCGGCGATCGAGGCCACCGACGGCATCGTCAGCGGCACATGCCGGCATCGCGACTTCAACGTCACCGAGATGTCCTCGGGATCGATGGACGGCGCGCACAGCAGGATCACCGTCCGCGGTGGGGGCTCCTCCACGACCTTGAGCAGCGCGTTGGCTGCCCCCTCGCTGAGTCGGTCGGCGTCCTCGATGACCACGATCTGCCACCGACCGGTGCTGGGGCGGCGAGACGCGATCTGCACCGTGTCGCGGATGAGCTTCACGCCGATGCTCAGCCCCTCGGGCACGATGCGGCGCACATCGCCGTGCGTACCCGCCATCACCGTCGTGCAGGCGTGACAGTGACCGCATCCGACCTCACCCGGTGTCTCGCACTGCAGCGCCGCGGCAAAGCACTGCGCGGCCACCGAGCGTCCGCTGCCGGGTGGCCCGGTGAAAAGCCATGCGTGCGTCATCGAATTGCGGGGGGCGATCACGTCGTCGTCGCCGAGCAGCGACATCGCGCCGGTGGCGGCCTCGTGCAGGCGCGTCGCAGCGGCGGTCGCCGAGCGCGCGGCACCGACGAGCTCGTCCACCACCGCCTGCTGACCGACCAGCCGATCGAATACCGACGTCACGATGAGAAGGGTAGCCGGGCGGCCAGACAGCCGAAGACCATCAGACCGGGAACAGCATGTGACGACGGCAAAGGGACCGCTACCGTATGAGCGTGGTCCAGCGGCAGACGAGATACCAGCGGGTGATGCACCTGTTGCGATGGCTCGCGCACACGCCATGGCCCATCCTCGCCCTGGACCTGCTCCGGGCGAACGTCATCGGCGCACTGTTCACCTTCGCGTTCCTGCGCTTCGGGATGCCATACGAGTACACGGTCAAGCTCGACGAGATCAGCACGGCCAATCAGGCCGTGTTCATCGCCTACCTGGGTCTCGCCATGGTCGTCGGCGCCTTCATCAGCATCTGGCTCACGTTGCCCGTCCTCATCTGGCACCGACGACGCAGCCGCCTCGACAACGAGCTGGCCCGCAACCGCGCGCTGAGGCTGCCCGTCCTGCTGACCGGGGTCAACCTCGTCCTCTGGGCCGTGGGTGGAGTGGTGTTCGCCCTGCTCAACCTGTCTGCGTCGGGGACGACGGCCCTGATCGTCTACGTCGCCTCGGTCATCGGCGGCTTCGTCTCGTGCGCGCTCGGCTACATGCAGTCCGAGAAGGTGCTGCGTCCGATCACGGTGTCGGCGATGGCCAACGACCCGACCACCGCGGTCGCCCCCAGCGTGACCATGCGGATCACCCTGTTCTGGTGCATCAGCGTGGTGGTGCCGCTGATCGCGATGGTGGCGCTGGTCCTCGGCCAGCAGAACGGCATCGTCAACACCGACGCCGAGGGCCTGCAGCGACCCCTGCTGTGGCTGGCCGTGGCGGCCCTTGCGTTCGGACTCATCGGTCTGGTGCGTCTCGTGAGCGCCATCGCCGACCCCATCACCCAGTTGCGCCGCGCCCAGCACCAGGTCCGCAACGGCAACTACAACACCTCGGTCCGTATCTACGACGGCAGCGACCTCGGCCTGCTGCAGGCCGGGTTCAACGAGATGGTCGGCGACCTGCGCGAACGTGAACAGCTCCGCAACCTGTTCGGCCGCTACGTCGGCGAGGACGTCGCCCGCCGCGCCATCGAGACCGGCACCGAGCTCGGCGGCGAGGAGCGCTACGTCGGCGTGCTCTTCGTCGACATCGTCGGGTCGACGCGGCTGGCCGTGAACCGACCCCCACGCGAGGTCGTCGACCTGCTCAACGAGTTCTTCCGGGTCGTCGTCGAGATCGTCGGGCGCCATGGCGGTTTCGTCAACAAGTTCCAGGGTGACGCCGCCCTGGCCATCTTCGGCGCACCGCTCGACCTCGACGACTTCGCCGGGCACACCCTCGCCGCGGCCCGTGAGATGCGGATCGAGCTCGACGCCGCTCTCGGTGAGACCGACGTCGGAATCGGCGTGTCGGCGGGCAAGGCCATCGCCGGACACATCGGAACCCAGCAGCGCCTGGAGTACACGGTGATCGGCGACCCGGTCAACGAGGCCGCGCGCCTGACCGAGATGGCCAAGGACGAACCCACCCGCGTTCTCGGATCCGCCCGCGCGGTCTACCTCGCCTCCGACGAGGAGGCCGAGTGCTGGGACATCGGTGAGGGCGTCGAACTGCGCGGCCGCGGCATCGAGACCCGGCTGGCCCGACCGAAGTTCGCGTTGGTCGTCGACGAGGACGCCATCGAACCCGATCCGGCCGACGGTGTCCCGAAGGGCCCGGTCGGTGCGTCGCACACCGGCGCCGGGGACGACGCGGACGCCGATGACGACGACGAGGAGCGCTCGGCGGTCTAGCCGCCGACCCCGCGCTACTCGGTCGTCTTCTTGGCCGGGGCCTTCTTCGCCGCGGTCTTCTTCGCCGTCGTCTTCTTGGCCGGGGCCTTCGTGGCGACGGCCTTCTTCGCGGTCGTCTTCTTCGCCGCGGTCTTCTTGGCGGGCGACTTCTTGGCCGGGGCCTTCTTCGCCTTCTTCTTCACCGGGCCGCGTGCACGGCGATCGGCGAGCAGTTCCATGGCCCGCTCGTCGGTGATCGAGGCGACATCGTCGTCCTTGCGCAGGCTGGCGTTCGTCTCGCCGTCGGTCACGTACGGGCCGAAGCGACCGTCCTTGATGACCATCGGCTGCTCGCTGACCGAGTCCTTGCCCAGCTCCCGCAGCGGCGGTGCCGCGGCCGCGCGACCACGACGCTTGGGCTCGGAGTAGATCTTGAGCGCCTCCTCGAGCGTGATGCCGAAGATCTGATCCTCGGCGCTCAGCGACCGGGAATCGGTGCCCTTCTTCAGATACGGGCCGTAGCGACCGTTCTGCGCGGTGATCTCCTCGCCGCTCTCCGGGTCGGCGCCGACGACGCGCGGCAGCGACAGCAACATCAGCGCGTCCTCGAGCGTGATCGAGCTGATCTCCATCGACTTGAACAGCGACCCGGTGCGCGGCTTGGGGCCGGCCTTCTTCGCAGCGACCTTCTTCGTCGCCTTCTTGGCGGCGGTCTTGGTGGTGGCACCGGCCTTGGTGGCCACCGCGGTCCCACCGGTGCCCGACGACGCGGCTGCCCCATCACCGTCGAGAGGTGTCGGACCGGGTGGAACCGTCAGTGCCGGTACCGATCCCCCGCCCTCGCCGTCGGAGTCGCCCGTGGGCTCGTCGTCTTCTGGATCCGGGAGGATCTCGGTGACGTAGGGGCCGAAGCGGCCCTCCTTCGCCACGATCTCGTGCCCGGAGACCGGGTCCACACCGAGGGTGCGGCCCTCCTGCGGTGTGGCGAACAGGTGCTCGGCGACCTCGAGGGTGAGCTCGTCCGGTGTCATGTCGTCGGGCAGGTTCGCGCGCTGCGACTCCGGCTCGGCATCGGGTGCGGCGACGTTGCGCTCGAGGTACGGGCCGAACCGGCCGACACGCACGTAGACCGGACGGCCCTGCGCGTCGTCGAACAGCTTGATCGAATTGACCGACCGGGCGTCGATCTCCTCGAGGTTCACTCCGACGAGCTTCTTGAGCCCGCCGTGCGCGGCGATGTCGTTGCCCTGAGGACCGGTGTCATCGCCGTCGGGGAGCGGGGTGGCACCGTCGGCGCCGTCGCCGAAGTAGAAGCGCGACAGCCAGTGGGTCCGGTTCTCCTGACCCGAGGCGATCTGGTCGAGATCGTCCTCCAGCGATGCCGTGAAGTCGTAGTCGACGAGGCTGCCGAAGTAGGCCTCGAGCAGGCCGACCACGGCGAACGCGACCCACGAGGGGACCAGCGCGCTGCCCTTCTTGTGGACGTAACCGCGGTCCTGGATGGTGCCGATGATCGACGCGTACGTCGACGGACGCCCGATCCCCAACTCCTCCAGGATCTTCACCAGCGAGGCCTCGGTGAAGCGAGCGGGCGGGTTGGTGGTGTGACCGGCCGCGTCGAGATCGGCGGCGGTCAGACGCTGACCCTCCACCAGGGTGGGCAGCCGGACCTCGTCGTTGTCGGCCTGACCACCGGCCTGCTCGTCGACGGTCTCGACGTAGGCCGACAGGAAGCCGGGGAACGTGATGGTGCGACCCGAGGCGGCGAACGTGCACACCTCACCGGTGCGCGCAGCGCCCGAGATCCGCAGGCTCATCGTGGTGCCGCGGGCGTCGGCCATCTGCGAGGCGACGGTGCGCTGCCAGATCAGCTCGTAGAGACGGAACTCGTCGGACTGCAGCGCGGACGCGACCTGACCGGGGGTGCGGAAGCTCTCGCCGGCCGGGCGGATGGCCTCGTGGGCCTCCTGCGCGTTCTTGACCTTGCGGGTGTACTGCCGCGGTGTCGGGTGCACGAAGTCGGCGCCGTAGAGGTCACGGGCCTGGTTGCGGGCCGCGGTGATGGCCGACTCCGACAGCGTCGTGGAGTCGGTACGCATGTAGGTGATGTAGCCGTTCTCGTACAGCCGCTGCGCGATGCGCATCGTCCGGTCCGAGGTGAAGCGCAGCTTGCGGCCGGCCTCCTGCTGCAGCGTCGACGTCATGAACGGCGCGTAGGGCCGACGGGTGTACGGCTTCTCCTCGACCGACGCGACGGTGAGGTCCGCGCCCCGCAGGCCGGTGGCCAGAGCCGTGGCCCTGGCCTCGTCGAGCACGACGATGCCGTCGGACTTCTTCATCGAGCCGGTGGCGTCGAAGTCGCGGCCCGAGGCGACCCGGTCGGAGTCGACGTTGACGAGCTTGGCCTTGAAGCGGCGCGGGGTGACGTCCTCGCCGGCGTCGAGGGTGGCCTCGATGTCCCAGTAGGACGCGGACACGAACGCCATGCGCTCGCGTTCGCGCTCGACGATGATGCGGGTGGCCACCGACTGCACGCGGCCCGCCGACAACTTCGGCATGACCTTCTTCCACAGGACCGGCGAGACCTCGTAGCCGTACAGGCGGTCGAGGATGCGGCGGGTCTCCTGGGCGTCGACCAGGTCGACGTCGAGATCGCGGGGGCTGGCGGCGGCGGCCTGGATGGCCGACTGGGTGATCTCGTGGAACACCATGCGCTTGACGGGCACGGTCGGACGCAACGTCTCGAGGAGATGCCACGCGATGGCCTCACCCTCGCGGTCACCGTCCGTCGCGAGGTAGAGCTCGTCGACGCCCTTGAGCAGCGACTTGAGCTCGGTGACGGTGGACTTCTTGTCCGGGGAGACGACGTAGAGGGGTTCGAAGTTCTCGTCGACGTTGACGCCGAGTCGGGCCCAGGCCTGTCCCTTGTACTTGGCGGGGACATCGGCAGCGCCGCGCGGGAGGTCACGGATGTGGCCGCGCGAGGACTCCACGACATAGTTCGACCCCAGATAACCGGCGATCTTGCGAGCCTTGGTCGGTGACTCGACGATCACCAGCCGGCGCACGTTCTCGCCCGATGTGGGGGACGCAGTGTCGCTATCAGCCACTGTCTGTGCCTGCACCTTTCCTCGGCCCCATATATAAGGCCTCTGTGTCGACCGTAGCTGCTGCCACGTTCGCAGTACTCCGGCCTGTTCTACCCCATATAACAGCCTCTTGGCATAACGCTGCGTGACCGACGGGCCTCGGCGACCGCGCGGCGCGGGATCCGAGGCCTCCGCGACGCCAGGTGAAACCGCAGCTCAGGGGGACGATCGGGCTAGTCGGGCACGGACTGCATCACAGTGTCGGCCAGAGTGCGACCGCATCGAGGTCGTCGGGCGGTGCGCCGATGTTCTCGACCAACCGCGACATCCGCCGTCGCCCCGCGATCCGAAGCGCGGGGTTGCTGCCGCGGGTGCCCACCAGGGTGGGGGCGATGCCCGCACGCATGAGCGCGGTGGCCAGCGGCGAGTGGGTTTCGGGAGCGTGGGGGTCGAGGCCGAGGAGGTAGCGGTCCTCGTCCGGCCGGCCGGCCGCGATCGTCCACAGGCGCATCGCACGGTTCGACGGGACCCAGTCGGCGGGCATGGTCTTGATCGCGCCTTTGAGCCAGGTCCGGTTCAGGGTGTCGAGGAGCTTGGAGGTCTCGGTACGCGCCATCGCCGATCCCTCATCCGACGTCGCGAGGTGGGCGCGGACGCCGCACCGATCGATCTCCCGGACGAGTGCTTCGGCACGCCACTGGGCATCGACGACGATGGAGACGCGGCTACCCGCAGGCGAGATCATCGACTGTCCATGGGCCGCAAAGAGTCCCGACAGATCCTCGAGTGAGGGCTCGTCGGTCTCCGCGGAGAAAAAGGACAATTGGCCCACGGTGGCAGCTTACTCCGGGCACAGACAGCGCCCCCGGCTATCCGCTGCTGCGGGGCCGGGGGCGCTGTTGTACGAACGTGTGGAAGAGCAGATCAGACGGCGCGGACGCCGGTGGCCTGCGGGCCCTTCGTGCCCTGTCCCACCTCGAACTCCACCCGCTGGTTCTCTTCCAGAGTGCGGAAACCGGATCCCTGGATCTCGGAGTAGTGGACAAACACGTCGTCCGGTCCATCATCGGGCGCGATGAAGCCGAAGCCCTTTTCCGCGTTGAACCACTTCACAGTTCCCTGTGCCATCAGCTTGAATCCTTTACATACTCACCGGAAACGACACGGTGTGTCACCGCGCCGGGCCCGTTCCGACCGCCATACCGACTGGCGACGTTTGCGGACCAGCCGCGCACTAACCTTCAGTACCACGCTCGCAACACGGTTTCGGAGGGACAATCGACGAACGAGAACTCCCCGAAAGCTGCGACCAACGACAGTCAATCATGTTCGCGATCCTTCCGATAGTCGAGAAGTCAAACTGAACAAAACACCCGTCAGATTTCAACGAACCGACACGAAGCGGTAACAGATTCACCAGATCAAGGACCGACGATGATGCCCGAACAGTCCTACGGCGAGCAGCTGTTGGCGCGCTCGCTCGCAGGTGTCGAGCCGTCGTTGTCACCTGTCACATATCGGACCGTGATCGATTCTCAGACAGCACAGTTCGGCGAATGGCCGGACTGGGCACCGCCCGGTGTCGTCGACGCCTTCGGCGAGGCCGGGGTGCGCCGGCCGTGGACCCATCAGGTCGCCGCGGCGCAGGAGGCGCACGCCGGTCGACACGTCGTCCTCGCGACCGGCACGGCGTCGGGCAAGTCCCTCGCCTACCAGTTGCCGATCCTCAGCGAGCTCACCGCCGACAACCACGCAACCGCGCTGTACCTCTCTCCCACAAAAGCATTGGGCGCAGATCAGATCCGGTCGTTGGTGTCGCTGCTCGCCGGTCGGCGCGAGTTCTCCCACATCGCGCCCTGCGCATACGACGGCGACACCGAGCCGGAGGTCCGCCAGTGGGCGCGCGAACACTCGCGGTGGATCTTCACCAACCCCGACATGCTGCACCTCGGCATCCTCAGTTCACCGGCCCGCTGGCGGCACTTCTTCCGCCACCTGCGTTACCTCGTCATCGACGAATGCCACCACTACCGCGGTGTTTTCGGCTCACACACCGCACTGGTGGTCCAGCGGGCGCTGCGCGTGGCCCGGGCCGGCGGGGCCGACCCGACCGTCATCGCCGCCAGCGCCACCGCCGGCGAACCCGGCCTGGCGCTCGAGCGTCTCATCGGTCGGCCGTGCACCGCCATCACCGCCGACGGATCCCCGCACGGTGAGCGCACCGTCGCCCTGTGGGAGCCGGGTTTCACGCCCGGTGTCACCGGCGAGCAGGGAGCGCCGGTGCGTCGCGCCGCGGGCACCGAGGCCGCGCGCATCATGGCCGACCTCGTCATCGAGGGCGCACGGACGCTGTGTTTCGTGCGCAGCCGGGTCGGCGCCGAGGTCGCCGCCCGCTCGACCCGACAGATCCTGGCCGCGGTGGACCCCGAGCTCGTCGACCGGGTCGCCGCCTATCGCGCCGGATACCTCGCCGACGACCGGCGGAAGCTCGAGGCGGCCCTGTCCGATGGCGAGTTGCTCGGCGTGGCGACGACCAACGCCCTCGAGCTGGGTGTCGACATCGCCGGGCTCGACGCGGTCATCGTCGCCGGGTACCCGGGCACCGTCGCCTCGTTCTGGCAGCAGGCGGGCCGGGCCGGACGACGCGGCGCGGGGTCTCTGGTGGTGATGATCGCGCGCGACGACCCCCTCGACACCTATCTGGTGCACCATCCCGAGGCGCTGTTGTCGCGGCCGGTCGAGGTCAGCGTCACCGACCCCACGAACCCGTACGTCCTCGGACCGCACCTGCTCTGCGCGGCGGCCGAGTTGCCGCTGACCGAGGCCGACGTCGAGGCCTTCGACGCCCAGGCGCTCGTCGACGACCTGACCACCCAGGGACTGCTGCGTCGCCGGCTCGCCGGCTGGTACGTCGCCGCCGGCCTGGACCCGCACGGCGACATCGACATCCGCGGCGGCATCGGCGGCCAGGTGATGATCGTCGACGCGACCACCTCACAGCTTCTCGGCACCGTCGACACCGGGCGGGCCATGTCGACGGTGCACGCGGGCGCAGTCCACCTGCACCAGGGGCGCTCGTACGTCGTCGACGAACTGGACCTCGACAACGGACTGGCCCTGACACATCCGGAGGATCCCGACTGGACGACGTCGGCGCGGCAGTCGACCGCGATGGACATCACCGCGACCACCGACGAACGGCGCCACGGCGCACTGACGGTCGCGCTGGTCGATGTGGACGTCACCCACCAGGTCGTCGGATACCTGCGGACGCTGCTGTCCGGGGAGGTCCTCGATGTGGTCGAGTTGGACATGCCCGCACAGACATTGAGCACGCGGTCGGTGATGTACACCATCACCCCGGAAGCGCTCGAGGCCGTCGGGGTGTCGGTGAGCCGGTTCCCCGGAGCGCTGCACGCGGCCGAACACGCGGCCATCGGCCTGTTGCCGCTGATCGCGACGTGCGACCGGTGGGACATCGGCGGCCTGTCGACCAACCTGCATCCCGACACCGGACTCCCGACGGTGTTCGTCTATGACGGCTACCCCGGCGGCGCAGGCTTCGCCGCCCGCGGGTTCGCCGCCTTCGAGACGTGGATCCGTGCGACCCGCGACGCGGTCACCGAATGCCGATGCGAGACCGGCTGCCCATCGTGTGTGCAATCGCCCAAGTGCGGCAACGGAAACGAGCCGTTGGACAAGCCCGGTGCGATCGCCGTGCTCGACCTCGTCCTGCGCGAGCTCGGCTGAAGCCGAGAGTTCATCGAATCGTCTCCTCAGCGCCTTGTGCCGTACACTGAGGCCTACACGCATTGGCTGAAACCCCGGGTTCTGCGTCACCTGGGAAGGATCGCCATCACATCGTCACCGCCGTCTCGCGAGCTCTATCTCGTCCCACCGAATTCGCCGGTCGCACAGCGTAAGCGCGACACCGGACATCCCATGACACCGCGCCTGCGGGACCGCACCGACATCGTCGAGTTCCACGGTCGCCACGCGCTGCGCAACACCACCACCACACCACGCCAGGCCATGGTCGCCGACCTGCTGTTCGTCCGGGACGCGCTCGACACCGCCGGCATCGGCTACCTGCTGGTCCGCGGAAACGATCTGCGGCCCGTTCTCGCCGTCGACTGGCACCTGCGTACCGAACTGCGGGCTGCGCTCGTCTCCGCGTGTGAACGGGAACCGTTCTACGTCAAGGCGATGGACATCAAGAAGAACCGCCCGACCCTGGTCGCCGACGGCAAACTCTCCGAGGACGATGACGCGCGGGTGCTGCGGCTCTACCGTCCACGCTACGAACCCGCCAGCGGACTGCACTTCGGCGCATCGACCGCGGTGCAGATCGAACTGTGGTCGATGTCGGAGGAGGTGATGGTGCTGCCGGTCGAGAACTCGTTGACCCGCAACACCATCCGCGCCGACGAGGTGGTGCGCGGCACCGTCGAGCGGTTCGGTGTGACCTGGCCGACGATCGAGAACATGTTCGACGACCACGCCTCCGACATCTCTTTCGACATCGACATCGTCTTCTCCTGGGTCGACGGCTCGTCGGCGGAGTTCCAGGCCCAGCGGGCCAAGCGCATGAAGAACTACGTGGTCGGATCCGGCGACGACTCGGCCGCACGGTTTCGCCAGATCGACGAACTCAAGTACGCGTTGCGTTCGGTGCACATGTACGCACCGTGGATCCGTCGCATCTTCGTCGCGACCGACTCCCCCCGCCCGGCGTGGCTGGCCGACGACCCCCGGGTCACGTTCGTCCCCAGCGAGGAGTTCTTCGCAGACACCTCGGTGCTGCCCACCCACAACTCGCAGGCCGTCGAGTCGCAACTGCACCGGATCCCGGGCCTCTCCGAGCACTTCCTGTACTCCAACGACGACATGTTCTTCGCCCGACCGGTACAGCCGGACATGTTCTTCTCCCCGGGCGGGGTCAGCATGTTCATCGAGGGTCCCGTCCGCATCGGGCTCGGCGTGAACGACAACGAACGCAGCGGGTTCGAGAACGCCGCACGGGTCAACCGACGAGTTCTCAAGCAACGCTTCGGATCGGTGACGACCCGACACCTCGAGCACGTCGCGACGCCTCTGCGCAAGAGCGTGATGTCGGAGATGGAGGTCGAGTTCGGGGAGGAGTTCACCGCCACCGCCGCCAGCGCGTTCCGCGCCAGCGAGAACATCTCGGTCACCAACTCGCTGTACCACTACTACGCCCTGCGCACGGGGCAGGCCGTGGTCCAGCGCGGTGCCAAGGTCCGCTACATCGACACCACGTCGACCGCAGGACTGCGATCGATGGACAAGTTGCTGCCCAAGCGGGCCGTGGACTTCTTCTGCCTCAACGACGGCAGCTTCCCCGAGGTCGACCTCGAGGTCCGTACCGATCGGGTCACACGGTTCCTCGACCGGTACTTCCCGATCGCCGCGGAGTGGGAGACACCGGCTGCGGTGTCCCCGACGACGCGCTAGGTCGAACGGCTCCCGGCCCGCGAGCTGTCGCGGATCGTGACGCCGTGCGCGTCGAGCCGACGCGCGGCCTCGTCGGCGTCGACACCCTCGCCCACGGTCGGGTGACCGCGCATGGGGACCACCGAGCAGACCACTGTCTCGTCGTAGACATAGACGAGGTTGTGCGCCTGCGCCCCGTCACGTCCCCGGACGGCGCCGGCAGACACCGCGAGGTCCTGGGTGTAGCTGGTCGCGGAGACCACCGACACGGGGATGCCTGCGAACGTGGCCGTCGTCGAGTAGTGCAGGTGACCCGAGAGGATCTGCCGGATGTCGCTGCCGCGCACCACGTCCGCGAGCTTGTGCTGATCGACGAGCTCGACCAACGTCGACAGGTCCAGCACCGCAGGGATCGGCGGGTGGTGCATCACCAGGATGCTGCCGTACTCCGCCGGGGTCGCGAGGACGTCGGCCAGCCACGCCAGCTGCGCGTCGGTCACCTCACCGTGGTGGTAGCCGGGGACGGTGGTGTCGAGACTGATGATCCGCAGTCCGTCGATGTCGTGCAGTTCGTCGACCGGCGCGCTCGACGGCGCTTCGTCGAGCAGGTGCGCCCGGAACTGCGCCCGGTCGTCGTGGTTGCCCATGGACCAGATGACCATCGCGCCCAGTTCGGCGGCCAGCGGCTCGACCAGCGCCCGCAGGTTGTCGTACGCCGACGCCTCGCCCCGGTCGGTGAGGTCGCCGCTGAACACCAGTGCGTCCGGCCGAACCTTCGACGCCTGCACGTCGGCGAGGATCTCGCGCAATCGCTGTCCGCTGTCGACGTCGCCGTAGAGGATGCCCTCGGCCACGAGGTGGGTGTCGCTGAGGTGGAGGATGCAGAAATCGGGCCGCGCGTACTCGGCCAGTCGGGCCTTCATCTGCTCTCGCTTCCGCCGACCGCTCGTGGGGCCGTTGCGTCGGGCGTGTGCGAAACCCGGGGCCGGGCGTCCGTCGTGTTCACCCTAGACAACATCGACGGTGCCGCCGTTCGGCGCGGTGCCGGGCGGTGACGCCCGGCCCGGGGTCTCACTCGGCGGGACCGGCGCGCGCCACGGCACGTGCGGTGCGGACGCCGAACGGCCCGAGGTCGACATCCGTGGTCGCCACGATGACGACGTCCTCGCCGTCGGTACGGCATCGGGCGATCGTGACCGGGGACGTGGCGGCAAGCGTTCGTGCGGCGCCGCAGGGATCGTCGAGCGCCAGCATCGCCCGTTGAGCAGCGGCGAGTGCGGCGAGGTCGGCCACGGACTGGGCCCGGTGGCGGGCCACGACCGCCGACCCGACGAACACGACCGCGACCACCAGGCTGACGAGCCCGACGATCACCCACGCACCGAACACGGTCGCCACACCTCGATCGTCGGACATCACCCGTCGGCATCGCCGGGCCGGCGTTCTCGCGAACGTCACGGGTCGGCCGGCGCCATCGGCTCCAGGGCCGCCACGGCGGTCGCGCCGAGGTCGACGCCCGGGAGGAGCGCGAGTTCTGCGCGCACGGTCACGACCACGCGATCGGCATCGGACCTGATGCTGATGTCGGCGCCGCCCGGGGCGACCGAACGGCCCACCGTCATCGCGCGCACCGAATCACCCTGCGCGGCCACGCGCGCTGTCTCCCGTGCGGCGTCGACGCAGCGGACATGCGCACTGACGCCCAGTACCGCGCCGATCCCCAGGACCAGGACAGAGACGATCGCCGCGATGGCAAAGGCCGCCTCGACCGACACCATGCCGCTCTCGTC
>NZ_JAEMTF010000103.1 GCF_016462415.1 Williamsia sp. | reverse complement strand
CGGTGCGGCCGATCAGGCGCTCACGCCGTCGCGGCGCACTCCGGCGGCCGGGAACAGCGACGCCCCGTCGACCGGTGCGCCGTTGCCGTTGGTGATGGCCACGATCGGCAGACGCAGGGCGCCGGGTGCCGATTCTGGGACGACCGGCGCCTGCGGCGCGACCGCGGTGATGCGGCGGTAGGCCTCACCCTGCGCGGGTCGGGTGTCGACGCCGTTCTTGTTGGGCCAGAACGACATCGCGCGCTCGGCCTGCGCGCTGATCGACAGCGACGGGTTCACGCCCAGGTTCGCGCTGATCGCCGATCCGTCGGTGACATGCAGGGTCGGGTAGTTCCAGACCCGGTGGAACGGGTCGATCACACCGGTCGACGGCTTGTCGGAGATCACACAGCCGCCGAGGTAGTGCGCGGTCATCGGCATGTTGAACACGTCGCCCCAGGTTCCGCCGGCCAGCCCACCGAGCTTGGCCGCGACACGTTGCGCCGCCTCGTTGCCCTTCGGGATCCAGGTCGGGTTGGGCTCGCCGTGGCCCTGTCGGCTGTTGACGAAACGGAAGGGGCCGAGCTTCTGCACGAACGTCGACAGCGAGTTGTTCTTGTTCTGCATGACCAGCAGGATCACCGTGCGCTGCGACCAGTGCCGCACGTTGATCAGCGAGAGCAGCGCGAACGGGTTCTTGCGCACCTCGTCGAGGAATTTGAGGAACCGGTTCCGGCCGGGCTCGCCGTCGGTGAGCATCGTCTGCAACAGGCCCATCGCGTTGGACCCCTTGCCGTAGCGGCAGGGCTCGATGTGGGTGTCGGAGGCGGGGTGGAACGACGAGGTGATCGCGACGCCCTCGGAGAAGTCGTCGGTGGGATCGACCTTGGTGCGCATCGCCCCGAGGATCGACTCCGAGTTGGTGCGGGTGAGGTCACCGAGCGCGTCGGACAGCTGCGGCAGCGATCCGTCGTCCTTGGCCAGGTGCAGGAGCTTCTGGGTGTTGTACGTGCCTGCGGCGACGATGACCTGGCCGGCGGTCAGGGTGCGACGCCCGGCGCGCAGCTTCGTCCAGGTCCCGGTGCGCTCGGTGTCCACCGACCACGTCCCGTCGGCGTGCGGGTGCAGCCCGGTGACGGTGGTGCGGTCGAGGATCTGTGCGCCGTTGCTCTCGGCGAGGCCGAGGTAGTTCTTGAGCAGGGTGTTCTTCGCGCCCACCCGACATCCGGTCATGCACGAGCCACACTGGGTGCAGGCGGTGCGGGCCGGGCCGGCCCCTCCGAAGTACGGGTCGGGGACTGTCTCGCCGGGTGCGCCCTCGCCGCCGGTCTTGGCGCCGAAGAAGACGCCGACGGGGGTGGGACCGAACGTGTCGCCGGCGCCCATCTCCTCCGCCAGATCCTTGACGACCCGGTCTGAGTTGGTGAACGTCGGGTTGGTGACGACGCCGAGCATTCGTCGCGCCTGGTCGTAGTGCGAGGTCAGTTCGTCGTCCCAGTCGGTGATGTGACCCCACTGCGGATCGGTGAAGAACGGCGTCGGCGGCTTGTAGAGCGTGTTGGCGTAGTTCAGCGAACCGCCACCCACACCCGCACCGGCCAGGACCATGACGTCACGCAGCATGTGGATGCGCTGGATGCCGAACAGCCCGAGCTTGGGCGCCCACACGAACTTGTTGAGACGCCAGCTGGTCTTCGCGTGATCGGAGTCCTCGAAGCGACGACCGGCCTCGATCACGCCGACGCGGTACCCCTTCTCAACCAGGCGCAGTGCACTGACACTGCCGCCGAAGCCCGAACCGATGATCAGAACGTCGAAATCCGTGGAGTCGTGCGCCATTGCAGAACCTCTCGCCGTGCCGGGGGCTGTCTCACGTGCCGCAGCTGTGTCACAAGTCTCTGTGACCGCCGTTAACAGACAAAATGCTACCTGCCCGGTCCACGATCCGGCGACACCTACGGCGACACGGGTCGATCAACTGCAGGCGGTGAGCCCGACCTTCTGGAACTCCTTGAGGTCGGAGTACCCGGCCTTGGCCATCGACCGACGCAGGCCGCCGACGACGTTGAGCTGGCCGAACGGCTCCGACGACGGTCCGTGCAGCACCTCGGCGAGCGGCGGACGGTCCTCGTCGCCGGCCACCTGCAGCAGCGCGCCACGGGGCAGCGACGGGTGTGCCGCGGCCGCGGTCCAGAACCAGCCGCGCCCGGGTGCCTCCGCCGACGCGGCCAACGGGGTACCGAGCATCGCGGCATCGGCGCCGCAGGCGATCGCCTTGGCGAGGGTGCCCGAGGAGTGGATGTCGCCGTCGGCGATGACGTGCACGTACCGCCCGCCGGTCTCGTCGAGGTACTCCCGACGGGCGGCAGCCGCGTCGGCGATGGCGGTCGCCATGGGGACGCCGATGCCGAGGACCTCGCCGGTGGTGGTCGACCCGGCGGCCGAGCCGTATCCGACCACGACACCCGCGGCGCCGGTGCGCATCAGGTGCAGTGCGGTGCGGTGGTCGTGCACACCGCCGGCGACCACCGGGATGTCGAGTTCACTGATGAAGGTCTTGAGGTTGAGCGGTTCGCGGTCGTCGTGCGAGACGTGCTCGGCGGAGATGATCGTGCCGTGCACGACGAGCAGGTCGATGCCGGCACCGACGAGGGCGGGCGTGAGCTCCTGCGCGTGCTGCGGGCTGACCCGGACCGCGGTGGTGACGCCGGCGTCGCGCACGCGGGCGACGTTCTCGGCGAGCAGACCGGTGTCGAGGGGCGCGGCGTGCAGTTCCTGCAGCCGACGTATGGCCGCGGCCGGATCGACATCGTCGACGGCGATCGCGATCACCTCGGCGAGTTTGGCCTCCACGTCGCGGTGCCGGGCCCACAGCCCCTCACCGTTGAGCACACCGAGCGCACCGAGACGGCCGAGTTCGATCGCCGACTCCGGCGAGACCAGCGCGTCGGTGGGGTGCGACAGGATCGGGGTGTCGAACCGGTAGGCGTCGAGCTGCCACGCGGTCGACACCTCGCTCGACGAGCGGGTGCGACGCGACGGGACGATGTTGATGTCATCGAGCTCGAAGGTCTGCCGGGCGGTTCTGCCCATGCCGATGTCCACAAGATCCCGCACCGATGCGCCCTTCTGTCAACCATGGCTCAACCGACCGGGACCCGGTCGGGCGTTACGTCTACGACGATCGCTGGGCGATCACCGGGAATAGTAGTTGGGCGCCTCGACGGTCATCGTGATGTCGTGCGGGTGGCTCTCCTTGAGGCCCGCCGAGGTGATCTGCACGAACCGCGCCTGCTGCAGATCCTCGATGGTCGCCGCGCCGGTGTAGCCCATCGCGGCACGCAGTCCGCCGCGCAGCTGGTGGATCACCTGGGTCAGGGGTCCGCGGAACGGGACCCGACCCTCGATGCCCTCGGGGACCAGCTTCTCCTCCGAGAGCACGTCGTCCTGGAAGTAGCGGTCCTTGGAGAACGACTTGCGGTCGCCACGGCCCTGCATCGCGCCCAGCGACCCCATGCCGCGGTAGCTCTTGAACTGCTTGCCGTTCACCAGGATGAGCTCACCCGGGGCCTCCGCCGTACCGGCGAGCAACGACCCCAACATCACGGTCGACGCACCGGCGGCCAGAGCCTTGGCGATGTCGCCGGAGAACTGCAGGCCACCGTCGGCGATGACCGGGACACCGGCCCTCTTGCACACCGCGACCGCCTCCATCACCGCGGTGATCTGCGGTGCTCCGACACCCGCGACGACGCGGGTGGTGCAGATCGATCCCGGCCCGACACCGACCTTGACCGCGTCGGCCCCGGCGTCGACCAGGGCCTGGGCCGCCTCGCGGGTCGCGACGTTGCCGCCGACGATCTGAACGCGGTCGCCGACCTCGGCCTTGAGCTTGGCGACCATGTCGAGAACCAGGCGATTGTGCGCGTGCGCGGTGTCGACGATGATCACGTCGGCCCCGGCGTCGGTGAGCGCCATCGCACGGGCCCACTGGCTGTCGCCGGTACCGATCGCGGCGCCGACCAACAGCCGTCCGTCGGAGTCCTTGGTCGCATCGGGATGCTGCTCGGTCTTGACGAAGTCCTTCACCGTGATCAGGCCGGTGAGCTTGCCGTTGCCGTCGACGATCGGCAGCTTCTCGAGCTTGTTGCGCCGCAACAGTCCCAGGGCGGCCTCGGCCGACACGCCCTCCTGGGCGGTGATTAGCGGAGCCTTGGTCATGACCTCCGACACCGGACGGTTCTGGTCGACCTCGAACCGCATGTCGCGGTTGGTGATGATGCCCAGCAGGTTGTCGTCGGAGTCGGTGACGGGCAGCCCGGAGATACGGAAGCGCGCACACATCGCGTCGACCTCGGCGAGGGTGTTGGTGGGGCTGCAGGTCACCGGATCGGTGACCATCCCGGCCTCGGAGCGCTTCACGGTCTCGACCTGCCCGGCCTGCTCGTCGATCGACAGGTTGCGGTGCAGGACGCCCATACCGCCGGCGCGGGCCATCGCGATGGCCATCCGCGACTCGGTGACGGTGTCCATGGCGGAGCTGACGAGCGGCACCTTCAGCCGGATCTCGCGGGTCACCTGCGAGGAGGTGTCGACCTCGCTGGGGATCACGTCCGACGCCGCCGGGAGGAGGAGGACGTCGTCGAAGGTGAGGCCGAGCATGGCGACCTTGTTCGGGTCGTCGCCGCCGGTCCGTACCGCGGGGACGACCGGAGCTGTCTCCGACGAGCCGTTGCGGTTTGCGGAATGAGTCATCGCCAGTGCGCCTCTCTGGTGAAGTGCCGAGTGAATGGGGAAACGAGTGCACTCGAGCGAAGTACTTCGGTCCATCGTATAAGCCGATCCCCTGTGCACGAATTCCGCTCGGCGCGCGCGCGAGAGTGGCGCGGCGTGACGGTCGCTGACTACGGTGGTCGTGTGCGTGACCACCTGCCGCCGGGACTGCCCCCGGACCCCTTCGCCGACGATCCGGGCGGCGATCCGTCGGCTGCTCTGGATTCGGTCGAGCCGGCCCAGCCGCTCGACGCCGACGAGCGCCTCGCGGTCGAGGAGGACCTCGCCGACCTCGCCGTGTACGAGGCGTTGTTGGCCCGTCGCGGCGTGCGCGGGCTCGTCGTGGTCTGCGAGGACTGTCAGCAGGATCACTATCACGACTGGGACATGCTGCGCGCCAACCTGCTGCAGCTCCTGGTCGAGGGCACGGTGCGTCCGCACGAGCCGGCCGTGGATCCGTCCCCGGACGCCTACGTCACCTGGGATTACTGCCGCGGATACGCCGACGCGATGATGCACACCTCCGACGACGACTGATCGTCACCACCACACCACCGACGACAACGGCCGACGGGTTCACCGTCGGCCGTTGTCGTCGTTCGGGGCTGTCAGCCCGCGGGCGTGGTGGTGGTCGTCGTCGTCGAGGCGCTCGAGTCGTCGTCGGTCGGTGTCGATGCCGGGGCCTGCGGAGTGGTGGTCACCGGAGTCGACGGCTTCGTCGTCGGCTTGGTCGGCACGATCGCACGGGCACGCATCTGCTTCTGCTGGTCGAGGATGCTCGACGGGATCGACGGGCTGACCTGATCGGTCGGGACCTGGATCTCGATCGGCGGCAGACCCGGGATCGACGGCAGCGAGGTGAGCGACGTCAACGGGTTGTCCTGGATCGGACCGACCTGGGTGGCCAGCCGCTGGGCCCAGTCCTGCATTCGCTGGCGGGCGTCGTCCCCGCTCATGCCGCTCACCTCGTTCTGGGCATCGACCAGGTATTGCGCGGCCTCGCGCTTGTCGCCGGAGGACAACGCCTGCTCGGCCTTCTCCAGATTCGACTGCGCGCTCGCCGAGGCGACGGTCTGGCTCGCCGCACTGCCGAACATCGCCTCCTTGACCTTCCACAGCGGATCGCCGGGATTGGAGTTCTGTGCGAGGACGGTGATGGCCCCGAAGGCGACGACGGCGACCGCGGCCGCACCGCTGACCATGCGGAGGCGCTTGAGGGCGGTGTGGCGGGATCCGGCGCGTCTGGTCCGCGCCATCTCGGTCTCGACCTCGACGAGGGTGGGGCCTGCGGGCATGGGCCGCGCGTCGATCTCGTGCCGCCATTCGGCCAGCAACGACGCCAACTGGTAGTCGGCGGAACCGTCGAGACCGTTGCCCGGCACCTGATTGCGGGACAGGGCGTCGAGCAGTCGGTCGTCGGCGCGCAGCGATGCGAGATCGATCGGGGTCGCGTCGTCCGGATCCTCGGGTGAGGACACGGGATAGTCACGGTCGTTCATCTGCCCTCACCTGCTCTCATCATCTCGCTCTTCAACTTGTTCAATGCTCTGTGTTGCGCGACGCGTACCGCTCCCGCGGTGCTCCCGATCGCGTCGGCCGTCTCCTCCGCCGACATCCCCATCACCAACCGCATGACAAGGACTTCGCGCTGCTTCTCCGGGAGCCGGTCGAGCAGTTCACTCATCCGCCGACTCGCGTCGGCATTGAGCGCCATCTGTTCCGGTCCGTCGTCGACGTCCATCCCCTCGGGGATGGTCTCGACCGGATCTGCCTTGACCCGCGCCGCCCCACGATGTGCGTCGGCGACCTTGTGTGCGGCGATCCCGTACACGAAGGCCATGAACGGCCGCCCCTGGTCTGAATACCTGGGCAGCGCGGTCATCACGGCCATACAGACCTCCTGCGCCACATCGTCGGCGGACAGCGAATGCCGTTCACCAGCCCCCACCCTCGCCCTGCAATACCGCACGACAAGGGGCCGAACACTCTCGAGAACATCAGAGAGAGCTGACCGGCTGCCCCGCCCTGCGGCGGCGACAGCGCGATCTAACTCGTCACCTGTGAGGATCATCGTCGAGTGGGGTCCCTGCGTTACATGTGGCCGGACGAACGGGTCTGCGGTGAGACCAGGTCGCCACGGCCGTGGTCATGGAAGTCCGGTCGTCAGCTTAGCGAGCGGAGTCCGGGAAAAACGTGACCACGGGTACGGATGGGTCACGAGATGACGCGGCGCACGCTCACCGGGGGTTGAATCCGCCCCCTCGGGCGTTCAGTTCGGTACGCAGACGCGCCTCGGAGGCGACGAGCGCACCACTTCCGTCCGATGCGGCGCCGATTCCGACGAGCAGACTCGTCGCCGCCCATTCGAGCGGCAGCTGACCATGCGTCCGCGCTGCGTCGGCGCACCCGGACGCCGCCCGGATCGCCACGACGGAGTCCCCGGTCGCCGCCGACGTCGCCGCCGCGATGAGGTCCGTCTTGATCCGATGACGTACCGACGGGCATGCGTCGATCAGGTCCCTGCCGTCGAGCATCTGCTCGTGCGCCCGGCGTGCGTCACCCCGGTACAACGCGGACTCGGTCCGCACCCAGAGATGCCGTAGACGCAGACGGCCTGTCCAGATCCACGGATCGTCGTCGATGCGGGCCAGGGAGTCCTCGCACCGCGCCAACAATCGGTCTGCCAGATCGAACTGGGCCGTTCCGAGGCTGTCGGCGGCCAACCCGATCAGCGCATCGAGCGCCGCTGCCCGGCTGACCGCATCGGATGCGGGATCCGCCACCCACCGCAGCGCCTCTCCGTCGTGTCGTCGGGCCGCGGCGTGACGACCGGCCTGACGCAGGTGCGAGGCCCGGGTGGACGACGCCAGCGACCGGACGGCCGGGTTCGCCGTCGATCCGCATGCACGATCGAGTTCTGCGGACGCCGCGGCGTAGTGACCGCGCGCGCCCGAGGCGACCGCACGCATCCACGAATCGATGCCCGCACCGCCGTCTCCGGTTCGCCCTGGCGGCATCGCGAAGCCCGGACGGGATCCGAATGCGACGTCCTGCAGATCGTCATTCATGGGTATATGGTGCTGCGCTCGTCGATGTAGCGAGAAATTAACCTTCTGTTGACGCGGCACAATGTCGCGCGATGTCACTGACATGTCACTCGAATATGTATTCCATGTAACCCAAGCCCACGCAAACGGGCATTAGTCCACCGGTTCCACAGGTGTGTAACAGGTGGTCGTCGATTGCGGATTTGCCTGCCTGACGAGCGGTTTGATCGAAGTCGTCGATGCTGACCGTGGTCCGTTTGTGGGACTCCCGAGGTGACAGAACTCCGCAACCCGCCGTTAACATCCGGTCGATAACAGGCCTTTTTCCGCAGGCTGGGCGGCTTGTTGACTCGTTTTGGACGGTTTGCTTACCTAGATCACGTCGGACGGGAACAACGTCGTACTCGACCACGGAGAACTGCTTCACCCAACCAGTTCACGCCGATTTCGGCAGTTCAAGGAGCCAGCAGATGCCGCAACCAAACAGCCTTCCCGGACCCAACGCGGATATCTGGGACTGGCAGATGAAGGGACTCTGCCGGGGCGTCGACTCGTCGATGTTCTTCCACCCGGACGGCGAGCGCGGCCGCGCCCGAGCGCACCGCGAGCGTCGCGCCAAGGAGTTGTGCCACCAGTGCCCGGTCATCGCGCAGTGCCGTGAGCACGCTCTCGCCGTCGCCGAGCCGTACGGCATCTGGGGAGGACTCTCGGAGTCCGAGCGCGGGATGCTGATGAAGCGCGGCGTCGGTCGCCGCATGGCCGGCTGACCGACCCACCCACAGACGAGTCCACGAGGGGCACCCGGGATCCGGGTGCCCCTCGTGGCGTGTTCGGCCGTGGCGTGACCGCGTCACCGACGCCCGTAGGCCTCGATGATCGGTTCGAGTTCAGCGGGCGTGGCCCCGTGCAGGATCACCGCATCGCATCCGAGATCGAACTGGTGTCGGATGGCGGCGACACACTGCTCCGGTGAACCGGTGGCACTGGCGGCCAACCACTCCTGCGGGATCAGCGTCGCCGCGTGCTCGAGTTGATCAGGGGTGCCGACGATGTCGAGACCGGCCACGCTGCTGATCACCGGATCGGTCAGGAAACGCTGCAGCACGGCGGGATCCCATCGGTTGGTCTCGACCATGAGCGCGCCGTATCCCTGGAGATAGGTGCCCAGGCGTCCGACGGTCTTGCGCATCCGATCCGGGTGGGGCACGTGGTCGCCGACGGTGGCCAGACACGCCCACACCCGCACCTCCTCCGGATCCCTCCCGGCGCGCTCCGCCGCGGTCTTGACGGTCTCGACGCACCGTCGGGTGGTCTCGTCGGTGAAGTAGGTGTGCAGGATGACGTCGTCGAACAGGCGGCCACCGAGTTCGAGCGTGCGGGGGCCGAACGCGACGAGCGCCATGGGCAGGTACTCGTCCGACGATGCGTCGAGGTGCAGGACGGGGAACTTCCCGGCCGGCCCGTCGTGGCCGACGATCGTCTCGCCGCGGAACAGCGCGCGCATGATGCCGACGAAGTCCTCGATGGCCGCGGTCGTGATCGGCGGGATCCCGTAGGCGTCCTGCAGCAGTCGGATCCCCCGGCCCAGTCCCAGGGTGAACCGGCCGTCGGTGAGATCCCGCGCCGTGCGCGTCATGCCCGCGGTGACCATCGGATGGCGGGTGTTGTGGTTCGTCGCAGCCGTGCAGATGCCGATGTCGTCGCTCGCCGCGCCCGCGGCACCGGTCAGGACGGCGGCCTCCTTCTTGTTGTAGCGCTCGGAGATGAACGCCGTTCCCAGGCCGAGTCGTTGCGCGCCGCGCACCTCGTCGACGATGTCGCGAACGCTGTCGGGTTGTCCCGCCAGCAGGTACGCCCCCAGTTCGGGGTGGCGCGGGGTCACCGCCGGTCGCCGACGAGATCGAGGGTCCCCAGGGCCCGGATGGCCTCGCAGCCCCGCTCGATCATGGCGACGAACATGTCGTCACCGCGGTCGGACCCGGCGGCGAAGGCGAACCCGAGCGTGGTGATCAGCGGGATCGACAGCATCCCGGATCGGTAGTCGCGCCAACACGTCTGGGCGTCGTATCCGCGCACGCCGTGTTCCGACAACGCCTGGTGGTAGGCCCCGACCAGGTCACGTTCGTGCTCGGCGCGGGTGTCGGGGTCCAGGCTGGTGGCGACGAAGTAGGCGAGGTCGCGCGCGGGCAGCCCCACGCTCAACGTCTGCCAGTCGACCACGGTGACCTCGTCGGTATCGGGGTGGAACAACAGGTTGTCCAGTCGGAAGTCGCCGTGTAACAACGAGAACCGCTCGGTGTCCGACCGCAGCCATGGCGTGATGACCTCGGCGCAGTCGGTGAGCGTGGCGCGGTCGGCCGCGCTCAGCGAGTGGCCGAGTCTGTCGATCGTGGTCGTGGTGGCGATGCGCGCGAGGTCGCCGAACCCACCGGCGGTGGCGGCGTCCGGCACCGGCATGACGACGCCCTCGAGGGTCAGCCAGGTCGGGTCACACCACCGCGGACCGTGCAGTCCGGCCAGAGCCCTCACGGCCGCACGGGCCTGCGACAGTGTGCACCCGGCGATCTGATCGCCCTGGACCGCCGGCGCGAGATCGGTCAGCACCAGCACGAAATCTGTGGCGTCGTCGCTGATGTCGACGTGCAGACAGTCCGGGACCGGGATCGCGACCGTGTCGGCGACGACGGAGTAGAAGACGTGTTCAGACCGATATCCCAGTGCGACTCGTTCGCGTACACCCGCGTCCTGCGACGGCAGTTTCACCACGATCGTCGCCGGCCACGACTGCGCCGGGTCGGTGTAGACGACGGTCAGCCGGTAGGTCGCCCCCGTCTGACCGGTCCCCACCGGGTCGACGGTCACCGTGTCGACAGACACCGGGCGCTCGTCGGTACCGAGCACCGACTCGAGCCATCGGCCGGTCAACTCGCGCGGGCTCGAGGGGATCACGGATGCTGTCGCAGACATCTCATCACCTTTCGTCGTCGATGGGCGGGACGAGGGCGAGACACCGAGATACCAGCTCCGGCAGTCGAACCCGGCCCGGCGGGGCGGTCAGCCATCGATGGAAGGCGAATTCGCCCGCGGCGAGGAACACCTCCACCATCAGCCCCGGGCGAACACTGTCGCGTGACGACACACCGATGCGTGTCGCGATCAGGTCGACGAGCGCCGCACGGTCCGATGTCCCGACCAGCGAGACACGCTCGAGCAGGTGCGGCGCGCTGAGCACGGCGGTCCGCCAGTGGTCCACGTCGACGTCGTCGAAGCCCGACATGCGTTCGATGATCGCGGCGGTCAGCGCGGCGGGGGCCGCAACGTGCTCCGGCTGCGTCCGCAACGCGCGCACGATCGCCGCCCCACCGCCGCGCACGGTGTCGAGCAGCAACCCCTCTTTTGTGGGGACGTATCGGAAGTACGTGCTCATCGACACCCCGGCGGCCGCGGCGATCTCCTCGGTGCTGACCGAGTCGTAGCCACGCTCGGCGATCAGGGCCAGGGCTGCACGTTGGATGTCCTCGCGCACACGCGCGCGCTGCCGCTCACGCAGTGTGCCCGCGCCCGGTTCCGACATACCGGATGTCTATCGGTCGTGGGAGTCACTGTCAACAGGCGAGTCCATCCCAACCGACCCGGGCCAGACGACGAACGAGGGGCACCCGGAGAAATCCGGATGCCCCTCGTGTCGGCAGATCTGCTCAGTCGTGACCTCGGTCAGTGGCTGTGGCCGTGGTGGCCGTGTCCCTCGTGGTCGTCCTCGGACTCGGCGGGCTTGTCCACGATCGCGCTCTCGGTGGTGAGCACCATGCGCGCCACCGACGCGGCGTTCACGACGGCCGAGCGGGTGACCTTCACCGGGTCGACGATGCCGTCGGCCAGCAGGTCGCCGTAGGTCAGGGTCGCGGCGTTGAAGCCGTGGCCCCGCTCGGCGGCGGCGACGGTCGCGGTGACCACCGAACCGTCGGCTCCGGCGTTGGTCGCGATCCAGTGCAGCGGGGCCTTGACCGCCGTGCGGACCACGGCGACGCCGAGTGCCTCGTCGCCGGTGAGGGTCGCCGCCAGCTCGTCGAGAGCCGCCGACGCCTGCACGATGGCCGATCCGCCACCGGGGATGATGCCCTCCTCGACCGCGGCCTTGGCCGCGGCGACCGCGTCCTCGACGCGGTGCTTGCGCTCCTTGAGCGCGGTCTCGGTGGCCGCACCCACGCGGATCACCGCGACACCGCCGGACAGCTTGGCCAGCCGCTCGGCCAGCTTCTCGCGGTCCCAGTCGGAGTCGCTGGCCTCGATCTCGCGACGCAGCTGATCGGTGCGCGCCGAGATGGCCTCGGCGGTGCCGGCACCGTCGACGATGGTGGTGGCGTCCTTGGTGACGACGACACGACGCACCGAACCGAGCGAGTCGAGACCCGCCTCGGCGAGACTGAGACCGATGTCGGTGTTGATGACGGTGGCACCGGTGACGACGGCGAGGTCGTCGAGGAACGCCTTGCGCCGGTCACCGAAGAACGGCGCCTTGACCGCGACCGCGCGGATGGTCTTGCGGATCGAGTTGACCACCAGGGTGGACAGGGGCTCGCCCTCGATGTCCTCGGCGATGATCAGCAGCGGCTTGCCCGCCTCGGCGACCTTCTCCAACAGCGGCAGGAAGTCGGGCAGCGAGCTGATCTTCTCGCGGTAGAGCAGGACGCTGGCGTCGGAGAGAACAGCCTCCTGGCTGTCGACGTCGGTGACGAAGTACGGCGAGAGGAAACCCTTGTCGAACTGGACGCCCTCGGTGATCTCGAGGTCGGTGCTCAGTCCCGAGCTCTCCTCGACGGTGACGACACCGTCGACCCCGACCGCCGACATGGCCTTGCCGACCATCGCGCCGATCTCCTCGTCACGCGACGAGACGGACGCGACCTGGGCGATGGCCTTCTCACCCTCCACCGGGGTGGCGGCGGCGAGCAGGGCCTGCGAGATCGCGTCGGCGGCCTGCGAGATCCCCGAGCCGAGAGCGATGGGGTTGGCGCCGGCGGCGACGTTGCGCAGACCGTTCTTGATGATCGCCTGTGCGAGGACGGTCGCGGTGGTGGTGCCGTCACCGGCGACGTCGTTGGTCTTGGTGGCGACGGACTTGACCAGCTGTGCGCCGAGGTCCTCGAACGGGTCCTCCAGGTCGATCTCGCGGGCGATGGTCACGCCGTCGTTGGTCACGGTGGGCCCGCCGAACGCCTTGGCGAGGACCACGTGCCGGCCGCGGGGGCCGAGGGTCACCTTGACGGTGTCGGCGAGCTTGTCGACGCCGCGTTCCAGCGAGCGCCGGGCCTGGTCGCTGAATTCGAGTTTCTTGGACATGTGGTCGCTAGCTCCTTCAGGAGTCAATGCAGTGCTGTGGGTTCGAGCTGGTGGAACGAATCCGCCCCGGCCACCCCCCAGCAGGGAGTGTCCGGGGCGGCTTGTCCTCGACAGGCTCATACGAGCCTGCTGGTGAGGACTACTTCGAGATGACTGCCAGCACGTCGCGCGCGGACAGGATCAGGTACTCCTCACCGGAGTACTTGATCTCGGTTCCGCCGTACTTGCTGTAGATGACGGTGTCGCCTTCTTTGACGTCGACCGGGACCCGGTTGCCCTGCTCGGTGACACGTCCCTCGCCCACGGCGATGACGGTGCCCTCCTGGGGCTTCTCCTTCGCCGTGTCAGGGATGACCAGGCCGGAGGCGGTCGTCGTCTCAGCCTCGTTGGCCTGGACGAGGATCTTGTCCTCGAGCGGCTTGATGTTCACGCTCGCCACGATGTGAGCCCTCCACTTTCGGGGTTCTGGGCCGGACGGTGCGTCCGGCCTCTTTGGAGTCGATTCGATGCTTATGGCGCCTAGCTCGGTTGCGTCGTCGCGGGAGCCGCAACCGCACTCGGTGCCACCTGGCACTCTATACATGCGAGTGCCAGCACTCAAGTAGTGGCGAGTGCCAGTTCCCGCGCGACCACGGCCAGGCTCCCGACATTCACGAAGTACCCCGGAGTGCCAGAACCTTCGGACGCCGACGACGTGCGATCACCAGCAGACTCCCGGCCACGCCGAGCATCGACAACACGGAGATGACCGTGATCGCGGTCGACATCCCGCCGATCATCTCCCCCGGCACCTGCGTCCCGCCCGAACTGGCGGTGATCGCCGTGACCACTGCGATCATGATCGCCCCGCCGATCTGGATGCTGGTGTTGACCAGTCCGGACGCCAGGCCCTGTTCGGCATCGGAGACGCCGGCGGTGGCCTGCGAGTTCACCGCCGGGAAGCAGAGTGCGAAGCCCAGTCCGAGCAGCAGGATCGTCGGGAGCAAGAAGTTCGCGTACCCCATGCCCGGCTGAGCACGCAGGAACAGCAGGTATCCGCCGACGAACGCGGTCAGCCCGATGGCGATCAGGATCGGCGTCCCGACGCGGTCGAGCACGCGGTCCATGCCGAACGCACT
This sequence comes from Williamsia sp., assembly GCF_016462415.1. GTDB lineage: Bacteria > Actinomycetota > Actinomycetes > Mycobacteriales > Mycobacteriaceae > Williamsia_A. Next base: position 1,906 of record NZ_JAEMTF010000103.1, on the reverse strand, counting down.
CGCCACGACGAGCAGGCCCGCAGGAAGGAACCCGAGGGACATCGCGATCGGCGACCAGCCGAGCGAGTCCTGCAGGTAGAGAGTCACCAGGAACTGGAACGAGACGTAGCTGCCGAACATGACCGCGGCGGAGATGTTCGCGTGGACCAGGGTGAGCGAGCGCAGGATCCCGAGGCGCAGCAGCGGGTTGCGATGACGGGCCTCGATGGTGAGGAACGCGACCAACAGAGCGGCCGAGGCGGCGAACAGCCCGATGGTCGACGGGGCGGCCCAGCCGACATCGGGTGCGCGCACGACGGCGTAGACCACGATCAGCAGCGCGCCGGTGCTGGTGAGGGCGCCGCCGACGTCGAGGTGCCCCCAGTTGACCGCGGGGCGGGCGACCGACGGGATGACCTTGATGCCCGCGAGGAGCAGGAGCACCGCGACCGGACCCGGGAACAGCAGGGTGGCCTGCCAACCGACCTCGGTGAGCAGCCCGCCGAAGACGAGGCCCAACGAGAAGCCGCTGGCGCCGCACACCGTGTAGATGCTCAGCGCCTTGTTGCGCGCGGGGCCCTCCGCGAACGTCGTGGTGATGATGGACAGACCGGCCGGGACGGTGAACGCCGCGGCGACCCCCTTGATGAACCGCAGCGCGACGATCGCCGAGTTCACCTCGACCAGCGCGCTGATCACCGAGGCGACACCGAACACCGCGAGCGCGGCCAGGAACACCGTCCGCCTGCCGAAGAGATCACTGGCGCGTCCGCCCAGCAGCAGGAAGCCGCCGTATCCGAGCACGTAACCGCTGACGATCCATTGCAGTTGCGACTGGTCCATGCCCAGGTCGGCACCCATGGACGGGAGCGCGACCCCCACCATCGAGACGTCGAGCCCGTCGAGGAACAGCGCTCCGGCCAGCACCACCAGCAGGATCCATGTCGCCGTGGACCAGCCCCGCGCCGTCGTGACGACCGAGGAACCCGTCTCTCCCCCATCCACCGACGGCGCGGTGCGCACGTCGGTCTCGTTTCCTGATGAATCACTGAGTTTCAGAGTCATGCGGAGGACTATATGCAGATGCATTCAATGTGTCTACAAATAATGTCACTGCAATAAATGAGTTGACATGTGATAGTCTGCGGGGCATGTCCATCGGTGAGCATGCGTCGGCGCAACCCGCCCCGGCCGCCGATCCGTGCGACGAGGACGCCCTCGCCGCCGCGTGGCATCAGCTCACCGTTCGCTATCACCGCCTGCACTGCGAGATCGACCGGGCCCTCGAGGCCGGGCACCAGATCAGCGGCAGCGAGTTCGAGGTCCTCGAACTGCTGGCCTCTGCACCGGATAACAAACTCCGGATGAGTGAACTGGCCGCGCAGGTGCACCTGAGCCAGAGCGCGCTGTCCCGTCTCGTCGCCGGGCTCGACAAGTGCGGACTCGCCCGACGATCCATGTGCGAGAACGATCGTCGCTCGGTGTTCGCCGAACTTACCGACGATGGATGCGCACGGTACGAGGCCGCGCGTCCCACCCAGCGCGCGATCCTGCGCAGTCAGGCCGTCGACACCGACGGGTCATCTCTGTGCGGCGCGGACGATTTCGTCGATGTCGCACGCTCGGTCCGCGCCGACAGCTGACCCCTTCGCGGTTGAGGCGAACCGCAGCGTCAGTAGGCGCTGATCTGTACCGACATCCCCGGGTCGGTGGCCACGGTCAGGGCCGACGGCGGTGCACCTCCGGCGATGACGTGGGCTCCCAGCGTCGCGATCATCACGCCGTTGTCGGTACACAGGCGCGGCTTCGGGATCCGCAGCGTCACACCGGCGTCCGCGCACCGCGCCTCGGCGAGTGATCGGATCCGCGAGTTCGCCGTCGCGCCGCCACCGAGCACCAGGGTGTCGACGCCGGTGTCCTCGCACGC